>JBEKAS010000072.1:0-16576 GCA_050015795.1 Occallatibacter sp. | reverse complement strand
AATTGCTTGCGTTCCTTGGCGTGCTTCACGGCGTGGCCCCATGCGCCCTCGGCCATGCCATCGGCGCCTCAGGCGCGCGCATCTTGGTCACTCTGCTAGCGGCGCTTGCGAAGTACGGGCTGAAGCGCGGAATCGCCGCGATCTGCATTGGCGGCGGAGAAGCGACGGCGATGGCGATTGAATTGATTCCTGAGTGAAGGGCAGAGCGCAGAGGCCCGCAGTCATTTTCCATAGAGTTCGGATTCCGTGATCACCGGCTCGAGTTTGTCGGCGCGGGCGGAGCGGTGAGAGGCGGTGAACATCGATCCGCGGGCGGGGACGATGGGAGCGAAGCTCATGAAGCCGATCTTCGGGGCGATGTCGTCGTAGATGGCTTCCATGCCGCCGCGGATGGCGTAGGTCTCGTGCCAAAAGCCGGTGCCACCGGAGTCGCGCAGGAAGGCCTTCCACCAAAGGCGGTGCGGCTCGGAGCGGGTCCAGGCGAGTAGAGACGCCATGTCGCGCCAGTACTGACGCATGCCCACATGCATGGGGAAGAACGAAAAGACGAAGTTTTCGTGGCGGAGCAGCCCGTCTGGCTGAGCGGCGACGGAGCTGGCGATCTTAGGGCCAAATCCGAAGACGGTTTTGAGGCCAGTGATGCGGTTGACGCGCATGCCGAGATAGACGACGGCAAGGTCCGGGTACTGGGAGAGATCGACGGTGCGGCGGTTGACGGGAGTGGGCATGGGGAACTCCTGCGATGCAGAATTCAGATTTTAGCTTTCGGAAGAACGGCCCGTCTACGCGCCCGCATGCGCCGCTGCTCGCCGCGCTCCCAATCGTGTGAACCGGCCCTAGCTCCGCACTCCGGAATCCGGTTGTCCCGGCGCTGCGGCACGCGGAGCCATCGGCATGCTTCGAAGCCGAATCCCCGTAGCGGCAAAAATGGCATTCCCGACAGCGGGCGCAATTCCGACAATGCCGGTTTCGCCCGCGCCCGCTGAAGGCAAGTCCTTCCGATCGAGCAGAACGATTTCGATTTCCGGCGTGTCACTGAAGCGGGGAAGCCGGTACTGCGCGAACGAGGCATTCTGAATCCGCCCGCCGGCAAACAAAACCTGCTCAAAGAGTGCGCCGCCCAATCCCTGCACAATGGCCCCCGACAGTTGATTGCGCAGGCCGTCGGGATTGACGATCGCGCCCGATTCCCACGCCTGCACTACGCGGCGAACGCGCACCTTCTTGCTGGCAGGATCGATCTCCACCTCAGCGCACGTCGCCACATATCCACCCTTCTCAGTTCCGCCTGCAATCCCGAATCCACGTTGCGGCGTGGACTTCGCTTTGTCCCAGCCGAATTTGCCGGCGGCCGCCTGGAACACAGCCTGAAGCCGCGTGTCCGTCAGATTCTTCATGCGAAATGCGAGCGAATCGATCCCCGCGGCCGCGGCAACTGAATCCATCGCCGATTCGCGGGCAAAGTGGTTTGCGGCGGCCGCAAGCGAGCGGTACGAACCCTGCCGCAACGGCGAATCAGCCGCGTGGTATTGGATGATCTGGTTGGAAACGGCGTAGGGCGTGCCGATTCCAGCATTTCCGGAATTGTAATTGTGAAATTCCCACGCCAGCAGCGTTCCATCACGCCGTGCTCCCGCACGGATCTCAATCACTCCGGCAGGGCGGAAATAAGCCCAGGTGAATTCCTCCTGCCGCGTCCACTCCAGTTTCACCGGCTTGCCGGCCACCCTGGCCAGGCGCGCAGCCTCCACGGCTGCTTCCCCGGTGTGCTTGCCGCCATATCCGGCGCCCATGTCCGGCTGGATCACACGCACGTTTTCTGCGGGAATCTTCAGCGCCGCCGCCAATTCGTCGCGCACACCAAACGGACGCTGTGTTCCGGTCCAGACCGTCAACCTGTCGCCATTCCATTCCGCGACGGCTGCGCGCGGCTCCAGCGGCGCGTGCGCAATGTACTGGATGGTGTATTGCTCCTCCACCTTGATCTCCGCGCCGTCCAGCGCCTGCGCCACCGACCCGGCAACGTACTGCGGCCTCTCCGCGCTTCCGCTTCCAGAGCCATTCTTCAGCACGTCGACAAGTTCGCGGTTCGAGGGCTGCGAGGGCACATCCCATTTGGCCCGTATTGCCCCCAGCGCGCGCTGTGCGGTCGCGGGATCGGGCGCTACCACGCCTGTAAAATCGCCGTCGCGCACCACTTTCACGCCGTCGAGCTTCTCCGCTGCACCGGTATCGATGGACTGCAGCGTGGCCTTGAAGCCATCGGGGCGCAGAACGGCGCCAAATAACATCCCCGGCCGAGCAATATCGGAAGGGTAGGCATGACTGCCGGTCACAAAGTCGCGGCCCTGCGCCTTTGGAATCGCAGTGCCTGCAATCTTCCACGCACTTGCGGGCGTCAACGCATCATCGCTCGAGACAATCTTCACCAGATTCTCGCCCCGAGTCAGCTCGCCATAACTCAACGAGCGTCGTGTCTTGATGTCGGTCACCCTGCCATCCGCGGCCATCAGGGTTGCCGGGTCCACATGCCAGCACTCCCCGGCCATTTCCAGCAGCATTTGCCGCGCCGCCAACGCCATGGTGCGAAGCTGCGGACCCATGGTCGGCGTTGTGCGGCTGCCGAAGGTGCCCATGTCGTACGGCGTCAGGGCCGTATCGCCCATCACCATCTCGACGGCATCGAATCCTACGCGCAACTCTTCCGCTACCAGTTGCGCCAGCGACGTGCGGATGTTCTGGCCCACCTCTGCCTTGCCCGTGAACACCTTCACCCCGCCATCGGCGGCAATGTGCAGCCATGCGCTCAAATCCTTGGGCAACGCGTTTCCGCCGAATCGTCTTCCTGACTCCTGCGCCCATGCCGAAGCGCTGCCAAGACCCACAAAGAGGCCGCCGCCAAATAGCTTCAGAAAATCACGGCGATCGAACTCGAGTCCGCCCGGTGGATCCCAGGACCCGCCCTCGTGAAACTCGCGCTCGAATTCGGTGCGCGAACTCATCGCCTGGCTCCCTGCGCTTGCTGCTGCGCGGCGCGTTGGATGGCTGCAAGAATGCGCGGGTAAGTTCCGCACCGGCACACATTCCCATTCATGGCCGCAACCATCTCACTCTCACTTGGATTGCGCCCGGCACGCAGCAGTGCAGTGGCGCTCAAAATCATGCCTGAAGTGCAGTAACCGCACTGGAATGCGCCCTCGTCGAGGAAGGCCTGCTGCATTGCGCTGAGCTGGCCATCGTGCTCCAGTCCCTCAATGGTCACGATCTTCGCGTTGGCCACGGCGCTCACGGGCGCCAGGCACGAGCGCGTGGCGCGTCCATCGAGCAGGACGGTGCAGGCCCCGCACTGGCCTTCGCCGCAGCCATAGCGGGTCCCGGTCAAATGCAGCCGGTTGCGCAACACCCAAAGCAGCGGCTCGTCGGCAGGAGCGTTCACGCTCACGCGCGCGCCATTGACATGCAGAAGCAAGTCGCCCATTGCCAGTCCCCCTTATGCCGCCGGGGCTTTCGGATAAGCTCTCTTTAGATCGAATCCTTTGCAGGGACGGATCAGGTCCGGGATTCAGTGTAGACCCATGGTCTGCGCCGCGCTCGGATTGCCCGCGCTACGCGCCCGCCAGCGCCGCTTCCGCCACGCCAGAGTCTTCCTCTTGCTGGCTTTCACTCGCCGGCAGTGTCACAGGCACGTGCGCCAGCTCCCATGCCGAGCGGTCCTTCAGCAGCCGTGCCACAAGCGCGGTGTGCATGGCGTGGCCGGCGCGCATCGCCACCACGTGTCCCTCCAACCGGCGTCCGGCCAGCGCCAGGTCGCCAATCAGGTCCAGCACCTTGTGCCGCACGTACTCGTCGGGAAAGCGCAACGGGCCATTCTCCGGACCGTTTTCGCCCAGGATGATCGCACTCTCCGGGCCCGCGCCGCGGATCAGCCCCATATCGCGCAGCTTGCGCTCGTCAGCCTTGTAGCCGAAGGTCCGCGCCGGGGCGATGGTCGACCCGTACATCTCCGCCGCCAGGTCCACGCAGGTCTTCTGCTGCCCGATCGGCGCGGGAAAATCGATGGTGTACGAAACCCGGTAGCCGCTGCCCGGATACACGCCGATGAACTTGTCACCCTCGCGCACTTCTATTGGCTGGAGAATGCGCAACGTCTCCCGCCGCCTCCGCTGCTCGCGAATCCCCACGCGCTGGAACGCCTCCACGTAGGGCAAAGCGCTGCCGTCCAGAATCGGCAACTCCAGGTTGTCGATCTCCACAATCACGTTGTCGATACCCATGCCGATGAAGGCCGACAGCAGATGTTCGGTGGTGGAGATGAGCACGCCCTGGCGCATCAAGCTCGTGGCGTAGCTTACCTTGGCCACATTGCGCCCGGTCGCCGGAATCTCGAAGTTGTCGAGATCCGTGCGCCGGAAAACAATGCCCGAACCCGCCGCGGCAGGCAGCAGCCGCATTGTCACCGGAGCTCCTGAATGCAGCCCGACTCCCGAAAATTCAAGCGGTGCCGCGATCGTCTGTTCCAGGTGCGCCAGTTGAGCCAAGAACTAACTCCCAAATGCAGGAAAATCCTGTGCAGTGTTTAGATTAGACGGCTTCGCGGAATCCTGTACTGTGGTAAATTTGCCACACTGTGAGTCATGCAGAACGCAATTTTGCTCTCGGATTAGACGATTATTTGCAAGGACTTAGAGTCGTAACGGGCCATCTCAGCGTCGATCGTCACCAACGCCAGTCCCTCCGATGCGGCCTGTGCCAGGAGCATCCGGTCGAACGGATCCTTATGAATCGGCGGAAGCGCGTACACCCCGGAGACGTGTTCCGGCCGCAGTGTCAGCGGCGTGGCAGCCAGTTGATCGAGCGCGTCGAACCACCATGCGCGGGGGTCGCCCACCTCCAGCGTTCCCTTCATGCTTTTTAGCATGACCTCCCAATACGAAACCACGCTCAAACGGTTTGGTCCGCTGAGAATCGCTTTCCGCGCCACTCGGGTCAGCGTATCGGGATCGCTGAGGGCCAGAAGAATCGAGCAGGTATCGAGGAGAAGGCCATTGCTGCCCGGACCCCGTTTCACAGATCGCCTTCCAGAAAACGGTCGGGATCGATGGGCGCGTTCCAGCCTGGCAGCAGACGAATGCGGTCCTTCATGCCGCCCAACTTGGCCTTGCGATTCCCAGCAGGCGCCGGGCCAATCTGGGCCACAGGGCGGCCGTGGCGCGTGATGACGATTCGTTCGCCATGCTCCGCTGCCCGTATGAGCTCAGTCAGTCGATTTTTCGCCACACCAGTGCTAAATTCCATATCCTAAATTTTAGCCAAAACTTTTGGCGAAAACAAGCTACAATCGCCAGAAAGGCCGAAAATGTCTTTCGATCCTGCAGATTCCATCCCCATGCGCGCCTTGTTGGCCGGGGCGCGCCGCAAGGAAAGTTCGCTCCTCGATCTCACCCGCAAACTCGTTCAGGCCGAGTCGCCCTCCGACTCGAAATCCGCGGTCGACGCCTGCGTCACTCTAACCGCCGCGCACCTCAGGTAACTCGGCGCCCGCATCAAGCTGCATCGGCAACGGGATCACGGCAATGTGCTCGAGGCCCGCTTCGGCCCGCGGTCCATGCGATCACGCGAGACTGCCAAACCCATCCTCCTCCTCGGCCATCTCGATACGGTTTGGCCGCTCGGCACGCTCCAATCCATGCCCTGCCGCGTTCGCAACGGTCGCCTCTGGGGGCCCGGAACCCTCGACATGAAGATCGGCGTGGCCATGGCCGCGACCGCCATTGAATTGCTCATTGAAGCGGACCTGCTGCGCCGTGAAATCATCCTCCTGCTCAACAGCGACGAAGAGATCGGCAGTCCCGTTTCGCGGCCCATCACTGAGAACGTTGCGCGGCAGTGCTCCGCCGTCTACGTGCTCGAGCCCGCGCAGGGGCTGGCCTACAAAACCGCGCGCAAAGGCATCGGCGACTGGCGCATTCAGGTCAAAGGCGTCGCCGCTCATGCCGGCGTCGACTTCGAGAAAGGCGCCAACGCTCTCCGCGAGCTGGCGCGCGCCATCGAAACCGTCAGCGGATGGACCGACCTGAAGCGTGGGCTCACGGTAAGCGTGGGCGTGGCCGCCGGCGGCACAAAAAGCAACGTGGTTCCCGCCCAAGCCTGGGCGCATGTTGACGTGCGCATTCCGCGCCTTGCCGACGCCGCGCGCATCGCGCGCAAATTTGCCGCGCTCCGCGCCGCCGATCCGCGCTGCACGCTCACCGTGACCGGCCAAATCAATCGCCCGCCCATGGAGCGCAGCCGCGGAACCGTGCGGCTCTTCCGCAAAGCGCACTTGCTCGCTCGCGAACTCGGCTTCGAACTTAACGAAGCCTCCACCGGCGGCGGATCAGATGGCAACTTCACCGCGGCGCTCGGCATTTCCACGCTCGACGGAATGGGCGCGGTCGGCGAAGGCGCGCACGCGCCGCACGAATCGGTCCTCATCGAACACCTCGCGACCCGCACCGCGCTACTCGCCGGCATGCTGGCCAACGAATGAAAGCAGACTCTAAATTTCCGATGCGCGCCCTCCGCGTTGGTCCCTCCGGCTTGATACACTCCCCTTTTGGAATCCATCCAGGAAGTTGTCTTGTCATGAATCGATTCGTCCTTGCCCTTATCGTCGCGGCAACAGCGCTCGCCGCGTGTGCCCAAACTCCCTCAAAGCCATCGGCGTCCACAACGCCGGCTGCAAAGAGCTCTTCTCCGGCCACGACCGCCTCCGCGACAAAACCGTCGGCCACCGTGTCCGCGCCGGCACCCTGGATCAAGCTGCCTCCCGGCGTGCCCGTTGTGGCTCATGGGCCGGTCAAGATGCCGTTCTCACTGCGCTATGAAGAGATCAAGGTCGGCCCCGGGCCAATCGCAGAGCCGCATAAGGTCTACCGGGTCAAGTACACGGGCTGGCTAGCGGCCAACGGCCACAAGTTCGATGCGTCCGCCGACCATCCGGCACAACCCGTCTATGACAGCTCGCTCCAACCGGTTAAGGGCGTCGACGGCAAGCCGAAGATGGAGGCCGGGCAGCCGATTTTGTTCTTGCAGGGCCGGCCCGGCATGATCGCCGGATGGGATCTGGGCTTCGACGGGATGCACGTCGGCGGCAAGCGGCGGCTGTTCATCCCTTACCAGTTGGCCTACGGAGAGGCGGGACGCCCGAACCCGGACCCGAAGAACCCCGGGATTCCTGCGAAGGCCGACCTGATCTTCGATATCGAGCTGGTGGAAATGCTGGAGCCGCCGGCACAGCCTGCTCCGCCGATGCGTCCCGGAATGCCGCCTCATCCAGCGCCGGTCACACCACATCCCGGCGCAGCTGTGTCACCGAATGCTGCTCCAGCTAAACCCGCAACTCCGGCGGCGCCCGCAGCCACCGCTGCTCCGGCTCAGCCTCCCGCGCCCGCGCAACCGGCAACGCCTCCGCAACCGGTAACGCCGCCGCAACCTACCGTGCCCGCCCAACCGCAGCCGAAGTAAATATCTTTGAGGGAGTCGCCGTGCCCCATCCTTTCCGCGTTCTTTGCGGAAAGGGTGGGAGACCGCGAAGGCGGTTGCTAATCCAGTTTCGGATGCAGCTTCTCGAACCCCGTCGCCTGCTGATACGCGCGCGCAAACGCCGCCACCTTCGCGTCCTGGTAAAGCCCTCCCAGAAACGTGAGCGAAACCGGCGTACCCGGCCCGCCAATGTCGTCGTGGTCGCCGTCGTCGATCAGCGGCGGCTTGGGCGCGTCGTCTCCGCGCAGCCCGTTGGGCACAATCACCGCGGGATTCCCCGTCAGATTCGTCGCGATCAGTTGCGCGTCGGTCGACGGCGTCACAACCACATCCACCTGCTCGAAAATCTTCGCAAACTGCCGCACTGCGAGCGTCCGCGCCCGGTTCGCCTGGATGTACTCGACCGCCGGATAGAAACGCGCCACCCGAAAATCATTCGGCCAGTCCTCCGGTCCCTGCTCCGTAAGTAGCTTGTCGCGGCCCGTCATGGTCAGGTCGTCAAAGGACGCGGCCGCCTCCGCCGTGAGCAGCGGAACCATCGCCTCCCACGGCAGCTTGGGCAGCTCGACAGGAATTAAATTGACTCCCATTTCGCGCAACTTCTCGAGCGCCGCCTGTTCGTAGCGCCGATCGTACTCGCGTCGCGCCCGCCCGGCTACCGCCTCAGCGTTCGCGTCTTCGCGCTTTTTCTTCTCGTCCTCCGTTTCGCCCGGCGCCGCTTCCTTCAGCTTCAACGGCTGCAATGGATCAAACTCGCCCTTCAAATACCCGATCCGCAGTTGCTTCCAGTCCAACCCCGCATTCCAATCAAACCCCGCCATCGCCGCCGAGAGATCCTTCCCGTCCGGCCCATGAATCACGTCCAGCACCAGGGCGCAATCCTCCACCGAGCGGCAGATCGGCCCCAGCTTGTCCATCGTCCAGCTCAGCGCCATCGCGCCTGTGCGCGGCACCAGGCCAAAGCTCGGCCGCAGGCCGGAACAGCCGCATCGCGTCGAAGGCGACGAGATCGATCCCAGCGTCTCCGAGCCGATGGCAAACCCTACGCACCCCGCAGCCACCGCGCTCGCCGACCCTGCCGACGATCCGCTCGACCCTTGCGCCGGATTCCAGGGATTGCGCGTGCGCCCCCCGAACCATTTGTCGCCCATCGCCAGCGCGCCCAGCGAGAATTTGGCGATCAGAACGGCTCCGGCCGCGTCGAGCCGGTCGACCACCGTCGCATTCTCATCAAAGGATTGGTGCTCGAACCCTCCCGCGCCCCACGTCGTTGGGTAGCCCTTCACCGCCAGCAGATCCTTCGCGCCCCACGGAATCCCGTGCAGCGGCCCGCGATACTTGCCCGCGGCAATCTCCTCATCCGCCTTCTTCGCCTGTGCAATGGCGCGCTCCTCAGTGAGCGTGATAACAAAATGCAGCTTCGCGTCGTAGCGCTTCAGTCGCTCGATGTACATCTCTGTCAGCGCCAGCGAAGTGACCTTGCGATACCGAATCAGCTGTGCCAAATCGAAGACAGTTGCAAATGCCACATCCTCAACGCGGGGAGGAGTCGAAGGGACGAGGACCACGGCCCCCGGGTAGTCCATGAAATCGGTATGCCGGTGCGCGCCATCTGGAATTGGCCGGGAATCGCGATCATTAATTGAATTTGCTGCTTTTCCCGGGTGAAACACATACGCCGGCGGCACATCGTTGGTCAGCCTCAACGCTCGAATCTGCGCATAAGCATCCCGCTGGTCGTTCAGCCCGTCGAGCATCATCTTCTTCTGCTCGGCCGTGAACGGCCCGACGTCCGCCAACTCTGCTGCCTGATCCAGCATCGCGTCGGTAATCTTCGGCAGCGCCGGTGGCTTGGCATCAGTGCCCGTGCCCGGACCCGCCTCCTGCGCCTGCGCAGCCAGCGTCAACAAAATCCCCGGCAGCAGCGGCGAAGCAATCCCCGCCCGCGTGCACGCATTCAGAAAAGCTCTACGATTAAGAGTCATGCGCAAGAATCCTTTCTAAGCAGAGGAAGCCCTTGCCGAAAACTATAGCCGATGTCATCGGGCCGAGCGCACTTTTCGCCGCCTGGAACTTATCGGTTTTGGCTCTAGAAGTGGCGCCGGTCTCCAGACCGGCTGTACAGGCGGCGTCCACGCCGCGAGCAGCGATGTGCGGGTCAGGAGACCCGCACGACAGCCGGCCAGGAGGCCGGCGCTACCTGGCTGCAATTCCGCTCAGGGCTGGTGCACCGGCACAAACACCACGCGCATCTCCGCCACCTCAATCTTGATCACGCCGGCCTTCACGGCGGGATCGCCGTTCCCCAACGCGCGCGCTTCGTCCTCCGTTGCCGCGCGCACCGCCAGGATGCCGTACACGCCCCTGGGATCGAGCACCGGCCCGCCAAACAGACAGACGCCCTTTTCGTTCAGGTCCTTCCAGTAGGCAAAGTGCTGCTCCATCAGCGCCTGTTCGGCCGGCGTAGCGTCCTGGTCGAAGTGAGGACGCGGCGGAATGATGCGGATCAACCACGTTTTCATAGGTTGCGCGGCCTCCTTCGGCTGCGAACTTGCGGCGGGTGCCTGCGCGTGGGCCAGGAAAGCCGCCGCGCCAAGCGCCAAGGCAGCAAGAGGTAAAAGCACCAAATTCTTCATGCCGGGGAGGATACACCGGCCCGCGCCCCGCAGCAACCCGTTTCAATCAACACATCAATCGATGCATTGATTGATGCATTGATTGACGACGCGCCCGAACAAAGCCTCAAAAAGGTCCAAAATTTCACTTGACATATTCCTATATAGGAATGTATTGTTCCGATTATGGCGAGAGCCGCTACCACTTCCGATCCCTTTAACGCCGTCGCCGAGCCGCGCCGCCGCCAGATTCTGACCTTCCTGGCCGCGGACGAGCGCCAGGTGGGAGAGATCGTGGTGGCTGTGGGCCTCGATCAGCCTTCGGTTTCGAAGCACCTCGGCGTCCTGCGTCGCGTCGGCCTGGTCCGCGTGCGCCGCAATGGTCGCCATCGCCTCTACCGCACCAACGCCGAGGCGCTCAAGCCCATGCACGACTGGACCGAGACCTTCGAGCGCTTCTGGAGCCATCAATTGAACCGCGTAAAGGAGCGAGCCGAAGCGCAGGCGCGACGCGACCAACCGCTGCAGGACAGGACCCGTAACTGACGAAACAAACGCAAAACATTCCCCAAGGAGGATCTATGACAACGTTGACCGTTCCCGAACTTGACGCCCTCACCCTCAAAGTCGAGCAGGAAATTCACGTCAAGGCTCCCATTGACGTCACCTTCGCCGCGCTGCTCGAAGAACTGGGCCCATCCAGCAATCGGCCCGACGGAACACCGATGAACATGAAGATCGAGCCCGTGCCCGGCGGCCGCTGGTATCGCGATCTCGGCGATGGCAACGGCCACTATTGGGCCACCGTGCAGTCCATCAAGCGGCCCACGCTGCTTGAGTTCTGCGGACCGCTCTTCATGTCGCAGCCCGTGGCCAACAACGTAATTTATCGGCTTAGCCAGGAAGGCGACGAGACCGTCATCAAGTTCTGCCACTCCGGTTTCGGCCCCATTCAGGAAGATCACCGCAAGGGCGTCGTCCAAGGCTGGTCCCATATGCACGAGAATGCGCGCAAGCGCGCCGAGAAGGCGTAACACAGATTCTCTGCGTAACTCGCTGAGGCCGCATTGCCCGAATTTCAATCGATCATCCTGAGCGAGTACGTCCGCCGCGGAGGAGGTCGAAGTCGAAGAACCTGCATTCGCTCCTCGTCGCTGCACACCAACGAGCCACTTCCCCAAGGAGGAAATCATCATGCCTGTAGCAGAACAAGTTGTTACTCGTTCCATCGCGGAATCGCTGTTAGCCGAGTTTGAAGTCCAGACCCCCATCACGCGCCGCTTTCTTGAGCGGCTGCCCGAAGACAAGCTCACCTGGAAACCCCACGAAAAATCCATGACCGCCGGCCAGCTCGCCTTTCACCTCGCAACGATCCCCGGCGGCATTGCACAGTTTGTCGCCAGCAACCCCGCGCAAGCTCCGGAGAAGTTCAACTTTCCTCAACCCGCTAGCCGCGACGAAATCCTGAAAGCCTTCGAGGAGAGTATCGCCACGGTGCGCGAGAAGCTACCCACGTACGATGACGCCGCGATGAAGGAATCCTAACGTCTCGTGTCCGGCGTCAGGGAAGTCTTCTCAAAGCCGCGCGGCGAGTTCCTTCGCGACGTCATGCTCAGCCACTGGTATCAGCATCGCGGCCAGTTCAGCGTCTACCTGCGCCTGCTCAATGTTGCCGTTCCCGCCAGCTGGGGCCCCAGCGCCGACGAACTCCCGCCGTTTCTGCAGCAGGCGGCAACGGTGGCATAAGTTTTGCCAAAAGCCTTCGCCCGCCGCGCGGCGCGGCGCAGCTACTTCGCAGCTTCCGCCAGCAGCGCCTCGGCGCGATGCAACGCGTCGCGGCGCTTCTGCTTCTCGCTCTCCACATCGGCCAGAGCCAGCGTCGCGCCGCCAATCCGTCGCGAGGTGTCGCTCAGCCGCTTCTCGAACTCCTTGTCAAGCGTTGCCACGTCCGCCTGCGCCTGTTCGAGCGCCTGTCGAAAATGCGCAAGCTCGCCGTCGATCTTCTCGGGAAAGTAACTGAGCCTGTCGCCGCTCTGCATGGCATCGATTAACGCTAACGACGGGCCGGCCACCGGTCCGGTCGCCTGCATCGCGTCATACGCGCAGCGCACGAAAATCATCTTTCCAGCAAATCCGTCGAGGTCTGCGCGCACCGCCGTTACTCCTTTTCCGCGGCGCACCTCAACCACAACCTTTGCGGCGGTGCTTTGTGCCGGCACGGGAACGATCGTCGTCAGCGTATTGCCTTCGTACCGCCAGCCACCCGGCTCGCCCGGCTTCACTGGCTTCAGAGCCTTGCCGTTCACCGTCACAGAAACCGGAGGCCAGTCCGCGGGCAATCGCAGTTCGTAGCCGCGCGTCTTCAACATGCCCGGATAGCTGCCCTCCACCGGCCCAATCTCCACGCGAAGGGTGTCGAGGGTCTGTGTCGCCTTGATCGGCGTGCGCGCAAACACACCCCGTTGGTAATCGACCGACAAGCCGGAATCTTCGTAGACCGAATAGCTGGAGCTTTTACCGGGGACAAGCGGCCACACATTCACGATGAGCGGATCTACCGGCTTCTCGCCCGTATACCGCATCGGCGGCTGCATGGGCACAATGGCGCCGGCCTTCACATACACCGGAATCTGCGCAATCGAAAAGCTCCGCTCCGCGCTCACCGGCCCCGCAAAATGCCTGCCCGTCGGCCACTCAATCCAATCGCCTTTGGGCAGGTACACCTGCTCCGTCGCGAGCCCCGTCACTTTGTCCGCCGCAGCCGTCACCGGCGCCGCCAGCAGCTGGTCGCCAAAGAGGTACTCGTTCTTGCTCGTATACGCGGCATCGTCCTCCGGCCAGTCGTAGTAGAGCGGCCGCAGGAACGCCACGCCCGTGTCGTAGGTTCTCCGCGCCTCGGTGTCGAGATAGGGCTCCATCGCCTCGCGCAACTGGAACGCCGTTCGCAGCACCGACGCGTACGGCTCGGGATACGCCCAGATCCTCCGCTCCGCATCGGGATTCTTGGTGGTGTGCGTGCGCAGGATCGGCGAGAACGCGCCAAACTGCACCCAGCGCGTGTAGAGCTCCGGATCGACCGCGCCCGGCATGTGCCCGCCGATGTCGTGGCTCCAGTAGGCGTAGCCCACGTTGGCCGCCGTCGCCGTAAACCACGGCTGAAAGGCCAGCGACTCCCACACTGAGATCGTGTCGCCCGAAAACCCTATCTGGTAGCGGTGGTTGCCCAGCCCGCCCCAGCGATGAAACAGGAGCGGCCGCTTGCCCTCGCGTTGCTGGTCGGTAAAGTGCACGTAGTTCAGCCACCAGGTATTGGCCACGCCGGGCAGTTTGGTCATCATGGGCTGCTGCTGCCAGTCGAGCCACCAGAAGTCGATGCCCTGCTTCTCCAGCGGATGCAGAACCAGGTTCAGATAGTTCGTCGCCCACGTCTTGTCTGTGGGATCGAACGGAACGTATTTTTTCGTTGCCGGGTCGATGCCCATGGCGCGCGCCATCGCCGGGTACGCCTGCTCCCACGGCTGAATGCCCGACGCGGGGTGCAGATTCATCGTGGTCTTCAGGCCTTCCTCGTGGATCTTTTTCAAAAACGCATCGGGATCGGGAAACAGGTCTTTGTTCCACGTGTAGCCGGTCCAGCCCAGCTGGTAACCCGACCGATCCTTCTCGCCCATGGCCTTCAGTTGCTCCTGGCTGATGTGCCAGTCCATGTCGATCACCAGCACATCGAGCGGCGTGTCGTTCTCGTGAAAACCGCGCACCAGCTCGTCCAGTTCCTGGTCGCTGTAGGCCCAGTAGCGCGACCACCACACGCCGAAGGCAAACCGCGGCGGCAACGGGATGCGTCCGGCGACGCGCACATAGTCGCCCAGCGCCTTGCGATAGTCGTGGCCGTAGCCAAAGAAGTACCAGTCGGTGTATTTCCCCGGAGCCTCGTTGGCCGGCCGCTCCATCGCCCACGGCCAGGGACTCTTTTCGCCTTCGAGAAAACGGAAATCGGCCGAGTCAAACAGCGGCCGCGTCGAGTCGTCGACCACCACCCATCCCTCGCGCGAAATCAGCCCCGGCTCGATGGGTTGCTGCGTCTTCGAGCCACGCGCGCCGTCCAATGTGCGCGTGGTGCCCTGTAGGTTGTCGGGATCGGTGTCGCCGGGATGCCAGACGACCTGTTTGCCGTCGACTGTCAGAGTGATCGAGAGATTCTCCGCCGTGAAATGACCGTCGCCGGTCACTGCATACTTCAGCGCAAGAGTGTCGGTTTTGATGGATAATACGCCACCTTTCACAGGACCGTCGTGGGCCAGATCAAACTTCGGCACCGGCAGCCGCCGATTGATGAACACCAGCGAAGCGTGATCCTCGAACTTCCCATCTGCCGACCACTCCATGCGAATCAACTGCGGCGTCAGCACCGTAAACCGCGCATTGCCGACAGTCACGATCGCCTTCGGATCGGCCACGGGATTGTCGGGCGGCACAACTTGTCCCGCCGCGGGCTGCGCGGCCACTTGATGCGCTGGAGCCTGCGCCTGTCCCGGCATCGGCAGAGTCTGCGCCGCCAACCCTGCTGCCACCAGCACGCCCATCATCCAAAACCAGGAAAATCTCCGCACAGCTTCCCCCTGTCGCAATTCCACAGGACAGCCTAACACCCGGAAGCAGGGCGCAGAAAAATGCTCAAGCGCCTGAACCGCAGCATCCTCGACGCGCCAAGCCGATATGATGGGGTCCATATGCAATCGGCAGAGGCCAAGCCATGAACCCGTCGATCTTCATCTCGGCGGGCGAAGCCAGCGGCGAGCTTTACGGGGCGCTGCTGGCCAGTGCGCTCTCCCGCAACACTGCTCCAAAAGGTGAAACCACGGAGTGGGGAATGGGCGGCCCGCGCATGGCCGCCGCCGGAGTCGAGATCGTCGTCCGCTCTGAAGACATGGCGGTCATGGGATTCACGGAAATCGTGCGGCATCTGCCCCGCATCTATCGCGAGTTCCGCAAGCTCAAGCAAGCGATCCGTGCCCGCCGTCCCACCGTGGCCGTGCTCATCGACTTCCCCGAAATCCATTTCCGCCTCGCCAAAGAGTTTCACCGCCTCGGCATTCCCGTCATTTACTTCGTCAGCCCGCAACTCTGGGCCTGGAAGCAGCACCGCATCCGCCTGGTGCGAAAATTCGTCCAGCGCATGCTGGTCATCTTCCCGTTTGAGCAGGCCTTTTACCGCGAGCGCGGCGTCGAAGCCGAGTTCGTCGGCCATCCTCTCGCAGATCTGCCGCCGCCCGCCATCACCCGCGAGCAGTTTGCTGCCGAGAACGGCCTCGATCCCGCGCGCAGATGGATCGGCCTCTTGCCCGGCAGCCGTCTCAAGGAGATCGAGGCCAATCTGCCGGAAATGCTGAAAGCGGCTCGGAGCCTGCCCACACTCGAGCCGGGCCGCGGCGATCCCGAAGGAAGTTACGAGTTCTTGATTCCCCTCGCGCCCACGCTCGACGCGGCCCAGCGCAAAGTCGTTCTGCAAATGGTCGAGAAACTCGGCGGCGGGCTCCCCGTCCGCCTCGTCCGCGACGCCCGGGCCGCACTTTTCCATGCTCGCGCCTCAGTCGTCGCCAGCGGAACCGCCACCGTCGAAGCCGCGCTCATCGGCAATCCCTTCGTCGTGGTCTACCGCGTCTCCCGGCTGACGTATGCTATCGCCAGGCGTCTCGTAAAGGTGCCGCATGTGGCCATGGCCAACCTCATTGCCGGCAAGCGCGTGGTTCCCGAGCTCATCCAGGATGACTTCACGGCGGCAAATATCGTCCAACACCTCAGGCAGTTGCTACCCGACGGCCCTGCTCGCGAGTCCATGATGAAGGAGTTGGGGGGCATCCGCGAAGCGTTGTACGTGCACCCGGCTGCGGGCCGGGGCAATGACAAGGGCGCTATCGAGACCGTAGCGGCCATTGTTGCCCGGGAGATTGAAGCGGCATACCCGGCGGCTCAGGAGGCCGCGCAACCTTGAACCAAACCGGGACTTCCCCACGGACTCACTCCCGGCCCAGGAATGATGGCAAGGCCATAACCGATCCCATGACCAATGAGATGATCAACGCAATGGTTCGACACACGGTAGGTCCTAAATCGATGAAGGGCCGGCTCTTCAGCCGGTTCACGCTCGCTCTTTTTGCGTTCGCCTGCGCCGCCGTCGCGGTCCTTCCCGCAGCCGCGCAACAGGCGCGTCCGGCATTAAACATCACCGGCTATGTGATTGACGCCGAATTGGATACGACGGCCCACCACCTCACGGCCACCACGGTGGTCAGCTTTACCGCGCCCGCCAATCTTGACGTGGTCAACTTCGGCTTTCATCCCGCGCTCAAGGTCACAAAGATCACCGATGAAAGCGGCAAGCTGCTCGAGGGCGAGCGCACCGCCGACGGCTCCATTCGCGTCACAGCCTCTGCGCC
>JBEKAS010000071.1:0-16749 GCA_050015795.1 Occallatibacter sp. | reverse complement strand
GAGCCGGAGAGAAGCCCGGTTTCATTCGTCATCAGCTCGACCGTGAACACGGCGATTCTTGTCACAGCCATACTTTCGGGCATGATGGCAAAGCACGTGATCCAGCAGCACTATGAGATGACCGAGCTGATCATCCCCGCGACCCCGCCGCCTCCGGAGCACATCAAGCCGCTGCCGCCGCCGCCGGATCTGCCTCCGCCGCCGGAGATGCCGAAGGTGGAGTTGCAGCCCAAACAGATTGAGATGCCGAAGCCGAAGCCGGAGCCGAAGCCCGTGCAAATGGAAGCCAAGGTGAACATGCCGGCAATTCCGGCCAAGGCTCCGACGATTACTCTGGCGCCGCAGCCCAAGGCCGCGCTCGACCATGCGATGCCCGCGCAGGACAACAGTCACAAGCCCTCCACGGCGCCGGTGCACCTAGGCGAGACTTTTGGCGTAACCCCCAACCCCAACTCCACGCGTCCGGCCACGGTGGCCTCTATCGGCAATCCTTACGGCGACAACCGCGGTCCGGCCGTCGCGCCGCATGGCGTGGTGGGATCGACAGGCTTCGGGAGCACCACCAGGCCCGGCTACGGCGCCGTTCCGCCGGGCAAAGTTGCGTCGGCGGGCATTCCCGCAACTAGCACGACGAATACGGGTTCGAACTACGGTAAGGTGGCCTCGGCCGGAATTCCCGCCACCACGGAGGTTGCCGCTGCTCCCAAGGTGGTTGTGGAACCGGTCGCGACCAATCTCGAAGTGCTCTCCAAGCCGCCGGTGCAGTACACGACGGAGGCGCGGCAGTTGAGAATTCAGGGCGATGTGGTTCTGAAGGTCACGTTCCTTGCTTCAGGCCAGATCGTGGTGCAGAGCGTGGTGCACGGGCTGGGCCATGGGCTTGATGAAGAGGCGCGCCGCGTGGCGCAGCAGATTCGTTTCCGTCCAGCAACGCGTGACGGCCGGCCGGTAGACATCACCACAACCATTACCATCACCTTCCAGTTGGCGTAGCATCAAGAAAGTCGGATTCACGTTGCCTGTCCCCAGCCATGAAGCGCCGCAAGGCGCGGTAGGGGAGGGCGCGAAAGCCAGGAAGAACGTAGCGAAGTATTGAACCAGGAGTTGCACATGACGTTTCGGAAGTTCCCCCTCGCCCTTCTGATCTTGAGCCTCGGTGTGGGCTGCGCGTACGCGAAGAAACAACCCAAGTTCCAGCCCGCCCGCCAGCTTACCCCCGAGCAGGCTGCTCTGGTGCAGAGGGCCATCGCTCAGGAGAAGGTGCTGATCAAGAACATCCAGCAGCGCACGCCGCTGGTGGAGACCTATATTCAGGACACCAAGCCGGACGTGCATCTCTACGCAATTCCCATCGCGGACCACTACATGCTCAGCCGCGTGGACTTCGGCAAGACCTTCTTCGACAAGACCTACACGCCCAAGCAGGAGCAGGTCAGGCATGGCTTCTTCAAGGGGTCCATGGATGCCATCACAGACCTTACCAAGGCGCTGCATCTGGATACGCAGTTCACGTATTCCAATACCGGCTTCATGGAGATGATGTTCCTCGATCCCACCGGCTTTGACCAGCAGCACTACGTCTTCAGCTTTGTGCGCCGCGAATTTCTGGGCTCGGTGCGCACCTGGGTCTTCGATGTGCACCCCAAGGCCGACGTGAAGGGCATGGGCCGCTTCTACGGGCGCATCTGGATCGAGGATGAGGGCGGCAACGTGGTGCGCTTCAACGGCACCTACACCGGTCCCACCGACGAGGATTCAGCCAAGCACTACTTCCACTTCGACAGCTGGCGGATGAACGTGCAGCCCGGCATCTGGCTGCCCGTGGCCGTCTACGTGGAAGAAACCCAGCGCACCGAGGCCGACAAGTCCGTAGGCCTGAAGGCGCAAACCCACTTCTGGGGCTACTCGCTCAAGCTGCCCACGCGCGACAGCGAGAACGTCAGCATGAGAGTGGATGACGCGGTGGACAAGAGCAACGACTCGCAGGATGTGGGTCCGCTGCAGGCCTCGCGCATGTGGGTTACGCAGGCGGAGAACAACGTGATCGACCGCCTGGTGGAAGCCGGCCTGGTAGCGCCGCTCGACCCCGGCGGTTTTGAAGAAAAGACTCTGGGGCAGATCGTCATCAACCTGCAGGTGCCCAACAATCTCGCCTTCACTGACCAGATCCATTGCCGCGTTCTGCTCACCGACACCATTGAAGCCACCACCGTGGGCAACACCATTCTCCTGAGCAAGGGATTGATCGACAGCCTGCCCAACGAGGAAGCGTTTGCCTCGGTGATCGCCATGGAACTGGCGCACATCGCCATGGGCCACCACATCGACACCCGCTACGCCTTCAACGACCGCCTGCTCTTTCCGGATGAGGCGAGCTTCCAGCGTATCCTTATGAACCACACCGATGTGGACAATGGAACGGCCGCCAAACGCGCCATGGAATATCTCGAGGCCTCCATGTACAAGGACAAGCTGCCCAGCGCCGGCCTGTTCTACGAACAGCTTATGGATCGCTCCAGGGTGCTGAGGGCGCTGATGACGTCGCCCAGGCTGGGGGATTCGCTGCTCAAGGCCGACGGCACGCCGTGGCTGGGCGACCTGTTGCATGAGGCGCCCAAGATCAACTGGGACGATCTGGCGCAGACCGCGGCCCTGCCCCTGGGAAGCTGGCTGAAGACGGATCCGTGGGACGACAAGGTGCACGAGCTCAACGCCAAGCGCTACGCGCCCATGAATGCCCGCGACAAGATGCCCTTCGAGGTGACGCCGATCTTCTTCAAGCTGCAGCGCTATGACGCGGCAGCCGTTACGCCGCCGGCCCCGGCAGCGCCGTCCAGCAGTGACCAGCCGGTCGCAGCGCCCGACAATACTCCGCCGGCACAGCCCCCGGCGCCACCCCAGAGCGGCGCTGCGCCGCCGCCCGATCAGCAACCGGCACCGACGGCTGCGCAAAATCCGCAGTCATAATGCAATGAACTCTCCGAGCCCAGGCGTGGTGCATCGCAGATTTTGAGCACACTCCGCCTGGCTCGAAACGTGAGTCCGATTGGTTGTCCCCGCCCTTCGGCGATTCACAGGAAATGGATTTGCGTTGTGCTCATAAAACGTTCGATCTTAGCGCTTTTGTGCTTTGCGTTCTCATCAGTAGCTCTCGTTTCCGCACATGGCCAGGTAGCGCCTTCTGCGACGGAGCGTGTGTTTACCGTACGTGCCGGGGCCTTCGGTTCGGCGTTTCAGCCGGACTACGCAGGCGAAGGGGAAGCTCAAACCGGCCCCCAGCGCCTGTATGGCGTGGGCGCCTATGTGGATGCGCGCTTCACTCGCTGGATACAGCCCGAACTCGAGATGCGCTGGGGGCGCTTCAATGAGTGGACCTGCAATAATGAGTGTCCGGGAATCGACGAGAACACCTATTCGATCGGTGATCGCATCCCCATCAAGACCTTCCACAGATTCACGCCCTACGGCAAAGTGCTGGTCGGCCTCGGCAACGCTAGCTGGCTCAACGGCAACGCCCTTGTGCTCACCTACGGCGGCGGCGTGGATTACCGGCTGAACCGGAAATTCACCATTCGCTGCGCCGATTTCGAGTACCAGCAGTGGCCCGTGACGAGATCGAACCTACTCGGCGGCACTACCTCCTTCAACGTCTGGCCCTATGGCCTCAGCGCCGGATTGAGCTACAGGATCTTCTAAAAGCAGGGAACGAGGGAACAAGAAATCAAGGATCAGGGAATGGAGTGGCGGTTCCTTCAAGGAATCGCCGCTGGTGTTTTTGGGGCCGTTTTTCTCGATGTTCTCGTTCGCCGCGGCGAACGCGGATAGGATGGGGCGCGGCGAGCGCCGGCACGGCACCGTTTTCTTGCTCCCTCGCTCCCTTGCTCCCTGCTTCACGGCGCCACGTGCAGCGGCGTAGCCTTCGCAGTCGGCATCGCGACGTGCAACATCTTCGCTATGGTCGGCGCAATCTGGCGCATATCCACCACGCCCAGGTCGCGATGGTGCGCGATGCCGGCTCCCACGGTGAAGAACGACGCGCGCATCTCCGGATATTCCGGTGAAAATCCGTGCGAGCCGCGCGTGCCGGCAATGGGCGTGATCAGGCTGCCGCTGAGCGCGCTGCCCGAGTAGTAGCCGGGCTTGAATACCACCAGAAATGCCGCGTCGGGAAAGGCTCCGCGCTTGTGAATGGCGTCGCGATCCAGAATTTCCGCGATTCCGTTCCCGGGGTCCGCTGCCAGCTTCGCCAGCATGTCGTGAACCTGTTGCTCGGTCGCGTGGTCGTTGGGGTCGTGCAGCATGATGGCCGCCATGCCGCCCGCCATCCACGGCTCGGCCTTCCACGATCTGATCTCCAACGCCTTGGTCACGGGATTCAACGAGCCCTCGGCCAACCCCGCCTGCAAAAACGGAATCGCCAGGTTGATGGAGTGCGTAATGTTCATGAATCCGTGATCGGAGACGATGACCACGACGGCGGATGGATTGATGGCGAACTCCTGGTGCGCCAGCCGTACGACCATGCCGTCGATCGCTTCGAGATCGGCGCAGGCTTCCGGGCTGAAGGTCCCATGTGCGTGCTGCGATTCGTCGAGCGAGCTCAGGTGCAGCGTCATGAAGGCGGGCTTGTAGCGGCGCAGAATCTCCAGCGCGTAGCGCGTCTTGGTCTCGTCGCCTCCGGTGCTGGTGTCGTTGCCGTTCATGTAGGGGCCGGCCGACGGCTCCAGTTGCTGGAGCAGTGTTTCAGGCCGCGCCAGCGCCGCCATCAGCAAACGGTCCTGCGGATCCGGTGAGCCCGAGACGTTCTGGCCGCGCCAGTACTCGGGAATCAGGACATCCACGTCCGTGGCTCCCACGCTCACCGGCCAGCCCACGCTGGCCGTGCGCAGGCCAGCCTTGTGCGCCAACTGCCACAGCGTAGGCACGCGAATCCCCGCCGCATACCAGTTCCACGCGCCTTCGAATTGCTGCAAGGGATCGAACTCATGGTTGTTCGTGATGCCGTGCTCGTCAGGCCAGACGCCGGTGAGCAGCGTGGTGTGGCTGGGATAGGTGACGGTCGGCCAGATGCCCACCACGCCCTCCGCGTAGGTTCCATCGCGCAGCAGCGTGCGCAGGTAAGGAATCTTCATGCCGTGCGCGTCGGCCTGGGTGATGTACTCGGGCTTGAGCCCGTCAATCGAGATCATCAGCACCGGCGCGGCGTGTGCGACCGCCGCGCGCGCGAAGATCGATGTGACGGCGAGGCAGAGAAAAACGGAAAAACGGCGTGCGGCGGCTTTCATGCGGAGTGCTCCTCTTGGCATCTTGATGGGAATCGACGAAGCCGTCCGCACTCTCAATTTAGGGTTCACAAGCGAACGGCAATGAGACTGCGGGAGAAGTATACAGAAGCTAGTTCATAGCTCGCAGTTCACAGTCTTTGGCTATTGGTCCGCGCTCAGGTCTATCTTCGAGCAGCCGCCGGGCGCCACATCAATCGTGTACCTGGAATGAAGCAGGACGGATTTTGACGGCGTAAGCGAAAAGCTCCCGAAGGGAATTGGTTCAAGTTCGAACTTCCCTTTTGAGTCAGTCGTCGTCCGATATTTCTTGCCCGTCCTGGCGTCCCGTGCGACAACCTTGTACCCAGGAACCGGAGACGATTCGATCAATCGTCCGTTATGAGAGGTGCGCTGTACAGAGCCGATAATCATTCCTTCTCCGTGTAGCAGTTGAAGCTTCCGTAATCGTGCAAGCTCCTCACCCTTGGCTGCAACCGGCCCGCTCGGGTTGCGGGAATAGTAATTGAGGTAAGGCGCGCCGGTCCTTTCGTCCTTTTCCAGAAAGAACAACCATTCACTTCCGGCATTTAGATCGTCAAAGCAGATCCCTTGAGACGTTCCAAACTTAATGGTTGCGGTTGAATCGCCTTTGAACACTTCTTCCACGTTCACAGTCAATTCGAGTTCCCACTCGGATACTTCAACAACCCTCGCGACCTTTCCACGAAAAACGGCGACGTAGTCCCGAGTGCCGCACTCCTCCCAGCCGCCGACGAGACCGCTCTGCATGCACACCATTTGTTTGCCGTTTCGGGTCTTTACTTCGAGGATTTCTGACGGCGCTGGTGGACAAGCCGCAGTCGCCGCAAGCACGAGCAATAGGCAGCTCAAGACGAATTTACGATTCAATATCATGATGCAAGAGATTGTACTGCCGAGATAGACGCAAGAAGGGCCGCTCCGGAGAGCAGCCCTTCGATTGATGCGGTATTTGGCGGCGAAGCCGCGCCTGCCCCACCGCAGGTGGTTACGCCGGCGAGGGCGACCCCTCCGGAATGCTTCCGGCGCCGCCGCGGCTCTCGGGTTTGAGAACCTGCTGCGGCGTGCCGTCGCCATCGGTGGGCGAGGCCAGGTTGGAACGTATCGCAGGCAGTTCCTTGCCTTCGATCAGCAACCTCAACTCCTCTGCGTCGATGGTCTCCCGCTCCAGCAATGCCGCTGCGATGCGGTGCATGGCGTCCTGGTTCGCCTCGAGAATCGTGTGTGCCGACTGGTATGCTTCGTCGATCAGGCGACGCACCTCCAGGTCGATCTGCCGGGCTGTTTCTTCGGAAAAGTCGCGGTGTTGCGCGATCTCGCGTCCCAGAAATATCTGCTCTTCCTTCTTGCCGAAGGTGAGCGGCCCCAGGCGGCTCATGCCATACTCGCACACCATGGCGCGCGCCAACTCGGTGGCCCGCTCGATGTCGTTGCCCGCGCCCGTCGACATCTGCTTGAGAAAGATCTCCTCGGCTGTGCGTCCGCCGTACAGCATGGCCAGCCGCGTTTCCAGATACTCGCGTGTATAGTTGTGGCGGTCGTCGGGCAGATGCACGGTGACGCCCAGCGCCATGCCGCGGGGAATGATGGTGACCTTGTGCACCGGGTCGGAGTGTTCGCGCATCGACGACACCAATGCGTGACCGGCCTCGTGATACGCCGTGACGCGCTTCTCCTCGTCGCTCAACAGCATCGACTTGCGCTCGGCGCCCATCAGCACCTTGTCCTTGGCCAGCTCAAAGTCGTACATGGTCACTTGCTTGCGATTCATGCGCGCGGCGCTCAGCGCAGCCTCATTGACCATGTTGGCCAGGTCGGCGCCCGAGAAGCCCGGTGTGCCGCGGGCCAAAACATTCAGATTGGTGTCTTCAGAGACGGGCACCTTTTTGACGTGAACGCGGAGGATTTCCTCGCGCCCGCGTATGTCGGGCAGGCCCACTACCACGCGGCGGTCGAAGCGGCCGGGGCGCAGCAGCGCAGGATCCAGCACGTCGGGGCGGTTGGTGGCCGCCACTAAAATTACCCCGTCATTCGACTCGAAGCCGTCCATCTCCACGAGCAATTGGTTCAGGGTCTGCTCGCGCTCGTCGTGTCCGCCACCCAGGCCGGCGCCGCGATGGCGCCCGACCGCGTCAATTTCGTCGATAAAAATGATGCAGGGAGCGTTCTTCTTGCCCTGTTCGAACAGGTCGCGTACGCGGCTTGCGCCCACGCCCACGAACATCTCCACAAAGTCCGATCCTGAAATTGAGAAGAAGGGAACATTGGCCTCGCCGGCCACGGCCCGCGCCAGCAGCGTCTTGCCGGTGCCCGGAGGCCCAACCAGCAGCACGCCCTTGGGAATGCGGCCACCTAGTTTTTGAAACTTTTGCGGCTCGCGCAGGTACTCGATTATTTCTTTCAGCTCTTCCTTGGCTTCATCTACGCCGGCCACGTCTTTGAACGTCACTTTCTTCTGCTGCATCGAGAGCAGGCGCGCGCGGCTCTTGCCGAACGAAAGCGCCTTGTTTCCGCCCGACTGCATCTGGCGCAGCATGAAGAACCACACCAGGATGATCAGGACGAACGGGCCCACGTTGATGAGCAGGGGAAGCAGGAAGTTGCTTTGTTCGGGCTTGACGGTGAAGTTGACCTTGTGGTTTGGGTCCAACATCGCCTTCTGCAAGTCTTCATAGTTAGCCGGCAGAGTGGTGTGGAACTCGTCTTTGGGTGAGACCTTGAGATGGCCTTTGAGCTCGTTGCCCTGGACGCTGGCATCCAGCACCAGGCCGTTCTGCACTTTATCGTAGAGATCGGAGTAGGAATACTCCACCTCTTTGCCCATGTTCGCGCTTCTCTGCACGATGACCCACAGCATCAACAGGCAGATGCCGATGAACACCCAAAACATGATTGTCTTAACGCTTGAGTTCACCAACCACTCCTTTTCGCGGCGAAAGAGAAGCCGTTCCCGCGACCTCCATCATTCGTCCCCGGCAAAGCCACTGATCTTTAGACGCCTGAACGCCTGTCAAAGTGGCAGGAAAGTACACAATTCCCACGGGCGCACACAAAGAGAATGCCGCCCGAGGAAGCAGTAGCCCTGATTGTACTCCCTGGCTGAAAAAAGTAGCAGCAAATCCTATGCCGCGAAAGGGGTAGAACCCCCTGCGTCACCGTTACTTGGATGGGATGAGCGGCGCGCCTTGAGAGGCCTCCGGCACCGTCTCCACGGCGGTGATCGCAAGGCCGGGTTCGGGCTCCAGTTCCACGCCCTTCATCCAAACCACGCGCCCACCGGCCTCCAGTACCGGCCAAAGTGCCCGCTCGGTTCCCGTAACATGCTTGCGTTCCAGCACTTCCTTTACCTTGCGCAGCCCGCTCGAATAGCGCAGCCGCACCCTGTCGCCGGGTTTCCAGTTGCGCAGAGTGGCCGTTTGCGGCAGGTTTTCGCGGCCAACCAGCCCATTTTCAAGCACTTCCTGCTTGTTAAGCGCGATGCGGAGGCGCACTCCGAACTCCGGCGCGTCGATGATGCCGGGAATCGCCACGGTGTACCGTGGTTCCTGCGCTCCCGCGCTCTTGCGCTTTGCGGCGGGCTCCGGAGCCACGGAGAGCCTCAGCTCGCGTGCCGTCCGCTCGGCGCACAGGCCCTGCGGCAGCGCCAGCCTTTGCCCGGCCCGGTCGCCGAGCGCCAGGGACCGCACCGCTTCTGTTGCGGCAAAGTCGAGCGCGGCGCCGAACTGCTGCGCTGCATGGCGCACCAGCCGCCGCTGCACAGCCGGGGCGAGTGCCGCCAGACGGCTCACTTCAATGGCCAGGCCCGCGCCGGGACCCTCCCCTGCCGCGCGGCCGCCGCCACGCGCCGGACGCCCCGGCAGAATCAGTTGCGGCGCCAGCCGGGCCAGCTCCGCCTGCCACCATGCCTCCTCGTCGTGCGCCAGCTCCGCCATCTGCGCAAGGTGCTCGCGCAGCCGCGGGTTCCAGCCCTCGAGCAGTGGCAGCAGTTCGTGGCGGATGCGGTTGCGCGTGAAAGTCAGATGGCGATTCGAGCTGTCCTCGCGCCAGTCTTGCCCCAACTCGCGAAGATACGCCTCAATGTCGCTCCGTTTCGTATCGAGCAACGGCCGTACAATCGCGCCGCCCTCCGGGCTTTCGAGTCGTGGGCTGATTCCCGCCAGACCCTCCGTCCACGCGCCACGCAGAAATTTGGCCAGAACCGTCTCCGCCTGGTCATCGAGCGTATGCGCCGTCGCAATTGCATCGAGCGGGGTTTTGGACAAGAGTTGGTGGAACCACGCGTAGCGCACCCGCCGCGCGGCCTCCTCGATGGTCTCGGCCCGTTTGCCCGATTTCGCATCGGCTCGCGCTTCTTGAGCCGTGTCCACGCGCGCCTCGTGAAACGGTACGCCGAGCTTTGCCGCCAGCGCTCGGCAGAATTCGAGATCCCCATCGGCCTCTGCGCCGCGCAACCCGTGGTGCAGGTGCGCGGCATGGAGAACGAGGCCCCGTTCCTGCCGCCGCGCCGCCAATGCGCGCAGCAACGCCACCGAGTCCGCGCCGCCAGAGAGCGCAACCGCCAGACGCATGCCGGGCTTGAGCAGCGAAGTGTCGAGCGGCAGGCCCAAAACAGAATTGGGGACGGGCTTCGACTTGGGCAGACGGGGCACGAGAGGATGATAGTGAAAAGTAGCCACTAGCTGCTAGCCTCTAGCCCCTGAAAGGCGCGTCCGAAGGAAGCAGGGGCCCTCATACCCCTGAACCGGCGCCAGAGCGATCCGGCCTTCAGGCCCGGGCCTACTGGCGGCGCTCCCATCAATAAATCGCGGAACAACGACCGCTCAA
The DNA here is from genome assembly GCA_050015795.1 of Occallatibacter sp. Lineage (GTDB taxonomy): Bacteria > Acidobacteriota > Terriglobia > Terriglobales > Acidobacteriaceae > Telmatobacter. Next base: position 6,622 of record JBEKAS010000071.1, on the reverse strand, counting down.
TCACGCAAGCCGCCGCATCGATCAGCCTATGCGGCCCCAAACGCGGCCCAAGTTGCGGTATCCTGATTGAGCGCGCCCGTAGCTCAGCTGGATAGAGCGAATGCCTCCGGAGCATTAGGTCGGGAGTTCGAATCTCTCCGGGCGCACCATTCCCGCCTCTCCGGGCCCTCCAATGCGGGCGATGTGCTGGCCGGCCTTGCATTTTCGCCAACTACCGGCCTCTAATTCCTTACCAGTGAATCCCGCAAATCAGACCGCCGCGCCTGAAAACGCCGCCTGCCCGTCCACCGCTGCACGCGCGGCGCTCGCGCTCTGCGGCTTTACTGCGGTCATGGGCCAGATCGTGCTCATGCGCGAACTGATCCAGGTCTTCAACGGCAACGAGATCGCGCTCGGCATCCTGCTCGCCACATGGCTTTTATGGACAGCTCTCGGCAGCGCACTCACAAGCACGTTTGCCCGAGCGCCAGCCTCGCGGCGCAACCGCACAAGATGGACCGTCGCCGCGCTCGAATGCCTGTTGGCCGTGAGCCTTCCTCTAACCATCTGGGCGCTGCGTTGCGCCAAGTCCTTCTTCCAAACCGTTCCCGGCGAGCTCGTCGGACCAGTACCGATGCTTCTCACCTCGCTGGTGTGCCTGAGCGTGTTTTGCGCGGCTTCAGGCGCTCTGTTCGTCGCCGCCGCGCGCATGATCGCTGCCGAACTCAGCCTCTCCGCACGCGCCGCTGCCAGCGCAGCCTATCTGCTCGAAGCCGCTGGCTCCGCGCTCGGCGGAGTCCTGGCCAGCGTCGTCCTGGTGCGCTTCCTCGACGCCTTCCAGATCGCAACCATCGTGGGCCTGCTCAATTTCTCTGTGGCCGCGGCGCTGCTCTTTCGAATGAAGTCTCGGCAGGTTGCGCTTCTCTCCGCCACAGCCGCGCTGGCTGCAATTCCCCTGTTGATCTGGGTCGCTCCGCACTGCGACGCCGCGGCGCGCGCCCGCCTCTGGCGCGGCTTCCACGTGGTCGCCGAGCGCGATTCCATCTACGGCAACCTGACGGTGACCGAGACAGGCGCAACCGAACTTGGCGCCATCCGCAGCCTGTACGAAAACGGCTCCATCCTCGCCAACGCGCCCGATCCGGCCGCGGCCGAGGAGGCCGTCGACTACGCACTCCTCGAGCACGCCGCTCCGCGCCGCGTGCTCCTGATCGGCGGCGGCGTAAACGGCAGCGTCGCTGAGGCGCTCAAGCATCCCACAGTGGAGAGCCTCGATTACGTCGAGCTTGATCCAGCGCTCATCGGCATGGCGCAGCAATACTTTCCCGCCCAGACCGCGGTCTTTCGTACTGACCCGCGCGTGCATCTGCAACTGGTGGATGGCCGTAAATACTTGTCCGAAACCAGAAAAACATTCGACGTGATCATGGTCGACGTGCCCGATCCGCAGACCGCGCAGTTGAACCGCTTCTACACGGCGGAGTTTTTCCGTCTGGCGCGCGCGCATCTCGCACCTGATGGGCTGTTTGCCGCGCAGTTGCGCTCGTCTGAGGAGACCATCAGTCCGGATCTGGCCGAGTTCTTGCGCTCCATCCGCCGCACCCTCGGCGAAGTCTTTCCCTATCAGGCCGCAATTCCCGGCGAAACCATTCACTGCTTCGGCGCCGCCCAGCCCGGCGTGCTCACGCGCGACCCGCAACTGCTGGTTTCACGCCTGCGCCAGCGCAAACTCAACACGCAATATGTCCGCGAGTACTTCATTCCCTACCGCATGATGCCCGACCGCATGGAACAGGTGGAAACCGACCTCACGCCGCTGCCGTCAACGCCCGTGAACCGCGACTTTGCGCCCATCGCGTACGAATTTGACGTGGTGCTGTGGAGCGCGCAGTTCCGGTCGGGCTATACCGTGTGGTTCCGCGCTGCCGAGCACTTGGATTTCGCCAAAGTTGCCAGCGCGTTGGCCATTGCGCTGCTCATTGGCGTCGTCCTGATCGCGCTTCTTCCCGGCCGCGAGCGCCGCGAGCGCGCAACCGCCAGCGTCTGCGTGGCGGCCACGGGATTCACGCTCATGGCCTTGCAGATCTTTCTGCTCCTCGGCTTCCAGGCCGTCTACGGCTATGTGTACACCGAGCTCGCAATTCTCATCGGGCTCTTTATGGCAGGCATCGCGCTGGGCAGCTGGCTCGGAATGCGGCGCGAAAGCACGAACCGTAGTTGGACCCTCGCCGCAGCGCAGTTTCTCCTCGCGCTCGCCGCCCCCGCGCTGCTCCTTACCGTCAGCGCAATGGGAGGCTTCTCGTCGCGCGCCGCACCGTGGCTTGCGGCGCAGATTATTTTTCCTGCGCTCGCGGCGCTTGCGGGCATGCTCGGCGGTTTCCAGTTCGTCACCGCGGCGGGAATCTTTCTCTGCGGCCGCGGCCAGGGCGCAGGCTTCGGCCTTCTCTATGCCATCGATTTGCTCGGTGGATGCGTGGGCGCGCTCGCCTTGAGCACGTTTCTCATTCCGGTGTTCGGCTTCTGGCACACGGCCTGGCTCGCTACGGCGATCAACGCGGCGGCCGCTCTTCTCGCGACACAGGCGAGTCTCCGCCATTCCAACGCGGGTCGACCTCCATGCTGACGGGCGCCGTTTTCTATTCCCTGTTCCCTAATCCCTATTCTCTGCTTTTCTCGTTGAACACCACCGCCGTAAAGCTGAAGATGTCGGTGTTCTCGTCCCTCCAGCAACTCTGATCCATGCCGGCCTTGGCGCAGGTCTGGTCCAGAAATGTCTCCCGGTCCCAACTCTGCTCCACGGGAACCTGCGGCAGCAGCAAGCCCTCGTAGTCGCCGTTCTTCATGATCAGTCCGTCCCGGCCCACCTTGATCTGCTCCACATCGGTCACGCGGCGCAGCGGCGAAAGCACGGAGATCTCGTAGGCGAGCTTGGGCAACTCCGATTCCGCCACCGGAGCAAAGCGCGGATCGCGCAGCGCCGCCAGCGTAGCCGTGTCGCGCACCGTCATATAGAGCGGCTTGGTGGGCGAGGTGTATCCGATGCAGCCGCGCAGCGCTCCGCCCTCGGTGAGCGTAGTGAAGGCGCCGTACTCGCGATTGAGCGTCTCGCTCTCGGGCGCCGTAGGCGCGTAGGGTTCGTTCTTCGTGATCATGTACTCGACCGACTTCCGCGCCAGCGCCAGCAACTCGGACTTTTCCTCGCCGGTCAGCGAGAAAGGCGGCGTCGCGTCCGCCCCTTGCGCGGACTTCACAAACAGGTCGGCGCTATAGCCCACCACGCGCGACTTGTCGCCGGTAATGTCGCCGGAGTTTGCATACTTCAGCACCTCCGCCTTGTTCGCGCCCAGGCGCTCGGCGTAGATCATGGCGGCCACAATGGGCGCACCGCCGCACGCCTCCCAGATCCCCGGCTCGCCCGGGCCGCGATATTGGAAGTTGCGCGACATGCTGTAGTAGTCGTACGCCTCGAGCGCATGCAGGGTCTTGTGGTCAATGCTCTCCGCATCGGCGTAGGGGTGGTAGTGCGAGAGATCGGAGCTGGCCAGCACCAATGTGTCGTGATCGTTGCGCAGCATCTTGGCCAGCGCCACGCCCAACGCGCGGCTGCTCTCGTAGCTCTGGTCACCCATCACAATCGGCACCAGCTCAAAGTTGCCCAGGATCTTCTGCAGCCACGGCAACTCCACCTCGACCGAATGCTCCGGCGCATCGGCAGTGGCCTGGTGGCCTTTGTCCGATAGCTGAATGGTCGAGCTCATCTTCACCAGCCGCCGCGCGAACTCCTTGTCCACGGGGACCTGCCCGAGCGGCGTGGTGTACGCGTCGCCGTCATAGACCGATGTGAAGTCGAAACTCACGTAGTGCGAAGGCGCAATCACCACCACGCGCGAGTACTTGTGGCCCCCCTTTACCTGGGCTCCGAGCGCCGCGTAGGTCCATGCGGCCACGGGTCCGGAGTATGGATAGCCCGCATGGGGAGCCACCGCGGCGATGATCATGCCATCCACAGGCGGCGGCGTGGCCTTGGCCAGCATGTCGTCGATCATCTTCGAAAGCTCCTGCGGATCGGCGGGATAGAATGCGCCGGCGACGGCGGCCGGCCTCACCTTATGCTCCCCGGCTGCGCCCTCCGCCGCACGCACGTGCAGGATAGGCACGGTGACCAGGAGTGCAATGCATTGCGTCATCAACCAGGCCATGGTGGAACTCCTTGCGATCTTCATGAGTCAGGACCTCTTGGGCACGATCAAGCGTGCCAGATTCCGGGGATGCTGTGCCGACAATACGGGCATGTCGAATCCTTGCGGATCAGCATCTGGCTGGCCGTAAACCCCACGCGCTCCACCAGCATTTTTCGGCATTGCGGGCAATAGGTGTTCTGTGAGGGATGGCCGGGCACATTGCCTATGTAGACGTAATGCAGGCCTTCGGCGTCGGCAATCGCCTTCGCCCGCTCCAGCGTAGCCACCGGCGTGATGGGCAGGTTCTTGAGCAGATACTCGGGATGAAACTGCGTAAAGTGGAGCGGCACATCAGGCCCGAGATTCGTCTTGATCCATGCGGCCAGGCCGCGGAACCCTTCGTCATCGTCGTTGAGCGTAGGAACGACCAGGTAGACAATCTCCGTCCATTTGCCCATCTTGCGCAGGGTCACGAGCGAATCCAGCACCGGCTTCAACTGCCCGGTGACCACCTTCGCGTAGTAGGACTCTGAGAAAGATTTGAGATCGATCTTCACCGCATCCATTTTGCCGTAGGCCTGCTCCAGCGAGTCATGCTGCATGTAGCCGTTCGAAACTACGATGCTGCGCACACCCGCTTCGTGCGCGGCGTCCGCGGTGTCCATCAGGTATTCGGCAAAAACCACCGGCTCGCTATACGTGTAGGCAATGGTTGGGCAGTCGTACTTGCGCGCGAGGTCGGCTGCCTGGTGCGGCGAAATATATTGCGCGGGAATTTCCTCGGGGCGCGACTGCGAGATGTCCCAGTTCTGGCAGAACTTGCAGTTCACGTTGCATCCCGCCGTCGCAATCGAGAAGGCATTGGTGCCGGGCAGGTAGTGGAAGAGCGGCTTCTTTTCGACGGGATCGATGTGGGCCGCGCACACGCGCGAGTGCACCAGCGTGTAATAGACGCCGCCGTGATTTTCGCGCACGCCGCAGTAGCCGCGCTCCTTGTCGCCCACTACGCACTCGCGCGGGCAGAGCTTGCACTTGATCTTGCGGTTTGCCAGTTTCTCGTAAAACTTCGCCTCGAAAGTGAATTGCGCGTCGTTCTGCGCTTGAGCGCCCGCCGCCAACGGGCTGGCCGCGGCAGGCGCAGCAAATTCACCGGCGCCCAACGCCGCTCCTGAGGCCAGCGCGCACATCAGAAACGAGCGCCGGTCTAAAGCATTGCGCGCGACGCTTTCCGCAGCAATCGATTTGCAGTTCATGATGCACCTCCCTAAATTTCGACCACCGCGATGCGCGCCGCATCGCAATAGCCGAGGCGATGTTCGGTGTCGGCTGCGGTGGCAATGTAGCGTGGCGCGCGCTGCTCGGCTTCGAGCGTCTTCAGTCCCATCTCCGCGCGCTTGCGCTCGATCAGTTGCCAGCCCGTGAAATCGAGCGCGACAGCATCTTGAGAAGCCAGCAGGCCGTTCAATTTCCAGCTGTGTTCCGGCTTGAATCCCGGTCCGCCTTCGTACATCGCAGTCGTCGCGTCGCAGATCACCAGCTTCATGCGCGAGCGAATCTCGGGCAGCATGTTCAGATCGGCCACATAAGGGTCGCAGCCGTTGGGGTGATACTTGTTGGGATTGTGGATCGTACCGTACATGTTTTTGAGCGCGATCGTAACGCCGGCACCGTCGTGGTCCTTGAGCACGGGCAAGTTGATCAGCACATTCGAAGAACGCGTAAGGATCTTTGAGAAGCGGCTGCCTACGCTGCCCCACGCGGAGAGATCGTCTTCATAGCCGCCGCGGTCGGTGCCGTAGCACTGCACGCGATCTCCGCCAACGGCGATGCGAAAACCGGCGCGCTCCATCTCTTCGCTGTCGCGGTCCCACACCGTGATGTTGCGCGCGGGCACGCCCGCCTGCTGCAGCCGCTCGCACACCGCGGCAACGAGATCGACATTCGTCGCAATGCCGCGCCCACCCAGAGTGTTCACTTTCAGGCTCACGGTATCGCTCGCGCCCGCGATGCGGCGCCATGCGGAGATGCTGTTTTCGTGCGTGGCCGGAAGGCTGAAAAGAGACTGCATGGCGCGGTCGAGGAGCGTCTCGAGCCGGCGCGCATCAATTGTCGCGCTAGAGCCGCGCAGCAACGGATCGCGCGCCACCACTACGCGGGACTTCGCGGCAGGGGCCTGCGTCTCGCCCGTTGCAGGTAAACCGGCAGCGCCCATAGCCACGGCGCCGGTCAGGCACTGCGTGAGAAAGTTTCGCCGGCTGCGGTTGCGCAGATCCGTCATCAGCAAGCTCCGGCGCGTGGTTTTCGGCCGCGGGGATCGGGCCGGGGAGGAAAGACACTTGGGCGGCTTGCGGTGAAGCGGCTCAAACGATTGCAGTTAGCTCCGAGGCGGATCCGCGGCGGCCGTGGACACACCACCATCTCTCATGGCTAACGCAACCAGGCGGCACTTGCAGTGATGCAAA
>JBEKAS010000070.1:0-16881 GCA_050015795.1 Occallatibacter sp. | reverse complement strand
CTACAACATTCAGCCCTGCGTGATGTCTGCCAAGGGCTATCTCACCGCCAACTTCCAGGAGACCTGGACCGACGACGCTACGTTGAACACGGTCAACGGCCGCCGCATCCGTTTCACCTATCAGGCGCCGTTGAATGGCGTAACGTTCTGGATGACGTCGCCGCACACATGCCATGTTGGCAGCAACTGCCCCACCGAGCCCACGGATCCGGCATTCACCGTCGTCTTCACCGTCCTTCTCACGGTGACCTGCACATCCACGCCTAACGCGACCAGTTTCGATCTTCCCGTCACCTGCGCGCCCGCTGTCGACATCTCCGTAGACGGCGTGTATGGCGGCGATGTGACGAGCCAGCTTGTCGCTTCCGCCACGAAATTTACAGCCCAACTCACTGCTGAAGCTGCGACCGCAGCGGCCAGCGGCGGCACCGTCGCGCCGGAAGCGGCCATCGCAGCCATCGGCGGGGCCCTCAATCTCGCCGTTCAGGGCATCGGCACCCTCATCGCGGCCGACACCGATGCCCACCTGCGCGACCAGGTTTCCTTCTTTATCGTGGGCTTCATGAATTCTCCCACGCTCAATTCCAATTCCACCAACGTGAGCAACGATTTCAACGCCCTCTTCCACAATCTTTACTTCGCTACCTTGAACGGCCTGCGCCCATTCGTCATCGGCATCAGTCCCAAGCTGGATTTCGATTTCGGCCTCATCTATCCGCCCCCGGCCAAGCCGCAAATCCAGAACACCACGGCGGCGAATAACAAGGGCAGTCTCTTTTCGCCCACCATCGCCGTTGCGCAACCCGAGGTCGTGGCCGGGCAGGTGCTTCCCGTTACGGCAGAGTATTTCCGCGGCGCCTATGTCAATGCGCTGAACATTGCCTGGAACAAGACGGTGCTTGGAGACACGAAATCGTCGCTGGTATGGAGCCCTCCGCAGACGACCATCACCACACCGGCGCTCACCTTCAATGCTATCGATCTCAAGCCCGCGACGCAATACACGTTCCAGGTGCACGAGTGCGATGGCATCACCTGCGCGCCGCTGAGCGATGTGCTCACCACAGCCACCGAGGCCTCGGGCAGCAACGACGTCTACTTCTGGCTCGACAACAACACCGGACAGATTATTGGACACAACACCGTGGGCGCATCAGGCGTTCAGTTCCTAACCAATGTGCTCATCCCGGCCACGACCGGGCCGGGCGCACATCTGCTACATGCCGGCGCTCCCGGCGGCCAGCCTGCAACCGCCTCCATCACGGTCTGCCAGGTGGGCGGCTGTGGGCCTTCAGTCGCAGTCGTCAACACCTCCAACAACACCCTCTATCCGCCGGGCTCGGTGGTCGAAGTAGGGTTGCCGGTGGTTTTGCGCGGCTCAAAGTTTGCCCCCGGCGGCTCAGTGTGGATCTGGGTGGATAGTGTGCAGGGGACGAAGGCGGGCACCGCGCCGGTTGGTCCGCTGGGCAACTTCCAGGCCAGTTTCACCATGCCCATGATCATGGCCGGAAAGCACAATCTCGTCGCCATTGAGCTCAAGCCCGGTGTCAAGCTGCCGCCCACGCAGAAGGGCAAGACGCCGGTGATTCCACCGCAGGATCTTGTCTCAGCCAGCGTCGCCGTGTACGTGCAGGCTCAAGCGCAATAGGCACAATAAAAATGACCTCTCGCACTCAAGAGGCCATGCCTTCATCCGGATTCTGGAGCCGACGGTCAGACTTGAACTGACGACCTGCTGATTACGAATCAGCTGCTCTACCAACTGAGCTACGTCGGCCTGCATCCTTGATTGTATCGTTGCGCCAGTTGAAGGTAAAGGCGCGCAAAGATCGCGCCGCGCTATACTTTTGCCCATGCAAATCGATCCTGTTCTCGAATGGCAGCGGCTGACCGCGGAGTACCGCCAGAAGAGCGCCGAAGAGCTGCTCGAACTCGCCCGCGACTTTGCCGATCTGACGGAAACCGCGCAGCAGGCATTGCGCGCCGAGATGCGCAGCCGCGGATTGGGTGATCCCGCGAATCCCAGTGCAAGCGTGGTGCAAGAAGTTCCGGAAACGAATTTCTCTGCGCGGACGACGAAGGGTCCCATCGAGGAAAGTGCAGGTGAGATGCTCAGCGAGCAGGCAGCTGGGGTGCTCGGCTTTGGCGCGAGAATGCCACGGCTCGTACCCGATACTCCTGACGCCGATGACAAAGACGATGGCCCGCACGAGTACACGTGGAAGACCGTGTTGTGCGATTGCGAGACCAACGAGGAGGCGCAGCAGCTCGCGGGAGTGTTGCGCCAGACGGGCATCGATAGTTGGATTCAGCAGGCACGCGAATTCGGACGCCGCGATGCGCGTGTGCTGGTCGCCGCCGATCAGCTCGATCAGGCGCGCGCCATCGCCGCACAAACGAATCCGCAGGAGATCGTTGAGGACGAAAAGGAGGAAGTTCCCGAGTTTGTCGAACCCAAGTGTCCCAGGTGCGGATCGGATGACGTGGTTCTCGAAGGCGTCGACCCCGAAAACACCTGGCGCTGCGAGCAATGTGGGGAGCAATGGACGGAAGCTCTGCCGAAGGCGGAAGGGGAAGCCCCGGAGACGGCTGAAAACGCCCGTTAGACGGAAAGAGCCGCCCGGCAACGGGGCAGCTCTCTCCTCAGGGAGAATAGTTCCAACGGAGGCAAACCCGATAGAACTTTCTGGCTGCATGTTAGGTTCGGGGGAAAGCAGTGTCAAGAAAAAATGTATACAAAAATAAACGCCTTTATTTCAATAATTTAACAATCCAATCGCACGGCGATGAATGCGATTTTTTTCGCCGATCGTTCGCCCGCATATCTTCGTGATTTCCCGTGATTTAATGTAGTTTTTTCGGGTTTAAGGCCATTTTTCCACAGGATCGGGCCGCATTAACCCTTCGGATGCGGCCCTTCGGTTGCTTCGATTTCTTCCACCGATTCTGCCCGGTCTTCCACCCATTTTTCCCGCAAATCGAGATGAATGAACTCCATGTCAAAGACCGAGGAGGCCGGTTTGCCCGTAGCTATCCGGTAAAGTGCCCTGCCCCCGCCCAGGAACCCTCCCAGCAAAATGGCCGCTGCGGCGCCGATCAGGCTCAACACGGTAATGCCCAGCAGCAGCTGGCCGGTCTTCTCGATCTCCGACTCCACCGGCTGCGGAATCGCCGTCATTTCGGCTTCGAAATGCACGGCCTCCAGCAATCGGTGGCTTTCTTCGGGAATCGCATCGCCGCTCACGATCGCTACCACGGGGCCGCTACCCCGCACCTCGAGTGACGCAGTATCAGAGTCGTTGAGCGGTTTCGGCCAGGGTGGCGTCGCCTGGCTGCCGGCCTTCAGGTAAGCGCGAATCGCATCCACCTGTGCGTGAGCGATTTGCGGCGTGGGGTAATCGATGAGCGTAAGCGTGGCCGAGCCAGAGATGAGCGAGTAATTCGCCGTGAGCGTTTCGGCGCCTTTGTCGAAATTGACCAGCGCCGGCGGCAACACGCCGCCCGCGCCCGCATAGCCGGCCGGACCCACCGCATAGTGTGTAGTTTGCGGGTCAAGCTTTGACTGAGGCAGGCAGGCCAGGATGGGCGGCAGTAGCGCGCTGCTTCCGCCAGGCGCGGGTAACTGGCGCGCAATCTCGCGCATTTCGCCTGCCGACATCGGCCCTGCCTTGGAAAACGTGGCATCCACCACCGTTGTTCCCACCCAAAAGAGAACGCGATTGTTGTTCGACGCCGCACCGGTGCCGATGGCTACCTTCGGCCAGCCATTCTGCCGGTAGTAGCTGTAGGCTCCGTAGGCCCCGCTCGCGTCATCGAAGCGCAGTGCGCGCAGGCTCAGCGTTTCCCCCTCGCGCTTGTAATTAGCCAGCACCGCCGCGTTAAATCCGTATTCCTTCAGCGCCGCTGCATTGGCTGGGTCGGCCTGAGCGGGATCGGTCACTGTTTTCGATGGTTCTGCCGTTACCCAGCCATCAAACTCGTCGGGCAAAAGGGCCTTGGGCGAGGGCGGAAGCGTGATGGTGGTGGCCGATTTCTTCTCCGCGGCAGTTGGCTGCTCGCCCTGGGCGCACGTCTTTGCCGCGCCGCAACTGATCGCCGCCACAACACAAATTATTGCTAACCATCGCATCAAATCCGCTCACTTCCCTCGGGCACTGGCAGCGCAAAGCCTCACTCTTCAGGGTACACGGTCGCGCTGCGCCGCTGCCGCGCGCGAAGCCTACTCTCTCTTCGACACGAAAACGTGCAGAAAGGTTCGCAGAGGCTACTTATCCGCGCCTCGCCATGGCTTCAACCGCGGCAGCCAGCGCGGCACATTCTGCTTGAAACGCAGGTACTCATCGCCATAGCGCCGGGTGAGCGTGGGCTCCTCGTACAGGCTGACGAAAAGATGAAAGCCCAACCACAGGCAGACGGCGAAGAGCAGGAGGCCGCGGCTGCGAAACAACAGCACCTCACCGGCCAGGGCGATCAGAACGCCCACGTACATCGGATTGCGCACGTGACGGTAGAAGCCGCTCACCACCAGGTGTTCCGTCGGCGTCGTGGGCACGAGCGTTCCCCGGCCTGCAACCACAAAGCGCCGGATGGACTCGAACGCCGGCGAGACCCCGGCCAGGACGAGCGCCGCCGCCAGCAGCATCTGCCACCGCGGCTCTGCGGCGGGGACCCTGAAGCGCGTGATCCACAGCGGCAGCCAGACCAGCGCAATCCCCGGCCCGCCAAACGCGGTGAACAAGATGGAAACCATAACGTTACGGCGTCTGGAAGCCACGGTCAGGCAACCTCGGATGTGCCCCCAACGATTGCCGGCGGCGGAGTCGGCGGGTAGAGAATGTCTCCGAGCGCCTTGTACCGGCCGCCGTAGAAAATCAACGCATACTCCCGTATCGCCGTGCTCACAGGCCCCCCAATGCAGACGCTGGCCAGCAGCGCGAAGACAAATGCAACCACGCCGAAGAAAACCTCGAGAAGAACGCCGACTAGCGCCGATGCGCCGGTCGCGTCTGCGAACATGGAGTGCACACCGAATTCAACCGACGCAAGGGCTGCAGCCAGCCCAATCCCTGGAATCAGCAGCACAATGAACAAGCCGATCGTCGCAATGACCGGCAAGATCACTCGCAGCAGCGCGTAGACAAAAAACTGTCCCTTCTCGGCCTTGATACGAGCCCATACCTGGGCCCACGCCTCGCCGGCGGTTGCGTTGTCCAGCGCGAAGTGTGGCAGCATCCCATCGCGCAAAATCAAGTCGGTGACAATTCCGGCCAGCACCAGCAGAAGGATGATCGGAATCAAGGGCAAAACCAGAGGCAGCACCGACCAGAGATCGGGTTGGCCCCCCTGTGGAGTCTCCTGAATCACCCGCCAGAACCCGGCCGCGAACGGAATCGCGACCAACACCAGCAGCAGAATGAAGCAAAATGCTACCACCACGTTCAGCCAGAAAAAGCGCATCGCCTGCGCAGTATAGAGCCACCAACCCGGCCGAATCTCCGTGGTGTTGTGGATCAGGCAGTGAAAGAAGGCGAACCGCAGCCGCGTGACCAAATAGAACACCACAAGCGACAAAACCAGCACGACCAGCGCCGCTGCCACAATCACCGCGATCCATTCCGCCGCGAGGTGGAACGTCGGAATACCGGTGGGTCCATTTCCCGCCGGGTGGCCACCGTGATTCGAAGACCGGAGATTGTTCCCGATCCCCTCGGTGATGATCGCGACCAGGCCAAGCTTCAGATAGGTTCCCCATTGAAACGGTCTGAAGAGGAACTCCCTGGTGCGTTGAATGGCGAGCGAAACGGAATCTGCGGCGGAGATGGGGAACATATGAATCCTTTCCGGGGAAGGCACAGCGTACCACAGTAGTACGCAAGTCTCATGTGCGAAGTTCCGTCGTCATTTAGAGTTCACCGCAGGTGATGCGGCCACCAAAGCGCTACACCGAGGATGGTCATGAGCACAAATCCCAGCGGGAAATAGAACGGGGAACCGACCCGAAACATGCAAATGGAGTTCATGAGTTCGGCTGGCAAAACGAGTAGAAGTACGAGTACCAATACTGAGGGATCGGGGTTCGGTCCCGACACGATCACAAGATAGCCGACCGCAACGCCAATGCCGGCGAGCGAGCCTCCGAGGGAACGCAGTAATTCTCTCGTGAGCTTTTGCGCGCTTTCGGTTGCGCCGCAGATTTTCTTGAGGTTCGATGGAATCCGAGGAGTGAAGACATCGTAGAGGCCACCGGCTGTGATGAGCCCGGCGGCGAGTTCAAGAATGATTCGCCCAGGAGTCCACATTTGTCACCCCGTCGACAATCGTCATGTTAGCAAGTGCGAATGCATAAACGATTCGGGCGATCATTCAACAGTAGCGGCGTGCCCTGCCGCCGCCCGCCATGCATCAAACGCCGCCAGCGCCCGTTCGCACTGCAGCCGATGCCGCTCCTTCTTATCGCGAATCTTCTTCCGCGCCTCTTCTTCCAGCGGCTCCAGCAAGTCGAAGGTGATGTTGGCCGGCTGAAAGTTCTTTGCGTCCGCGTGCGTAATGTAGTGCACCAGCGAGCCGAGCGCCGTCGAACGCGGAACCGGTTGAGGTTCCTCGCCGCGAGCGATCGCCGCGGCATAAATTCCCGCCAGCATGCCCGTTGCAATGGACTCCGTGTACCCCTCCACGCCGCAAACCTGCCCCGCAAAGAGGAGCGTAAGTCCAGAAACAGAAAATTCAGGTCCTTCGACTCGCCCGCTCTCGCGGACTCGCTCAGGATCACCGAGCTTTGGCGAAAGCCGCAGGCATTCGTCCAGGAGCACCGGCGCGCAGATGTACGTGTTGCGGTGAATCTGCCCGTAGCGCAGGAAGCGCGCATTTTCGAGCCCCGGAATCAGCCGCAGAACCCGCGCCTGTTCGCCAAACTTCAGGTGATTCTGGAAACCGACGAGGTTGTAGCTGTCGGCGCGCAGATTCTCCTTGCGCAACTGCACCACGGCCCACGGCGTTTTTCCAGTACGCGGATCGCGCAGCCCTACCGGCTTCATGGGGCCAAAGCGCAGCGTATCGCGCCCGCGCGTGGCTAGCACCTCGATAGGCAGGCAGCCCTCGAAATACTCCAGCTTCTCCCACTCTTTGCTTTCGGCTGCCTCTGCGGCCACCAGCGCTTCGTAAAAGCGGTCGTACTCCGCGCGGTCCATGGGGCAGTTGATGTAGTCGGCAGTTCCCTTGTCCCAGCGCGCGGCAAAATACACGCGGCTCATGTCAATCGACTCGGCATCCACAATCGGCGAGATCGAGTCGTAAAACGCCAGGTGCCCCGCGCCGGTCAGCCGCTCGATCTCCTTGCTCAGCGCGTCCGAAGTCAGCGGTCCCGTCGCCACAATCGTGCAGTGGCACTTCGTGCCGTCCTGGTCTCGGAGGAGCGAATCGTCCAGACTTGTCACTTCTTCGCGAATCACGCGAATGCGCGGCTCCGCTTCGATCGCCTCCGAGATGCGCCGCGAAAACTCCACGCGATCGACAGCCAGGGCGTGGCCCGCTGGTACTGCTGTCTCGTCGGCAATGCGCAAAAGCGCCGAGCCCCCGCGCCGCATCTCCTGCTTCAGCAACCACGGCGCCGTGAATTGCGACTCGCTTTTGAGGGAGTTCGAGCAAACCAGCTCACCGAAATCCGTGGTCTGGTGAGCCGGTGTCAGGCGCGGCTTTCCATCCAGCACCGCGCGCATCTCATACAGATCCACCTCGCAGCCCAGCCGCGCCGCCGTCAGCGCCGCCTCCGGCCCGGCCAGCCCGCCCCCAATCACGCGAATCCTCACGACGTGCTCTCCGCCCGGTTCTTCTCTGGCGTGCCGTGCCCCATCCTTTCGCCGGCCTCTTGGCGAAAGGGTGGTTGAGTGATATTTCCCCGTGCCCCATCCTTTTCCGCGTTTTTTGCGGAAATGGGTGGGAGACCACTTTCTTCTGGTAACTCGGCAAGCCGCTTGATCGCCTCGCCGCCCAACCGTACGTTGCGCCATTCGTCCATAAACTCGGCGCCCATGGCGCTATAGAAATCAATGGCCGGCGTATTCCAGTCCAGAACCGCCCACTGCAGGCGTTGGCAGCCCTTTTCCAGGGCGACAGCAGCCACACGTTGCAGCAGCGCCTTGCCCATGCCCAGGCCGCGAAACTCCGGCAGCACGAACAGGTCCTCAAGGTAGATGCCGGGCCGACCCATCCACGTCGAGTAGTTGTAGAAAAACAGGGCGAAGCCGGCGGGCTGACCATCGTGCTCGGCAATCAGGCAGGAATAATACGGGTTGGGGCCAAATCCATCGCGCAGCAGGCCCTCCTCGGTCGCAACCACCGCGTCCGGCGCCCGCTCAAAGGTGGCAAGGGCGCGAATAAAAGCGAGAATTTGTGCGACATCCTCAGCGGTAGCACTCCGGATCACCGTTCCCATGCCTTGATTTTAGGGCCTTTCTCTAGCCGCATTTCTCGCCCGTCGCAAGAACATGTAGCGCCGGTCTCCTGATCGGCTGTCGCGGGGGTCTCCCGACCCCCGCAATGCGGGAATCGATCAACCGCTAACCCCTCCAGCCCCGCTGTCTTTACAGTGTGATACGGGCCACACGCATACCCGTGCCTGCCCCACTACCATGAGAATCGTAATCGGCACGGCGCGTGAAGACTGCGCGGCGCAATGGGCAACTTGCGGACAGGCCTTTTCGTCAAGGCAACTGGGCCGGCGCCGCAATACCCGGCGCACCGGACCAGAGGAGCCCTCTTGTGCAGGGTGCTGGGTTGGATTTAACTTGGGTTTTGCTCACAAATGCGCTCTACCGGATCGGTTTCTTCCGCCGCGCCTGAGATTTTGAATTTTTTGAGCCTGCGGGCAGTATGCTTCCCGCCGCTCTTAAGGAGAAAACATGAAACGCACTCTTTCAATTTGGCTGGGCCTGGCCGCTGCGGCACTTTTGGCATTGGCTCTCGCGCCCGGGCACGCACAGCAAGCGCCCGCTGCAAATACGGGCAAGATTCACGGCCGCGTCATCAATCCCACTGGACAACCCCAGGGCGGCGGCTCGGTGAGCCTCTCCACCGATGGCGGCCTGACCCTGAAGTACACCTTCCCTGTCGATGAATCCGGCAATTACACCGGAGAAGCGCCGCAGGGAACCTACATGGTGGTCTACCGCGCGGCAGATACGCCGGCCGGCAAGATGGTCGATTCGATCCGCGGCGTCAAAATCGTCGCCGGGCAGGATACGTCCCAGGACGTCGACATGTCGCGCCAGGAATATATCGACAAGATGACGCCGGAAGAGAAAAAGCAGTTGGAGGAATTGAAGAAGGCCAACGCCGATGCCCTGAAGGCCAATGTCCTCATCAACCAGCTCAACGCCGATCTGAAGGTCGTCAACCAGGACAAGCAAGACATTGATCACGCTACCACACTTGCGGCGGCGGCCCTGGGCGGTACCCCTTCCAAGATCGATCTTGCCAACAAAATCGCCGAGATCAGGACCGCCAAGTACACCGATATCGTGAGCATTGCGACCAAGGATACGGGCCTCAAGCCGGACGAGGCCTTGTTGTGGAACCAGCTGGGCTACGGACAGGCCGGTCTCAAGCAGTACGACGATGCCATCACGTCCTATAAGAAGGCCGTCGATCTGGAGACCGCCGCCAAAAAGCCACGCATGCCCGTCATCGGGCAGGCGCAGGCTGGATTGGGCGAGTGCTACGCGCGCACCGGTAAGGTTCCTGAAGCCAATGCCGCCTTTGACGCAGCCGCCAAGGCCGATCCCGCAAACGCGCAGCTTTATCTCAAGAATCAGGCGATCATCTTTTTCCAGGAGGGCAATTCCACAGCGCAGGCTGCCGCGGCGGATGAAGCCATCAAGGCGGATCCGAACCCGAATGACCCCAACCTTGCCATCCTCTACTACGTCAAGGGCCAGGGGTTGATTATGAACGCTACCATCGACCCCAAAACGAAACTGTACATTTTGCCTCCGGGTTGCGCGGAAGCCTACGAGAAATATCTGCAACTGGCGCCGAAGGGGCCGTTCGCTGCAGACGCAGCTGGCATCCTGCAGCAGGCCGGCATCAAGGTAAAGTAGCTCGGCCTCCGCTCGAGCTGATCGAAGGGCGTCCGCCGCGACGGATGCCCTTTTTTGCGCAAAGGGCCCACTTGTAGCGAATCCACAATGGCTGTACCTATCCCCCTCCGTGCCCCATCCTCCTGAGCGAAGTCGAAGGATCGCGCTCTTTGCGAGAAGGGTGGGAACGCAAAAAGACCGGGTACACCATTCCCGGAAACGGCTTAGTCTCAAATCGCCGTACAATGCATTGCATGAGTTTCGCTTTACGTCTGCGTCTACGCGGCGCGGGTCGCCTCCCCGCTGCAGTCGGCCTTGTCGCTATGACGATTGCCGCTTTGGCGATTGCCTCTGCGGCTGCGCAGCAGGCTACGGACGCCCCTCCCCAAGAGTCCGATCAACAAGACGATGAACGGGACATCGGCTGGATTCAAGGTCTTGTCATCGGTCCCACAGGCGCGCCCGAGCACGGCGGCACCGTGAGCCTCTCCACCGACGGCGGCGTCACGTTGCGCTATAACATGACGGTTTCCCCCAAGGGCGATTACACCGGCAGAGTGCCCCTTGGCGAATACACGCTGGTTTACCGTGCGCCCGGTACCCCTGAAGGCAAAGTCACTGACTTCATCCATAGCGTCGTCATCCTGGCCGGAAAAGGCACGGTGCAGGATGTCGACATGACGCGCCAGGAATACTATGACCGGCTGTCGCCTGAGCAACAAGAGCAGCTGCGGCAGATGAAAGAGTCGAACGATAAAGCGGCGGCCACCAACAAAATCATTACCTCCATCAACACCGATCTCGAGACAGCGAACCGGGACTTCGAGGATGCAGCGAATGCGCGGGCCACGGCAATCCAAACCCTGGGTTCGACAGCCTCCGCATCGGACGTGGATTCCATGGCCGGCGAAATCAGAGTCTCGAAGTACTCCGATATCGAGTCGCTCATGAGCAAGGCGACCGCCGAAATACCGAACGGGGCGAACCTGTGGATCGACCTCGGGCGCGCCCAGTTGGGGCTCAAAAATTACCTTGACGCGGAGACCAGCTTCAAAAGAGCAGTCGATCTGACTTCGCTGGCCGGAAACCCTGGCCCGCAGGCCGCAAATACTGAACCGCAGGCCGCTAATATTGACCCGCAGCTCGCCGCAGCGGCCAATGCCGGCCTCGGTGAGGTCTATGCCCGCACTCGTATGGTCGACGAAGCCAATGCGTCCGTAGCCGCGGCCGTCAAAGCCGATCCCGCCCATGCTGCCACCTACCTCCGAAATCTGGCCGTCATCTACTTCCAGGCGGGTAACATCTCGGCGCAAATCGATGCGGCCGACGAGGCCATCAAGGCCAACCCGAAGGACGCCGTCCTCTATTTCATCAAGGCCCAGGGACTCGCGGTGAATGCGCCCATCGATCCCGATACCAACAAAATCAAACTGTCTCCGGAGTGCCTGGTTGCGTTCAGAGAGTACCTGGGGCTGGCTCCCACCGGGGAGTACGCCGCGCAAGTCACCAACATCCTCGAGAACGCGGACCTCGAGAATGCGTGCCCGCAGAACACGAAAAATGACGCCGGCGCCGCCAGCCCGCCTGCGAAGTAGCGCCGGCCTCCTGGCCGGCTGTGGTGCGGGCGTCCACGCCCGCACATTGCTATCGCACCGCAACGCTCTACAATCCATTGCATGGCCCGAAAGTGGACCCCAATGTCGAACAACGCCTTGCTCACTTACGCTCAGGCAGCAGCTTTCGTGGCCAAACGCGCCGAGCGCCTTGCGCGCAGCAAGCCCGCGACGGAGCGCGTGACGCTGACCTCCGCGGCCGGACGCGTACTTGCCGAAACCCTTCGTGCCGACACTGACCAGCCTCCTTTCGCTCGATCCACGCGCGACGGTTTCGCTTGTCGTGCTGCGGAAGCCTCCGCCCATCGTCCGCTCGCCGTGGCTGGCTCAACCCGCGCCGGCGACCCTCCTACTGGACCGCTGCCGCGCGGCGCAGCCTGGGAGATCATGACTGGCGCTCCGGTCCCCCGCGGCGCCGACGCGGTCATCATGCTAGAGCACGTTGAATCCGCCCACGTCGAGGCTGCCGGATCGCCCTCCTCGCCGTCCGTTCGCCTTTTGCCCCCCCGCACCATCAAGAAGGGCGAGAACATCGTGCCCCGTGGCGCGCAGGCGCGCAAAGGCAGTGCGTTGCTGCCCGCCGGAACGCTGATCGGCGCCGCGCAGATTGCGCTGGCCGCGTCCTGCGGCTGTGCCGAGCTCACGGTCTACGCCAAGCCGCGCGTGGCCATTCTCTCCACGGGCGACGAGCTTGTGCCCATCGCCGCAAAACCCAAGCTTGGCCAGATTCGCAACTCCAGCAGCGCCATGCTGGCCGCGATGGTTTCTGCAGCCGGCGGCAAACCGTGGATTCTGCCCATCGCGCACGACACCGCCAAATTGCTCGACGCCGCGCTCGCCCGCGCCGCCACGGCCGACCTTCTGCTCATTACGGGCGGCGTCTCCGCGGGTAAGTTCGACTTGGTCGAGCCCGCGCTTGCCCGCGCCGGAGCCCGCTTCCACTTCACCGGCGTGCGCATTCAGCCGGGCAAGCCGGTGGTGTTTGCAGAGCTGACCCGTTCCACTGGCCCCAACCAAAACCAGAACGGCACGAAGTGCTTCGGGCTGCCGGGAAATCCCATCTCGTCCGCCGTCACGTTCCTGCTCTTCGCCGCGCCGGTTCTCGCTGCGCTTGCCGGCCGCATCGACCGGATTGATCGCGGGCCGCGCTTCGCCCAGGCGCGCCTCGTCGCGGACGTCAAGACGAAGCCGGGCCTCACCCGCTTTCTGCCCGCCACATGCACTTTCACCAGCCCGGTGCCGAAAGTGAAGCTCGTTCCCTCGCAAGGTTCCGGCGATCTCGCCGCCATGGCGCTGGCAAATTGTTATCTGGTCGTGCCCGACGATTCCGGTTCTCTCGACGCGGGCGCAACCGTCAACATCCTTCTTGCGTGAGTTTTGAAAGGGCACGACTTTAGTCGTGCCGATGAGAGCAATAAAATGATCGGGGCCTTAGCCCCCGGGAAAGATTTTCGAAAGAGGACTCTCATGCCTAAACCCAAACCCGCACGCCTTTCACATTTTGCCGCATCCGGGCAGGCCGCCATGGTCGACGTCGGCGGCAAGCGGCCCACGCGCCGCATCGCCACCGCTTCAGCCTTCGTAGCGCTCTCCGCCAAAGTCATCTCCGCGCTGCCTTCGAACCCCAAAGGCAATCCGCTTGAAGTCGCGCGCTTCGCCGGAATCCAGGCCGCCAAGCGCACTGCGGAGCTCATTCCCATGTGCCATCCGCTGGCGCTCACGCAAGTCGATGTCGAGACCGAGCTCGTTGCCGACGGCGTGCGCATCACGGCGACCGCGGCGACGGTTGCTGCGACGGGAGTCGAAATGGAAGCGCTCACCGCTGCTGCCGTCGCCGCGCTCACTGTCTACGACATGACCAAGGCGCTCGACAAAGCCATCGTGATTCGGGAGATTCGCCTCGAAGCAAAATCCGGCGGCAAGAGCGGAGACTTTCGGAGAGGGAAACAGGGACCAAGCCACCCCAGCGGGCACAAATCGCCCGCGGTGCGCCCCGGCAGGCACCAAGGGACCAAGTAAGCAGGAACCAGCGCGTGTGTGCACGCTGGTCGCTCACACCCACACTCACACTCGCATCAGCCTCACTTGATCGGAGTTGCGTTGCTGAGGTCGAGGGTTACGGAGTTTGCTCCGGGCTTGAGCTGCACTGCCTGGCCCCAGGCGAGCGGCTGGTTGTTGTAGCGTGTGGAGATCATCAGGTAGTAGACGCCCGGGGCCACTCCGGGGAAGGTGCCTCTGCCGTTGGCGTCGGCGCGGACTGCCGAAGCGGCGTCTGCATTGATGGCATTGATGATTTTTTGACAATCGGGCGTTCGATTGGCGCAGGCAGTGCCCACATACAAGTAAGGCGACACTCCGGCCGGCACAGTGACGCCGCCTTTCGCGATTGCATCGGCGTAGCTCGAGCGCAAGAGGACATAGGGATGGCCGGCGAAGGGATTGGGAGCGCCAGGCTGCGCGGCAAGTCCGGGAATTACGGACAAAACGGCGTTTCCCAGTGGCGCGGCAGGAGTGAAAAGACCACCACCGCCGGCTGGACCTGAAGCTGGAGCCGCCGTGTTCATCATCGCCGGCCCTCCGCCACTCGCGGGGATTTGCTGGCTTGGGACCAGAACGGCAAGGTTGCAGGTCATCTCCATGGGAGCGAATGTGAAGTCGTCGTTTTCGTCCTGGCCGGTCACGATGCGCCCATGCACCTGGTAGGGGCTGGTGCTGCCTGGGTCAAGCGATCCGTCAGGCCTGAAAGCCAGGGCAAGCGGGTGATCCGTCGCGGCAATCTTCACCACTGCGCCGGCTCCGCCCACCTCCACCGTGTAGGGATAAGCGCGTGCAGCGTCAGGGCCGCAGCCGAGGATTACGGATTCAGGGAAGAACTGGACGCTGAAACCGCTGGAGGCGGCGAAGATGCCGTGCATGCGAATGCCGGGCGGCGTGGGAGGACCCTTGTCGCCGCCGACTATGGATTTGAGCAAATCGGTTTGCATGGTCTGCACGCCCACGCCCGCTCCCTTTGAAGAGAGATTGATGGCGGGGCACGTCGCGCGTCTTGGCGCAAACCGGGTATAGCCGTTGTTGGCGTTTCCGGGCACGCGATTGCCGGCCGCGTCGTAAAGGTTGCCGGCGGAGTCCTGCTGCGTAGCGCCCGTTCCCGCCGCGCCGCTCACATAGCCCGCGGCGATCACGCCGTTGATAGTGACGGGCCCCGGCGGCCCGCTGATGGTTCCGTCGTTATGCACGGCGAGGACGAGTGGCCGCGGAGTGGTATCGATGGTGAGAGTGGCGTGGCCGTTTTTCAGGTCCAGGGTGTAGCTCTCCTGGTTGGGTGAGAGCTCTGCGCAGTTCACCAGCACGCCCTCGTCAATAAAGTCGAGACGCCAGTGGCCGGCGCCCTCAAACACACCGGCCATGTTGGGCCCGGGCTGCTGCGGTTTCTTGTCGGCGCCCGGAAGCACCTGCGAAACCATCTGGCTGAATGCGCCGAGCAGCCCGTTGCCCGCGCAGGTGGCCGCAAGCCTGCCCGAAGAAACGCAGCGGCGCATGGCGCGCTCCTCAGCGTTCTTCGGCGGCGGGATCTGCGCAGGATTCATGCCCGCCTGATTGCCGGAACCGGGCTGCGGGTTCCGAGCGGCTGGCTGAGGGTTAGCCTTGGCTGCGTTGGCGTCGTAAATCTCCTGCTGCTTCTTCTTGAAGGCTTCTTCCTGGGCAAGTTCCTGTGCGGTGGGCTGCTTGCACGTGGGCAGCAGCTTCTTCAAATTGCCGCGCGTTTCATAGGTATACTTCATCAATCCATTCGGCAAAACCGTGTCCGGGTGCCCCACCATGCACGTTGAGGTGTCCGATGTATCGCGGATGTTGCAGCTATCGATCACGATGCGCTCTCCGTTGCAGACGTAAGTCACGTTGAGCTTGATGTCCTGCGCAGCGGCACGCACCCCGGCCACACTGGCCGCGGCCAGCGCCAGCGCAACGATCATTCTTCGCAGTGCTCTCAAGTGCATCTTCTTAAGCCTCCGAGCTCGCAGTGCTCTGCAGTGCATCTTCTTTCGCCTCCAGCGAAACCGTGACCGGGCCACACAGCCCAAACCAATGCGGGATTGCGCGGACGAGGAAGTTGGAAGTACGTCTCAGTGTGCAGGGAAGAGAGACAGGGAAAGATTCTCCGGCCCGAAAGAGATTGTCAAGAGTAAATTGTCCGGGCTAATCAAAGAATGCCGTCGGCTCAGGATGACACACATTCCCTCGTCGGCTATTCCGCGTGGAAGATGACGTCGAAGAGCAACAGGCTGGCGGTGGTGAAGATGATGTCGTAGCCGACGAGCATCTTGATCCACAGCGTGGGGTCGCTGTCGCCGGTGAAGATGGCGGTAGTGGACTGCACCATGGCGAGAAGCGCGGGAATGAAGATGGGAAAGAGAATGAGCGAGAGCAGCAGCTCGCGGTTGCGGCTGCTCATGGAGAGCGCGGCGAAGAAGACGCCGTTGCCGACCAGGGCCCATGTGCCAAGCGGCAGCACCAGCGCCAGCAGCCACGCGTTGCCCGCGATGTGCAGGTTATAGAACACGAAAAAGAACGGCGCCAGAATCACCTGCACGATGGTGACGAAGAGAAAGTTGGCGATGGCCTTGGCCAGGAAGAGCTCAGCTCCCGGCGCGGGAACCATGCGCTGCGCGTCCATCACCTGATGCCGGATTTCGCGCGCCCACGCCTGATTGAGCGCGCTGACCGAAGCGAACATGGTGGCCACGCAGAGCACGCCGCCGGCGATCTGCTGCGAGAATTCGCCGCGCGGATCGAAGGCGATGGAGAAGAGCACCACCACCAGCCCTGAGAAAAAGAGCATGGAGATCATGGCGTCAAGCGAGCGCCACTCGATGCGGAGATCCTTGGCGAGATGCGTCCAGAGAGCGCGCGTCATGAGCGGCCCTCCGTTGTGGAAGGCTTCGCGTCTTTGGTGAGATCGACGGTCTCGACGGGCTCGCCGATAGCGGCCGCGGCGCGCAGGTAATCGTCAGGCGCGAGGATCAGCTGCGTCCCACGAGTTCCCGCGGAAACGCTGATCGAATCGAAGAGAATAGCGGTTTCATCGACGAAGACCGGATAAGGTTTTTTTGCGCCGAAGACGGTGACGCCGCCGCGGATGTAGCCGGTGAGCGGCTGGACATCCTTGAGCGCGGCCATCTCCGCTTTGCGCCAAC
>JBEKAS010000069.1:0-16894 GCA_050015795.1 Occallatibacter sp. | reverse complement strand
GTCTGTTATTCACTTCCACCATGCGAATGTGAATAGCACGCTCCAGAAGTTTGATGCGGCTCTTCTAGGCAGGGTGGTCCGCCGCCGGGAAATCTTCGAGCCGGGGGGCGAAGACGTTGCCGAGGCGCTGAATCTGGGCGCCCACGCCGCGCAGCTTATCCTCAATGTGCTCGTAGCCGCGGTCCATGTGGTAGACGCGATCGATGACGGACTCTCCGTCGGCAACCAGCGCGGCCAGCACCAGCGAAGCCGAGGCGCGCAGGTCAGAGCACATGACGGCGGCGGAGGAAAGCCGGGCCGGGCCGCGCACCGTGGCGGTGTTGCCTTCGACCTTGATGTTGGCGCCCATGCGCACCAGTTCCTGCACATGCATGAACCGGTTTTCAAAAATGTTTTCGCGGACCAGGCTAACGCCCTCGGCTTGCGTGGCCAGGGCCATGTACTGGGCCTGCATGTCGGTGGGAAAACCGGGATACTCCTCGGTAGAAATGTCGGCTGCGCATAAACGCCCGTTGCCGTGGACGCGAGCCGCATCGGGGCCGAGCACGTCGACGTGCGCGCCAGTCTCGCGCAGCTTGGCGATGACGGCGCCGAGGTGTGTCGTGTTGCAGTTGGCTACGGTTAGATCGCCGCCGGTGATGGCGCCGGCTATCAACAGGGTTCCCGCTTCAATGCGATCGGGGTTGATGCGATAGCGCGCGCCGTGAAGTTTGGCTACGCCGCACACGCGGATAGTGGAAGTGCCCGCACCCTGAACCTTCGCGCCCATGGCGGTGAGCAGAGCAGCCAGATCGACGACCTCGGGCTCGCGGGCGCAGTTTTCAAGCAGCGTATCGCCCTCGGCCAGAACCGCGGCCATTAACAAATCTTCGGTCCCGGTGACGGTGATCCTGTCGAAGACAATGTGCGCGCCGCGCAACCGCCCCGCACGCGACCCCACACGCGAATCGACGCGCGCCTCCAGATACCCATGTTCCTGCGCGATGACCGCGCCCATTTTTTCCAGGCCCTTGATGTGCAGATCGATGGGACGGCCGCCGATGGCGCAGCCGCCGGGCATGGCCACGCGGGCCATGCCGGTGCGCGCAATAAGCGGACCGAGAACCAGGGAGCTGGCGCGCATGGTTTTCACGATCTCGTAGCGCGCCACGGGATCGGAGAGCGAGCGGCAACTGATGGTGACGTGGTCGCGCGCGTCGCCCTCATGCAATGCGACCGCGGCGCCCATGGAAGCGAGCAGACGCCGCTGGGTCTCGATGTCGCGCACCTGGGGAATGTTCTCGAGCGTGATTTCCTCTTCGCTGAGGATGGCTGCGGCCATACACGGCAGCGCCGAGTTCTTCGCGCCGGAAACGCGCACCGTGCCGACCAGCGGATTGCCTCCGCGAATGATGAATTTATCCATAAAAAGACAGCTACTAGCTCTTAGCCTTTAGCTTCTAGCCCGGAGGTGCGGGAGCGAGCGTCTTTGCTCAACGCAGCAGGGGCCAAAAGCGGTTGCTAGCTTTCTAGTGTAAATGCGGAGCAACGAAGGAAAGTAGGTCTGGACCTTCCTAGCCACAACCGGCTGGCAACAATGGTTCGCGCTCCCATCGAATCCATGTTTCTGTTCCGGCAAAAGTGCTATTGTGCCCTCGAGCGATTGGTCCCTATGATGGACCGTATGTGCTGCCGTATGTGATCGGCGCCGCTCTGGGTTCAGGGTTTTGTCGGGCAATGACGCCGACGGCACTGAGTCAGGAGGCTGCCTGCGATGGCTTGGCTGAGCAAATTCAAGCGTGAGCTCGAAGAGTTAGACGCAAAGGTGTCACAGTCCGATGGATGGCCCGTTACCGGGCTCACGGCCTTTTATGGGCTTGACTTCCCCACCACGCCCGCACCCATCAAATACATCAGCTCCGGCGGCATCTACCTCGACATTCAAGAGCCCCTCCCCGCCGGCCAGATCGTCACCCTTAGACTCCAGATGGACGGCAACTCTGCGTTGAGCTCAGAGCTGGAGATTACGATTCAAGCTCAAGTCGCCCACCAGGACGAGTTCGGCCTCAGGCTCTCGTTTCTTTTGCCCCCGGGCCTTGACGCGGCTCTCTGGGAGGTCCTCATCCGCGGCATTGCGACTCTTGCCAATCCCGATCAGGTCGCCCAGCTGTTCCGTACCCTCCGCACCGTCCTTTTCCTGTGCCGGCTTTGTCCATCCGGGGCTGAGGAAGCCATCCTACTGCTCGATGGGCATCTCGACCAGGACCGCACCACAACCCTCTTCAAGATCGCGTTCGCTGCCGAGAACCTGCTTGTTGCCGATCCCGATGTCGACCGAATGCGCGCCCATCCTAAGCTGGTGGCAAACCTCCTCCGTGGTGGCTCCTGGGCTCCCGACGAACTGACCACACAACTATGGGTGGGCCTCTTCGTCTCGTCCTGCTCGGTGGATGAGCCCCACGACTCCAATCAGATTTTTGTCGACCTGCTCATCCAGATCACGCCGCGCCAGGCCATGATCCTCACTCACGCATGCGAGCGCGCACTGAGCTCCGCGCCCGCGTCGGGCGATTTTATCCCAGCTTCCGTCGTTCTCGGCCCCGATGAGATTGTGCATCTCACCGGCATGCACGATCTCTCCCGGAACGCAACGGAGCTCGCTTATTTATTTAACTTGGGGCTGATCAAGAACGTCTTCGACTTCACCTCATATCGCGATTTCGATCGCTTTGACATCACCCCATCCCGCCTTGGCCTCGAACTTCACCGGCATTGCCACGGCCAGCGCGGCAAAATCGATCCGCAACTCGTCGCAGACGCCAGGGAGCACCTCGCCGTCTTTCTTCCGCCGCCTATACCGAGCGTCTTCGAAAACTTCACACCCTTCGTGCCCGATTCCTCTCAAGAAAAATAGCGCATACTTGCGCGGAGATGCGGGTGATTGCCAGCAGTAGAGTTTGGGGCAGTACTACAGTTGTAATTGCTTTCCATTGTGAAGAAAGAGGTGGGAGCCGGGCCTGAAGGCCCTCAAAACTGGCGCTCTTTCCGGGGGCTGAAGCCCCCGGGTCCCTCCGGAATCTGCGATCTACAGCTCTAATTGCCACTTGGTGTAGCGGGTACCAAGTTGAGCGGCTGGCTCAACGTGAAAAGCAGCACGGTGCCGTTTTCGAGCGTGGCCTGAGGGTGGCTCACCAGCAGATGCACGGAGATGACGCCGGCGCCGATGATGGACCCGGCCAGTGCGCCGCCGGGCCCTCCAAGAAACGCTCCGGTGACTGCCCCTGCGCCCACGGCGCCGCCGTACTCAATGCCGTCTTTCTTCAGGCGCGAACCGGGCGTCACCAGGCCCTCGTAGCCGATGCGGTCGGAGGATCCGGGAGCGCCTGCCAATTGCGCATAGAGGCGGAAGTGCGTGCCATCGGGCAGAGTCACGGATTCAGGACGCAGGCGCATGGAGCCGTGGCCGCCGGCGCGGCCGGTGGAGACCGAAAGCACTTTGCCGTCAATTTGAGAGCCGGCGGGAATAATCACCTGGCCGTTCTGAATCACGTCAGAAGCGACTTGCGTATGGAAGGACTCACCGGGTTGGCTCTCTGAAGTGGAGAGGCGGCCCATGAGGCGAACGCGAATGGTGGTGCCCTCGCCGAGTTCGCCTTGGGGCAGCGGAGCGGGATGCACGATGTCGCCATCGGGATCGGCCATCTCGGAGCGCGGGCTCAGAGCGGGCTGGGCAGCGTTGTCAGCCGGCGCCACCTGCACGATGCCGTCGTCGTTGGCCGGAGCGGGAACCGTCTCAGTCGCGTAGGGCGGAGGTGCGGGCTGGGGCGTGGGCGCGGCTTGGGTCGGCGGAGCATAGTGGCTGGGTGATGGCTTGGCCTGAGGCGTATTTTGGGGCGCGGCTTCGGGCGCAGGGGTGGTGATGGTGCTGTCAGGAGGAGGGTTGGACGTACCCTGGTACGGATTCGACTGGTTCGCCTCCTGCGCTCCCAGTACGACCGCCGTGGCGGCCAGAAAGGCATACACAAGCCCGTGCACAAGTCCATTCACGAGACCATTCACGAGAATTGTCCGTTTCATCCTGTTGATCTCCTCTCGCCCGTCCACCCGACGAACGAATACATCTCTTAAAGGACCCCGAGCCGGGGTTCTCCCTTGACGCTGTAAACCCGGCTGGGTGGGGAAAGTCGCCCTGCCGGCCGGGCAAAGATAAAAACCTGCCCAAATATGAGCGTAGCGTGCAATTGCGACGCCTCAAGGAGCGGCTCGCGGGTTGGTGCCTCGCGCGACACGAATCAATACGGTAACTGTCCCACATAGGGCGGCCCTCGCATCCGCGTGTGACCGCTGCCACACCGGCCGTGGGCGCCCGGTTTGTTAGAATCCGTACGGGACTTGAGTGATTTATCCGCATTTTTCCTCGACGATGGAGAGTGTTGCTTGAAGGCGCAGGGGCTTTTGCACACCATTCAAAGCGCCGCCGGAGAGGTTCTTGCCGTAGATCGCCGTCCCCGGCTGAATGACCGGCTGCAACACCACATAGTGAGGAGCGATATGACTGAGATTGTTGCCATTCGTGCGCGTGAAGTGTTGGACTCGCGCGGCAATCCGACCGTTGAGGCGGACGTGATTCTGGAAAGCGGCGCGATGGGACGCGCCATTGTGCCTTCGGGAGCTTCAACGGGCGAGCATGAGGCCGTGGAACTGCGCGATGGCGACAAGAGCCATTACCAGGGCAAGGGTGTTCTGCAGGCGGTGGCCAATGTGGAGACCGTGATTGCGCCCGAGCTCGAAGGCATGGACGCCAGCAACCAACGCTTGATCGATCAGTCGATGATTGCGCTCGACGGAACGCCGAACAAGAGCAAGCTGGGGGCGAACGCGATCCTGGCCGTCTCCATGGCGGCGGCGCGCGCCGTGGCGCAGACGCTGGAGATCCCGCTCTACCGTTATCTGGGTGGCGTGAACGCCTGCGTTCTGCCCACGCCGATGCTGAACGTGCTGAACGGCGGCGCACATGCCGACTCCAACGTGGATTTCCAGGAGTTCATGATCATGCCCGTGGGCGCGGAGCGCTTCAGCGAGGCGTTGCGCTGGGCCGCGGAGACCT
Organism: Occallatibacter sp.; assembly: GCA_050015795.1. Classification (GTDB taxonomy): domain Bacteria; phylum Acidobacteriota; class Terriglobia; order Terriglobales; family Acidobacteriaceae; genus Telmatobacter. Next base: position 11,808 of record JBEKAS010000069.1, on the reverse strand, counting down.
TCCACACGCTCAAAGGCGTGCTGAAGAAGAAGGGCTACAACACCGCAGTCGGCGACGAGGGCGGATTCGCGCCTTCGCTCAAATCCAACGCCGAGGCCATCGAGCTGATTCTCGAAGCCATTGAAACCGCCGGCTACAAGCCCGGCGAGCAGATCTCCATCGCGCTCGATCCGGCGTCCAGCGAGTTCTACGACGCCGAAAAGAAAAAATACGTCTTCAAGAAGGGCGACAAGAGCGAGCTGACCAGCGCGGAGATGGTGAGCTTCTACGACAACTGGATTCGCCAATACCCCATCGTCTCGCTCGAAGACGGACTGGCGGAGGAAGACTGGGAAGGCTGGCGCATTCTCACTGATAAGCTGGGCGGCAAAATCCAGTTGGTGGGCGACGACATCTTCTGCACCAACCTCAAGCTGCTGCAACGCGGCATCGACGAGGGCGTGGCCAACTCCATCCTCATCAAGCTCAACCAGATCGGCACCGTCACCGAGACACTGGAAGCGATTGAGCTGGGCCGCCGTTACGGATACACTTCAGTGATTTCGCACCGCTCGGGCGAGACCGAGGACACGTTCATCGCCGACCTGGCCGTGGCCACCGGCGTGGGCCAGATCAAGACCGGCTCAGTGAGCCGCACCGACCGCATCTCGAAGTACAACCAGCTGCTGCGCATCGAAGAGGAGCTGGGCTCGGGCGCGGTTTACCTGGGGCTGGAGAGTTTGAATTACGGAGAGTAGCCACCTGCGGTGGGGCAGACAGTTTTGCCGCGGAAGTTTGAAAAGGGAGGGATTCGATTTCCTCCCTTTCTTCGGTTGCCTCTTATTCCCTTTCTGGTATAATTACGCCGCGTGTGTCCGTCCGAATCCGCGACATTATGCGTTAGAGGTTTAGTAGCGCGCTCATCCCGCAAAAGACAAAGACGACTAGACCCATCCGCGGAATCCGATGATCAGCCTCTTGCGCCAGTTCCAGCGACCCCACTTCCAAGGGAGGGCATAATGGCCAACGGCAGCGCTTCCGATCCCAAGAATCAACCGGAAAGCTCCACACAGCTTACCCAGGAAATTCATTGGGTACACCGAGCCACATTCTGGAGCCAAATCGGCCTAGGAATAATTGGACTCTGCGCCCTCTTTATTTACGGATGCCAACTGCACGTCATGCAGGGGCAACTCGACGAAATGAAGCGGAGCGGCGAGCAATCCACTGAGCAGATGTGGAGCGCGGTTGGAAATATCAATTGGGAGGCCCGCACGATGGACTTGTCCCGGAAATCTTCCGAACGTGCTATGGAGGAAGAAGTGAGAAAAATGCAACTTCAGGTAGACCAGATTCAGCGATCTGCCGATTATGCGAAGCAGGCTTTGGCCGATAACCGAGAAGCTACTCGGCTCGAAGAGCGGCCTTGGGTAGGTATCGAAAGTGCGGTCCCGATTGACTTCATCCCAAATCCCGAGAATCATACCGTGAATATGACTGTTGCATTCACTTTCAAGAACTACGGACGCTCCGTGGCTCAACATATTCATTTCCTTGCCGTCTTGAACTCTGACCCAACCGTGTTTAACCTTTCCTGCGAACAATCTGCAATCCAAAATCATGCCGGAGATGTGTTGCTGCCAACGCAAGAACGCACGATGAACTGGGCTTTGAATCTGACCCCCGAACAGATGGCCGCAGGATGGACTCACCAGAACCAGGCATTGGGACATATCCTCTTTTTGAATATCTTGGGCTGCATCCAATATGCCGAAAAAGGAGACGAGCGGCAGCCCTACCAGACGCCTTTCACCTATTTGGTTTCCAGAAAAGGCAACTTCATAGTCCCCGACCAAGCGGTCCCCGCCGACGAACTGTTTATTTCCCCCATGGGAACTGAGTCCAACCAAACCCAATAGAGCAACAGCCAGCCAAATCACCTTTCAATGTCAATTTTTGGTAGACGATATAGTTAGATTCGGCTCCGAGACGGCAACGGGCAACATGCGCGCCCCCCGTTTTATTGCCAAAAGTGAGAGCGGAATCGGCACGCCGAAACGAGACGTTGACTTGATTCGCACAAGGCTCAAGGCAGCCGAAGCGATGGCATTGGAGATGCAAGATGGCAAAGCAAAAGACTGACGGCATAACAATTGAGCGGAGTTCCGGAAACGTCTTTGCGGACCTGGAGCTCGCGGACGCGGAAGACCTCAAGATCAAATCCGGCCTGATGATTGAGATTGCGCGAGCCGTGCGCCGCTTCGGGCTGACGCAAGAAGAGGCTGGCAGGCGCATGGGAATCTCTCAGGCGAAGGTCTCTGGGCTCATGCGCGGAGATTTCTCAAATTTTTCAGAACAGAAGTTGATGGAGTGCCTGAATCGCCTCGGATATGACATTGAGATCAAGGTACGAATTGTCAAAAAGCCGATAGGACGCCGCACACTGGCCGTCGCCTGAACTGATCGCGTACTCGTTCAGGCGAATCGAATCCGAAGGTTCTGCGGTCCCTTTTTCTTCTCTCTCAACCTTGGAGTCGATTAGCGCTTCGCTGCGCCGGTGCTTGCGGCCTTGTTTACTGCTTGCGCGATCTTTTCGGCGTCTCCGAGATAGTAATGACGAGTCGATTTCAAGTTAGCGTCGAGTTCCTGCACCATGGGGACGCCGGTGGGAATGTTGAGGTCGACAATCTTTTCGTCGGGAACGTCTTCAAGATATTTCACGAGGGCGCGCAGGCTGTTGCCGTGGGCTGCAATCAGAACTCGCTTGCCTGACCGAATGCTGGGAGCGATGACCTCGTTCCAGCAGGGTAGAACGCGGTCCACCGTGTCCTTGAGGCATTCGGTTAATGGAAGCTGCTGCTTTGTGAGGTCGTGATAGCGTGGGTCCTTGCCCGGATAACGCGGATCAGTTTCGTCGAGCGCGGGTGGGGGAATGTCGTAGCTGCGACGCCAGATTTTTACCTGATCGTCACCGTACTTCGCTGCTGTCTCCGCTTTATTGAGGCCTTGCAGCGCGCCATAATGGCGTTCATTGAGACGCCAATCGCGCTGGACCGGAATCCACATCAGATCCATCTGGTCGAGCGTGATCCACAGCGTGCGTATGGCACGCTTGAGCACGGAAGTGAAGGCGACGTCGAAGCCAATTCCCTGTTCCTTGAGCATATGGCCGGCCTGGGTGGCCTCTTCTCTGCCTTTCTCGGATAGATCGACATCCGTCCAGCCGGTAAACAGGTTTTCCTTATTCCAGATGCTTTCTCCGTGGCGAAGCAAAACAACTTTATACATCTCGACACTCTCTTTCCTAAGCTTGAGTCTCTTCTTCATTGATGATTTGCTCCAATTATACGAAATCTCCGTATTGTATTTCGGCTGCAAACCAATAGTCCTCCATCCGCCTTCGCTCGCGATCGTTCTCGGTTCGATCCGGACCGAATAGGCGAAAACCAGCCGGCTGCGCCACGAGGGCTCGCTGCGGAAATTTCGCCGACGCTGTTCAACCTACTGAGCCTGGTACGGCCGAGATGACAGGCGGGACCTGCGGGTACCGATAGCGAAGTAAATTCGGCCGGCCGAAGAAGAGGATTTGTCAGGCCAGCACTTTCAGTCCGTGTTTTTGCACAACGTCGAGCAGCTTGAGCGCCATGCCGCTCGGCTTCTTCGCGCCTGTCTCCCATTTCTCAACTGTGGACTCGCTGGTATTGAGATAGCGCGCGAAGACCGGTTGGCTGACTCGCTGGCTCAGGCGAATGCGTCTGATCTGATGGGGCTTGATCGCCGGCGGCGTTGCAAGGCACGATTCATCGAAGCTACGCATAGTAGCTTTGTCGATTGCGCCGATACGATAAAGCGCTGACGCCGAGGAATGGATCGCCTCGGACGCTCTGCTGTTGAATTTACGCCGAACCGTCATTCAAAAATCTCCACCCAATCCTGGTTTGCGCTGAGTTCGACGATCTCTCGATCTGTCAGTCCTTCATAGCTTCGGGCCAGCTTCCTGAAATTCGCCAGATCGCTTACCGAGATATTGTCGAGATCCTCCTTGGCAAACAAGTATTCGTAAACCCAGTTGCGGCCCCCTTTGGCCAATATGATCGATCGGAACCGGTTCTTGCCCAGACGCTTCTTAAAGACTCCTCCGCCAAGGTCGACAGCCTGGCCCAGCATGACTTGCCGATTGCCGAGGAAAGCTCCTGATCTGAAATCAGCGCTTTTCGCGCCTCGCGGGAAAACCACTTTGTCTTGAAGAACGAAATTCGATCCGAGGCGCCGTTCGCCATGAATTAAGTGTAGCACCAAGTGCTACCGATAGAAAATAGCCGCGGCAACGCACAAAGGCCTCCCAGCGAGGGAGGCCTTATTGTCTGATTTGCCGCTGCCGCCGTTAGCGCAGGCGCAGAGCTTTAATGGCCGCGGGCAGACGCTCTTCAATCAGCTTGGCGCGCTCGGCCGCGATGCCGCCAAGGTACGACGGCGCGGGGGTGGCCATCAACACCAGCGCTAGAGCGATTACGGAAAAGATCAGTCCCGCGATGCCGGCCGAGATCAGCATGTGATACGTGTCCTCGACGTCCAGTGCGAAGACATTGAAGGCCACATGCTCCAAGGGGCGGATGTGCTTTAAAACCGCGAGCGCAAACAGGAAAAAGACAGCTGAAAGCGAGGTTAGAACCGCAAGCGTGACGTCAAGGCTGCGATGGAACTTTTGACGCGCGCTACAACGGGCGCATTCGGCAAAATGACTTTCGTAGTCCCGGCGCATCTCAGGGGAGATGCCGGAGATGTCATATCGCCAGCTTGCCAGAATTGCGCCTACGACCCGGTCGGTGCATTGGATTCTTGCTGTAGACATAGGAAATCACCTGCAAAGAATTCAGTTCAACCGCCGAGCTCCCGTGTGGAGGATCGTTACGGAAGCTTGCTCATTGGACGCCCCGACGAGGGATCGGTTGCACAACGCCCACGAATAGACAGCGCCGCACACTTTACCCGGCGCCTTACTCCGGCCCCATCGTGCATCTTCAGTTTGTGGCCGTTACCTTAATGACTATTGTAACCCTTTCTAACTAGAAACTGATAGCAGAAAGCGGCTCATGCTGGGCGGCGAGCAGGAGGCGGTTGGCCAAAAGGCTGGCCCGGCCCAGCAAAGCGCGCTCGGCAGCGACCCGCGCCAGCTCAGGAAGATTATTGTTTTCAGAGAGATGCCCAAGAATGACGTACGCGGCCTGGCCGTCGTAATCGGCGGCAAGAAACTCGGAGGCGGCGTCATTGGATAGATGTCCCACCCGGGACAGAACCCGTTGTTTGACCGACCAGGGGTAGGGGCCGTCGCGCAACATCTCGAGATCGTGGTTCGACTCAAGCAGCAGCAGGTCCAGGTCGCGCAGCTGTTCCCTCACGTTCGGCGGAATGTAGCCGAGGTCGGTGGCAAAGCCCAGACGGACCCCCTCGGAGCTGAAAACAAAGCCTACGGGATCGGCGGCGTCATGGGGAATCGTAAAGGGACTAATGCAGATATCGCCGATGGAGAAGGGCTCGCCCGGCTGGAAGTATTCGATGGCCGGAAGCCAGGTGGGATCGTCCTTGAGCGAGGGCGGACGGCCATCAGACGCATCAGAAGCAGGATCGGGAGCTGTGTCGCAGGATGGGTCCGGAAGTTGGTCCAATGAGGCCGCTGCAGTTTGAACCGAGTTTTCCACAGGCAATGGAGTGAGGCTGCCTTCATTGGACTCGTCGAGGAGGTCGTTTTCGACAACCTCGGCTTCTGGCTCGGCCTGCCGTTCGGCGGCCTGTTTGCGGACCATTTCCAGCCATTGGGCGTAGCTCATCTGGCGGCGGGGCTGAAGCCAGCGCATCCAGGCGCGGTGCGTGCCCTCAGTGAAGTACACAGGGATGCCCAGCTTGCGCGCCGTCACGGCGAGGCCGTTCACATGGTCCTGGTGTTCGTGCGTGATGACAATGGCGTTGAGGGTTGCGGGCTCTTCCCCGGCCAGCTGCATGCGCCGGAACAGCTCGCGGCAACTCAAGCCGGCATCGACGAGGATGCGGGTGCGGCCGCCGGAGAGCACCGTGCAGTTGCCCTTCGACCCCGACGCCAGCACCGTGAAACGCACCATGGTTTGAGCATACAATCTTGAGAATGCAATCTGGGGTCTGTGGAGAACCCGTCCGTCCCATCCCCGTCACCCCGTCTGGGTTTTCGCCGTGATTCCCCGAGCTTTAAAAAGGAGCCGCACATGAAATCCCACTCGGTTCTTGCCATCCTGCTTGCCTGCGCCGCCGTGGCGCCTGCCCTTGCGCAAGACGCAAGCCCACACAATTCCGGACCCGCCGCTCCCTTCCCCATGCCGATCGTCTACCACAACACGCAATACGGCTTCTGCTTTTCGCTCCCCGCGGACTGGAAGGGTTACACGATTGTCGCCGACAAGTGGAGCGGGACCGTGCTGGACACAGGGCAGAAAGAGAGCGGGCCGCTGCTGCTGATTCGCAATCCCAAGTGGACCGAGGCCGATCCCTGGCAGGACATTCCTATCATGATCTTCACGCCCAGCCAATGGAAGTTTGTGGCAGCCGACAACATGGCGGTAAGCGCCGCGCCCATTGGACCTGCCGAACTGGGCCAGAATGAGAGCTATGTCTTCGCATTGCCGCCGCGCTGGATCGGCTTTTACGACGTGAAGGGAATCGACGAAGTGCAGACGTTGATGAACCAGAATCCATTCCAGGCGCCGTGCGGGCACACGAGCACGCAACCCGTGAATATTCCTTAGTCCGCACTTTTCACACGCCGCGAGAACCTGTAGCGCAGGTCTCCAGACCGGATGTACTGGCGGCGTCCACGCCGCCAGCAGCAATGCGCGGGTCAGGAGACCCGCACGACACCGGCCTGGAGGCCGGCCCTACTCATTTGCGGATAAGTTCTTAATTAGTGGCGGGCGCGACGGCGCGCGGCAGGCCTCAGAATGTCTCTGACATCGTTGCGGGGATTTCGATGGAAACCAGAGTGCCGCGGCCGGGATTGCTGACAATATTGAAGCGCGCCTGGTTGCCGTAGAGGACCTCGAGGCGCTCCTGCACATTCTTCATGCCGATGCCGGCGCCGGTGCGGCGCAGCGCGGAGGCAGGCTGCCCGTTCATGCCCACACCATCGTCGGCTACCTCGATGAAAACGCGGTCGCCTTCAAGGCGGCTGCGCACAGTGACCGTGCCGCCGTGGATGCGCGGCTCCAGTCCGTGCTTGATGCTGTTCTCAATGAGCGGCTGCAGCAGAATGCTGGGCACCAGGACCTCGAGCGTGCGCGGATCGATCTCCTTTTCGACGCGCAGCTTGTCAGCGCCGAAGCGCACAACTTCGATGTCGAGATAATCGTCGGTGAATCTGAGCTCCTCGCGCAGGGGAACGAAGGCGTCGTGGTCCTTGAGCAGGGCGCGGAGAATGTTGGCGAGCTTGGTGATCATGGTGCGCGCCAGTTCGGGCTGGCTGCGCACCAGCGAGGCCACGGAGTTGAGTGTATTGAAGAGAAAGTGGGGGTTGATCTGGCGCTGCAGGGCGTCGAGACGGGCTTCGAGCAGGAGACGCTTCTGCTCTTCGAGCGACATTTCCACGCGCAGGGCGTTCCACACCTTGAGCGCGATGCCCACGTTGATGGGCGCGGCCAGCCAGACCAGCGCCTGTAGCCACAGTTGATCGGAGAGCAGCGCAAAGAGGCGGTGGGGGAAGAGATGCGCGAGCCAGTCGCGGGCCACCTCCATGAGGGCGATGAGAAACAGAAGCAGGATCTGGCGGTCGATGCGCAGCTTGATGACGTTGCGGCGCACCCAGCGGTAAAGGCTCAGGTCGACGAAGGGGGTGAAGGACCAGATTTCTTCTTTTTCGACGTAGCGGCCGATCATGCCGACCACGAGGCCGAGGAGCACGTTGAAGGGCAGCGCCAGAAACTCGTGGTGCAGGACGGCGGGAACGGACAGGACGGCGCCGCCCAGCATGGCCCAGCCGGGACCGATGAGCAGACCAAGAAGAATGACGGTCTCAAACGAGATGTCGGCAGCGAGAAAGTTGGGAACCCGGAACCGGAGCCAGACGCCGATCGTGAGCGGCACCAGAAAAAACGCCAGCAATCCCAGCGTTTGCGCGGGGCCGCGCTTTTCCGCAAAGAGCAGCCGCCGGAAGGTGGTGACCCGCGCCAGCACGCTGGCCACTGAGGCCATGACGCCCAGCTTGACCAGCAGCGTGATCCAGATGAGATTGGCGGTCACCCCATCACTGTATCGCGGCGCGCGGGGCAAAGGCGAGGTTTGCGGCTACAGCTTTATGCGGATCAGGATGGGTTCTTCAGAGATTTGCGGGAAGGGTGACGGCTGGACCCTGGCGCCTGTGCCGATGCGTTCGAAGCCCATGCGTTCGTAGAGCGCCAACGCGTCGCGCATCACGGGCACCGTGTCGCCCACGATTTCGCGGTAGCCGGCGGCGCGGGCCTCGGCCATCACCCACTCCATCAGCGCGCGGCCGAGACCGAGACCGCGAAAAGCCGGGCGCACGTAGAGGCGCTTGGCTTCGGCGTGGTGCGCATCCACGTGGCGCAGGGCGATGCAGCCGGTGGATTGGCCACCTATAGTCGCCAGAGCGAGACGGCCGCCGGGCGGCGCGTAGGCGCCGGGAAGGCCCGCGAGCTCTTCGCCGAAGTTCTGGAAGCAGGGCGTAAAGCCGAAGGAGTTCCAGTACTCCTCCAGTAAAAGGCGCACCGCCGCAAGCGCTTCCGCGGTCTCGACCTGAGCGATCTGCCAGGTTGCGGTCATGATGCGTGCCCTTGCATCCAGAGCTAACCGCGACCTATGCATGCTGTCAAGAATGAGACGGGTGATTGCAGCGAGGATTCGCGCGGGGGCGCGGAGGTTTCCCCGTAGAATAGAAGCATGGGATTGGAGAGCGTGAAAAAGGTTGCGGAAGCGGATTTTCCCACGCGCTGGGGCGCCTTCCGCATTCTGGGCTTTGAGGGCGTGCGCACCCCGGAGCCGCAAATCCAGGTTTCGCAAATCCCGGGCCAGCCGGGCTGCGCGCCGCGTACGGTCGAGGGTCTGGTAGCGCTGGTGATGGGCGACATGCACGCCACGCCGCCGCTGGTGCGCATCCACTCGCAATGCCTCACCGGCGACGTTTTTGGGTCGCTGCGCTGCGACTGCCGTCTGCAACTGGAGCTCGCGCTCAAGGCGATCGCCAAGGAGGGCGGGGGAATTCTGCTCTATGAGCAGCAGGAGGGCCGTGGCATCGGCCTGATGGCCAAGTTGAAGGCCTACGAGCTGCAGGACCAGGGGCGCGATACCGTGGAGGCGAACGAGGAGCTGGGTTTTGCCGCCGATTGCCGCGGTTACGAGCTGCCGGCCGAAGCGCTGAAGCTGCTGGGCGTGACCCGCGTGCGGCTGATGACGAACAATCCCGAGAAGGTGGCCGCGCTCGAGTCGGCGGGCATTACCGTGACGGAGCGCGTGTCGGCCGAGGTCGAGCCGCAGGAGAGCTTTGCCGGGTATCTCAAGACCAAGCAGGAAAAGATGGGGCACATTCTGGAGACGGTCGTTACCGAAGATCAGGCGGAATAAAGCAGGTTTCAGGTGTCAGCTTTCAGCCTGGACCCCTTACGGGCTCCCGGCGCCTGCACCCGCACTTGAATCGCCGGTAAAATCTCGAAAAAAGGCTAGCCAGAGTGCGACGCACCTGCTAATCTACGTGGCACGTAGACGGTGGGCCGGCAAAGCTGCCGCAAAGTTGGCTGTTTCCGGCGCGAAAGATCGGCGCTTGAAAACCAATTGCATTGAAGCGACCCTCCGCGGAGATTCCTTAATCGAAGGTTGACGCGTGCGGGGTCGGAGCAGATGGAACCGGCCACGAAAGCAGCGGTTTTTGTCATCTTCCCCGGTTGCAGGTTTTCGCACCGATGTTTTCTTCCTCCTAATCCCCGGGCTGCAGTTCGATTAGCGTTCGTAGCAATACCGGCCCCAGGGTTTCAGGCAAGTTCCTCAGAGTTCCCGGCAAGTCCGCCTTTCCGCATTGATTCTGCATAGAGGTGGAACTCCGAGGTATACGGCAGACCGAACGGGCCGAATCTTCGAAACCGCCGGCGGCACGTTGCCGCCTGGCGCGTGTGATTCCATTCTCTCGAGCTGAATCGCAGCCGAGTTCGTAGGGAGGACCGCGCCATGAAATTCCATTTCCGTTGCCTTGCCGTCACCGCAGCAGGGCTTTTCTGCTTCGCGAGTTGCAACATCACGCACGCCGCCTCGGATGGGGGTACCCCAAGCCGGGCTTCGGATTCGATCGTCATTCCGGGACCGTTACGCTCCTTTCTGCGCATGGCGGGCGTGAGCCAGGAGGCCAGCACGGCGGAGGTGCTGCCGCTGTTGGCGCGCAATGTTTTCCTCTACGGGCACGTGGAACAAAGGAAGACGGAGTACCTGGTGCTTGCGGATCGCTACGTGCAACAAGCCAGGGAGCTCCAACCGCTGGCCGGCGCAGACGGGATGATTCATGTGGCCGGTTGCGACGACGCAGGCAAGCTGATTCAAATTCTCGGGTACAAATTTGAACGCGGCTGCAGCCCCCAAGACGCCTCTCTGATCACAGCCGACGCGGAGCGAGCGTTTCTTACTGTAGATTCCGGTTTCCCGCTGACGCTGCTGGAACAGTCGCTGCAGGAAGGAAAGCCCTTCAGCTATGCCTATCCGGCGACGCGGATTCCGATTCTCTTCGCGGAGAGGGATTGGCAAGCGGTCCTGCCTGCCAAGGAGCGTGCTGGAGCAACTCTGCTCGATATGCTCTTGAACGACGTAGATGTGGATCGACTGTACGCGGGACTGGCGCGGCTTGACCCGCAAACGAGATCGCAGCTGCTGCAAGCGGTGGGACTGAGGCGATTGCTCGCTTACGCACCCATTTTCGACTTTTACGGCAGCCGCATCTGCATCCGCTCCGGAGCCGTAGTTGTCCCCGGCGGCGAGGCCGCCGAACAGAGTTGGGCAGAGCTGGTGGGCGCAAATCCACACTCGCCCGGCGATTTCGTAAACCGCTTGCTGGCCAGGGATCAAGGCTGGATGGCGGCGTATTTCGATGCCCTGGCGCGCTTGAGCCCGGAGCAGCAGGCGCATTTGGTGGCCAGTGGCCGTTTGAAGCGCCTCTATGATGCTTATCGATCGCCGAATGCAGGTCTGGGCGCCGGCACCAGCGTTTTTCCGAGGAATGCCAGCTTGCTTTTGCTGTTCACCCGCGTGCCTTGGGACGCGGCGGGCGAGCCGAAGGTGCCGGGCGACGTAACCCTCTGGCGGGAAATCCTTGCGCATGCAGACCGAGCCAGCCATTTGCGCGAACTCGCGCACTTCAATCGCGATGACAACAATCCCGACCGCCTGTTGGAGGCGCTGGTGGCGTGCACGAGTCTCGCGGCCGGAGAGGGACCCGCGCAAGTCTACCTGACGCTGACCGCAATCAATGGCGCGCGGCCTGCGGAACAGCAATTGTCTGATGGGACCGTCCAGTTGCTCGCCTCGCATTTTGCCGAGTTAAACAATTGGTATCCGATCTTCGTCGAGTTTCCGTCTCTGGACGAAACATCGATCAAGCGTTTTGTCGGCACCGTCGATCACTTGAACGGCATTGGCAATCTGGTACTGCGCGCCAATGTTATGGGCGCGTTCCAGGCTGAACTCGGGATATGGCAGATTCTGGCGCGGCAGAAGCAGATTCCCATTGAGCAGTGGAACGCTTCATGGCTGGCTGCAACTCAGCGTTTCAGCGGTAACCGGTCGTCGACGGATCTCTTCGAGGCCGCGCGACAATCG
>JBEKAS010000068.1:0-16935 GCA_050015795.1 Occallatibacter sp. | reverse complement strand
ATCGAAGCGGGAACAAAGGCCCATGCGTACCCGACAAAGGAGTTTTTCGTAAAGATGCTCACCCGAGATCTGGCGCTATCGGATTGCATCCTCGACTTGATCGACAACAGCGTCGACGGCGCGTGGAGGAGCATGGGGGGTGGCCCGACCGAGTTAAAGCAAGACGATGGCTTGTCGAGATTCAGCATCTCGATCTCAGTCGGGCCGAATGGATTCAGCATAGAGGATAACTGCGGCGGGATGACCTTGGACGACGCTGTTAACTACGCGTTCAGCTTCGGAAAGCCTGAAGAATACAAGCGTGACCCATATAGCATCGGAGCTTACGGGATCGGAATGAAGAGGGCTATCTTCAAACTCGGTGCCCACATCCGTATTCGCAGCACTTACCGGGCATCGGGTGGAGAGAGGGAGGCCTTCGCTGTCCCGATTGACGTGAACGAATGGCTCTCGACCAGCGAGCCCCCGTGGGACTTCGATATTGTGCCCGATTCTGAATTGGCGGAAGATGGCGTCAGAATTCAGATCGACGCGCTGACGCCGGAAGCGGAGGGCCAGTTCGGGAGCGAGGCATTTCGGCAGAGTTTACGGCGCATTCTCGCGAGGGATTATTCTCTGTACCTCGACCGAGGCCTGAGGATCGTGCTAAACGATTCTCCTATCGTAGGCTGGCAGATCGCGCTCCGAGAAGGCGCCGACTTCGCTCCAATGCGATTCGCCTATGATGATTCGGCCAACGAAAATGCGGTCAACGTCGAAATAATCGGCGGTATGGCGGCCTCCCCTCCTGCTCCTGATGCGGCGGAGCCGGAGGATCAGGCTGAGCGAGCCCGGGGGGCTGAACTTTTCGGCTGGTATGTGGTCTGCAACGGTCGAATCGTGCTCGCAGCGGACCGGACGGAGGCAACAGGATGGGGAACGGACGACTGGCCCATGTGGCATCCACAGTACGCAGGCTTCATTGGCGTCATTCTTTTCAGTGCTGAGAACGCCGTTGCCCTTCCCCTGACGACTACGAAGCGGAGCATTGATTCCTCCTCCGAAGTCTTCCGACGGGCTAAGCCTCGCATGAGGGAATTGACGCGGAAGTGGATCGACTACACAAACCAGCGTAAGCAGGCGCTCGAAGACGCCAAGCAAAAAGAGCAGGAGGCGCATTGGATTCCGATTCATTCCGTGAGCTTGCGGCAGTCGGTTCAGCTGCCAGAGTTGATTGCTCGCGAAAGCGAGCCCGTTGCAAATGTGCAGTACTCCGTTCCGCTGCAAAGAATGCGCAGCCTGGCCAGGAAGTTCGGAAGCGTGAATCTTCCCTACAGAGAGGTTGGCCTCAGATCGTTCAATTACGCCTATAGGGAAAAGGTCGGGGAGGAATGATGCCGTCATTCGATGCGGTTAACTACAGCCTGCGCCCAAGCAAGAGCATCCAGAGGCAGCTCGTCTTCGAGGGTGTTCGCCGCTTGCAAGTAGCAATGAATCTTGCGCGGCTCGTCTACGTCGGGATGGGGTCAATTTGGTTTACGGACTTCGTAATGGCGCACAAGCTTCTTGGCGTGGAAGATATGGTGTCGATTGAGGGCAACGAAATTGGGTCTCGCCGCGCAACGTACAATTCACCCTTTGTCACGGTGAAGGTGCGGGAAGGTTTTTCCTCTGCGGTTCTCCCAACTCTTTATGTGGATGAGTTCTATGCAAATCGGCCCTGGATGGTCTGGCTTGACTATGATTACGAACTGAATGAATCGGTCAAACTGGACATGCGGTCAGTGATCGAAAACTGTCCGGAGAACAGCATTTTCCTTGTTACGTTCGACGGAAAGGACAGCAGATACGGCGAGGCCCCCGAGCGCCCGGAGTTATTGCGCAGGGTGCTGGGCTCGGTTGTCCCGGATGATCTTAAAAAGGAGGCGTGTCAGGAGGGCGAGATGCGAGAAACCCTGGCCGACCTCGTGCTTGAATTCATGGGTTCCGTTGCAGCAGAGATGTCGCGGCGCGGGGGCTTTGTCCCTGCATTTCGCGCAATCTATCAGGACGGTCCGCCAATGGTGACTGTTGGCGGAGTTCTGCCGGCATTGGGCAATGAGCTAATTGCGAAGTCGACGGTGGGGGCGGACGACTGGCCTTGCTGGCCACTCGAGCCCATTAGGGCACCGCACCTGACCATTCGCGAGGCGGGCGCTCTTCAATCGCAGCTGCCCTGCCAAAGAAAATTATCCCGCGTGGATGTCCAGGCCTTGGGCTTCGACCTCGAGGAGCAACAAGTGGAAGCTTTTCAGAATTACTATCGTCAATACCCGGCGTTCGCGCAGATAATAGCGTAGTTCCTTGGTCGATTTGAGGTGCCCTTGTCGAATGAACCTCGTTGATCTCTTTTCCGGGTGCGGCGGGTTCTCCCTCGGGGCCCATCAGGCCGGGTTTCGTGTGCGTGCCGCCTTCGATATCGATCCTATTCTCGCGTTCTCGTTCCCGTTCAATTTCCCTGCCACTCGCCTTGTGTTAGGTGACGTCTCAAAGCTCACTGGAGGAATGGTCGTTGCGGCGGCTGGGGGGCAGGTCGACGGCATCTTCGGCGGGCCTCCTTGTCAGGGCTTCAGTGTGATCGGACGACGTGAGCCTAAGGATCCCAGGAGCCTTCTCGTTCGTCATTTCTTTAGGCTGGTTCGGGAAGCGCGTCCCTCCTTTTTCGTGATGGAGAATGTTCGCGGCTTGGACTCACTGGACTCCCGCGGCCTTCTCCGCAGCGCCCTGAAACTGGTTGAGGACAGATACTCGATCCTAGGGCCTCTTGTGTTGGACGCGGCGGAATTCGGGGCCGCGACGAAGCGCCAACGGCTCTTTTTGGTGGGTGTCCACAAGGACCGGTCAGGGCCGATTCGCCTTGAGGATATTGAGAAGTTTAAGCGCCCCGCCGCCAACGTACGTGTAGCTATCGGCGACCTGGAGGGTGCAATCTATGTCGGCGAGGAGGCCGGTTTCGACGTTTGGCGCATCGCCCAACGAGGACGGCCCTCAGGCTATGCTAAGGCCTTAAGGGAGCCGGGAGGGGAATTTACCGGCAACAGGGCGACGGACCACAGTAGCATTGTCGTTCGGCGATTCAGAGCCGTGGAGCCTGGGGGCGTCGACGCAGTGGGAAGGCATCAGCGCTTAGATTGGCGCGGTCAATGCCCTACCCTACGCGCGGGGACGGGGTCCGACCGAGGGTCATACCAGTCGGTTCGGCCGATCCACCCGGAGCATGATCGAGTGATCACGGTTAGGGAAGCGGCTCGCCTGCAGGGTTTCCCTGATCGACACAGGTTTCACCCGACCACTTGGCATTCATTCCGAATGATTGGGAACAGTGTTTCGCCAATCATTGCGCGAGCGATTTTTGGGGCAATAGCAGAGAGATTTGACGGCGAGGTCCTTGACAGGGCGAGAATGGAGCCAACTTGGTATGGATCGTCTCACGCCACAACGTCGCTCCTGGCTGATGTCGCGGGTTAAGTCCAAAAATACATCCCCGGAGGTCAGAGTCAGACGCGCGGCCCACGCGCTTGGCCTACGTTTTCGGCTTCATCGCCGCGACATTCCCGGGATACCCGACATCGTGTTCAAAAAATATAAGGTCGCGATATTCGTGCACGGGTGTTTTTGGCACCGCCACAAGCGATGTAAGAAGTCCACAATGCCTAAAACGCGGACCGAGTTTTGGAAAAACAAGTTTCGCCACAATGTGCAGAGGGATCGAAGGGTCGCTCGCGCCCTCCACGAGCTCGGCTGGAACGTCCAAGTCATATGGGAGTGTGAGACGAAGGACCCCGGGACTCTTGAAGACTTCCTTCGGAGGGTCTTCGGTCTCGACAAACGGGGACGACGAAAGGCACCGGCGTGATTCCCATTTGAAGGGCATTCCGCCCACGGATCGCCCCTGGCTAAACGCCCATCCCAACCCAGCCTAACCCTCCATTCCTGCCCCAAAGCCTTTCAACGCCGCCCCGCAACCCCTCCCGCCCCATTTTTCCCGCAAATCACTCAGAACACTCCGCAAAATCCGCCCGCCGCTTTGCAGACCTTTTTCCCCTCCCGGCGCACAACGAAACCAGAAATCAGGGGCCAGAGACCAGGGATCAGCGCACACTGTCCACTCACACCCACACTCACACTCACACCCACACCCACACCGCGAATTCGCGCAAGAATACGCTTTCTGACATGCAAAACACGCGAAAAGCGGCGCAAAATGGCCCCAAAAACACGCTCCGAAGCCCATTTAGACGCACTTATGGGTAATTCTCTGTGAACACTTGCTCTTATTTGGTCAATTTCACGGTTCCACTCACTAATTAAATGGCCAATTTCAAGGTATTTGTCTCAAAGAATCGCAACCTAAGGAGCGAACATTTGCGGGGCGCGCCGCACCACTTAAGCGAACATTTGGCCGGGTAAACGCACCGTCTAAACCAACATTTGCGTTGATTCGACGGGACTTCCCCCACCTAGCAGCCCCATTGGAACTTTTTGCAGTTTTAGCGGCCGTGACGACGCGCCAGCCGACCGCTCGCCGCACACTTCACACTCACACTCACACTCACACGTTCACTCGGTGTCCGGATTCGGCAGGATCACGTCGCGCACGATGGCGTTCATCTCCGCGACGGCCGCGATGAACTGGCGCAGGGTTCTGCGTGTGGAACCGAAGCTGTCGAACTCCGCAGTCGTGAGGCCGTTCTCGTTGTAGGCGCGCGCGAAGTCGGGGAATTTGTCGAGCAGCGTTTCAACAATGCGCGGATCGACGGGCGTGTCGATGCGATTGATGATTTCGATGTCGCTCTCGTTGTAGCGTTTTTGCCAGACGCAGGGCGGCGAGATGACCACGTCGCCGCCGATGAACTCGCTCCAGTGCATGTGATTGCGAAAAGCCGCGGAGAGCAGGCGCAGACGATAGCCGCGGTCGCGATAGATCGCGTAGGCCTTCTTGAAGACTGCGACGCCAGCCCACTCGAGATAGCCGGGATCGACGGAGAGATTGTGCTTGTCGTGGAGAACTTTGAGCCAGTCGTCGAGGCGGCCGACCATGAGGGTGCACACGGGGCCCATGGTGGAGATGTCGAGACCTTCAGCCTCACGGCGGCGCAGTCCGCGCTCGACAGCTTCAGCGACGGCGATGGCCTGCGGAAGAGTAAAACTAACTGTCGCGTTGATGCTGATGCCGCGATAGGTGGCTTCCTCGATTGCGGGAATACCGGCGTGCGTGGCGGCGATTTTCACAATCATATTGGGTGCGAGCTGGCTGAAGTGGATGGCCTGCTCGAGCATGGCTTTTGTGTTTCGATAATTGCGCGGATCGGTTTGGATGGAGAGGCGGCCGTTGCGCCCTTTTTCGCGCTCGAAGATGGGCAGGAGCAGGCGCGCGGCGTTGGCCGAGATCTCTTCGACCATGCGCCAGGCGAGACCGTCTTCGGTGAGATCGGGCTCGGCGACGGCAAGCTCGAGGATGCGCGGCTTCCAGGCGGCGAGTTCTTTTTTGAGCACACTGACGGCGATGGAGGGGTTGCAGGTGGCGCCGACCGCGCCGTGTTCGATGGAGTAGGTGAGCTCTTCGATGGAGGCCGAGTCGTTCCAGAGGCAGGTGGGCGTGGTCTGCGTCATTTTGTGGAGCGTGCTTTTGTATTGGAGCGTGGAAGCAACGGGAGCCATGTATCCTCCGGGCGATGCAAACGTGTGCAAAAGAAAAAGTAGCACCGCCCTAAGCCGCCGGTCAAGATGAGTGCGGCGGCATGGAGCGAGGGAGTGAGGTGAGTTGAGGTTTGTGCCGAGTTGAAAGAGACAGGTTGAGGGTTGTGCGCCGTTCGTTTCCCTGATATGAAGGCAAAAAACAACCGCAGGTCCTTCGACTCGTGGGCCACGCCTTGCGCGGCCCATTTCGCACAGGATGACATCCGATTTTTGTTGCTCAGGATGACATCCGATTCTTCTCGCTCAAGATGACAAATCGGAGGGGAGGGGCCTGGCGCAGAGACCGGTATTTCAGTTGACAGGCGGGCCAGCGGTGTAGATGATAATTGAGTGCACACGTGTGCAACTTTGCTTCACTTTGACTCCGGCAAGGGTCAGCTTTATAGGCCGGGGCTCTCAAGTAAGCTCCCCAGGAGAGATGATGAGTAACCTGCTTGTCCGGTCGGGGAAGTTCCGCGACCGGGTTGAGGATTTCGGATACGAGTACCTGTCGTTTGAGACACGGAAGTTGGAAGCCGGCCAGAAGTTGAGTGGCGAAACCGTCAACCGCGAGTTGGCCATTGTGGTGCTGGGCGGCATTTGCTCGGTCACGAGCTCGCGGGGCGAGTGGTTGAGGTTTGGGCAGCGCGCCACGGTCTTTGACGGGCTGCCGTACACGCTTTACCTGCCCATCCGCACCCGTTTCACGGTGAGCGCCGATGCGGCCTGCGACCTGGCGTTCTGCTATGCAAAGGCGGAGGAGGAGTACCCGGCGCGGCTGGTGACGCCGGCGCATGTGGGCATGGAGATTCGCGGCGGCGGCAATGCGACACGGCAGATCAATTCCATGCTGCCGCCGGAGTTTCTGGCGCAGCGGTTGATGGTGGTGGAGGTGTTTACGCCGGCAGGAAACTGGTCGAGCTTTCCGCCGCATAAGCACGACGTGCACAACCCGCCGACGGAGGTGGATCTCGAAGAGATTTACTACTACCGGATCGAGCGGCCGGAGGGATTCGCGGTGCAGAAGGTGTATACCGCGGACCGGCGCATCGACGAAACCATGACGGTGCGCGACGGCGAACTGGTGCTGGTGCCGGAGGGTTATCATCCGGTGGTGGCCGCGCACGGATACAACGTCTACTATCTGAACGCGCTCGCGGGGTCGGCGCGCTCGCTGGCCGCTTCAGACGATCCGAATTACGCGTGGGTGCGCAGTAAGTGGAAGGAAAAGGACCCGCGGTTGCCGATGGTGAAAAGATGAAAGGCAGCTTATAGCTCTTAGCTTCTAGCTCGACTGCGCAGGAACGAGCGGTTCTGGCTTTCGGAAAAAGGGGGCTAGAAGCTAGAGGCTAGGAGCTAGAAGCTGTTTTTGGGGGAGCAAGCATGAAGACGCGGCGCATGACGATGGCCCAGGCGTTGATCCAGTTTATGAAGCAGCAGTACGTGGAACGGGATGGACGCGAGCACGCATTCTTCGCGGGCATGCTGGGGATTTTTGGGCACGGCAACGTGGCAGGGATCGAGCAGGCGTTGCAGCAGAATCCCGATTTTCCATACATCCTGGTGCGCAACGAGCAGGCGGGCGTGCATATGGCCGCGGGATTCACCAAGGCGAGTAACCGGCTGCGCACTTTTGCCTGCACTTCGTCGATCGGGCCGGGCGCAACGAACATGATCACGGGCGCGGCTCTCGCGACCATCAACCGGCTGCCCGTGCTGCTGCTGCCGGGCGACATTTTTGCGCGGCGCAATGTGGCGCCGGTGCTGCAACAGTTGGAGTCGCCTGGAACGCAGGACACGGGCGTGAACGATTGCTTCAAGCCGGTGTCGCGCTACTGGGACCGCATTTACAGACCCGAACAACTGATCACGGCGCTACCTGAGGCGATGCGCGTGCTCACGTCTCCCTCGGATTGCGGCGCGGTGACGCTGGCGCTGCCGCAGGATGTGCAGACCGAAGCCTACGACTATCCAGAAGAGCTGTTCGAGAAGCGCGTGTGGCTGATCCGGCGCGGGCAACCGGATCGCGTTTCATTGGAGCGTGCGGTTGCGGCGATCCGCGGTGCGCAACGCCCACTGATTGTGGCCGGCGGCGGCGTGCTGATGAGCGAGGCGTCGGCGACGCTGAGGGATTTCGTCGAAAACACAGGTATTCCAGTCTCCGAGACGCAGGCTGGTAAAGGATCGCTCAGGTGGGATCATCCGCTGCAGATGGGCGCCATCGGCGCCACGGGCACGCTGGCCGCGAATCGCCTGGCGAAGACTGCCGACCTGGTGATCGGCATCGGCACGCGCTACTCCGATTTCACTTCGGCCTCAATGACGGCGTTTCAGAATCCGGCGGTGAAGTTTGTGAACATCAACACCGCCGAGTTCGATGCCTACAAGGTGGGCGCGATTCCTGTGGTTGCCGATGCGCGCGCGGCACTGGGGAGTTTGGTCGAAGCGGTGGGTGATTATCTTGTGCCGCGGAGTTACGCGGACGAGGCGGAGAAGCTCAAGAGGGAGTGGGATGCGGAAGTCGACCGGCTCTTCCATCTGAATTCGAACGGCGGGGGCAAACCCGCGCAGAGCGAAGTGATCGGCGCGATGTGGGAGGCGGCGGGCGAGCGTGACGTGCTGCTCTCGGCCGCGGGCAGCCATCCCGGCGACCTGCACAAGCTGTGGCGCACGCGCACGCCCAACGGCTATCACATGGAGTACGGCTACTCGTGCATGGGCTACGAGATTCCCGGCGCTATCGGCGCAAAGCTGGCCGACCCCAGCCGCGAGGTGTACGTCTTCCTGGGCGACGGCACCTACCTGATGATGCCCACGGAAATCGTGACGTCGGTGCAGGAGGGGATCAAGATCATCATCGTGCTGGTGGACAATCACGGGTTCGCCAGCATCGGCAGCCTGAGCCGCTCGCTGGGGCAGGGCGGGTTCGGTACGCGGTATCGCGCCCGCAACGGCGCAACTAAACAACTGGACGGCGACCTGCTCGCGGTGGACTTTGCGGCCAACGCGCGCAGCCTGGGCGCACATGCGCTGAAGGCTGGTACGCTGGATGAGCTGAAGCAAGCCCTCGAGGAAGCCAAGACGCTGGACCGCACCACGGTGATTGTGGTGGAAACGGATGTGTCGGAGGGCGTGCCGGGATATGAATCCTGGTGGGATGTTGCGGTAGCAGAAGTTTCGGAGATGGAGAGCGTGCGCGAGGCCAGGACACGCTATGAAGAAGCGCGCAAGCGCGAACGTCATCATCTTTAAGACAGGGAGCGAGGGAGCAAGGGAGCTACACCCGCACTTACACCCGGTAGAGGAACAAGGGAGGAAACAGAATGGAGCGGTTGCAGAACTTTATTGACGGAGGATGGCGCGCGTCGAGCGCAAACGATGCGCTGAATGTGATCGATCCCGCGTCGGCCAAGGTGCTGGCGGAGGTTCCGCTTTCGCCGGCCACGGATGTAAATGCGGCTGTGGAAGTGGCGGAACGAGCGTTTATCGAGTGGCGGCGGACGCCGGTGGTGGACCGCATTCAGCCACTGTTCCGGTTGAAGACGCTGCTGGAAGAGCATCGCGAAGAACTGGCGCTCTCGATTACCAACGAGTGCGGCAAGACGCTGGTGGAGAGCCGGGCTGAGATTCTGCGCGCCGTGGAAAATGTGGAGACGGCGTGCGCCATGCCGGTTCTGATTCAGGGAACGAACTGCGAGGACATCGCGCGGGGCATCGACGAGCACATGATCCGGCAGCCGCTGGGCGTGGTGGCGGCGATTGTGCCGTTCAATTTCCCGGGCATGATCGCGTTCTGGTTTTTCCCCTACGCGGTGGCGGCGGGCAACTGCTTTTTGCTCAAGCCTTCGGAGCGCGTGCCCATCACCTCGCAGAAGATCTTCGACCTGATCCAGGCGGCGGGGTTCCCGCCGGGCGTGATGCAACTGGTGAACGGCGGACGCGACACGGTAAACGCGATTCTGGACCATCCGGGCATCAAGGCGGTGAGCTTTGTGGGATCGACGCCGACGGCGAGGTACATTTACAGCCGCGCGGCAGCCAACGGAAAGCGGGCGCAGTGCCAGGGCGGCGCGAAGAATCCGGTGGTGGTGATGCCGGACGCGGACATGGAGATGACGACACGAATTCTCGCTGATTCCGCATTTGGCTGCGCCGGGCAGCGATGCCTGGCGGCATCGGTGGCGATTACCGTAGGCGACGCGCGCACATTCACGGATCGGATTGCGGCCGCGGCCAAGAGCCGCAAGACGGGTTACGGCGCACTGCCGGATGTGGAGATGGGCCCGGTGATTTCAGCCGAGAGCAAGACGCGGATCGAAGGACTGATCGCCAAGGGCGAGCAGGCCGGCGCGCGTGTGGTGGTGGATGGGCGCGGGAAAAAGGTGGAAGGCTACGAGAATGGGTACTTCGTGCTGCCCACCGTGCTCGACGATGTGCCGCCGGATTCGGAGACGGCGCGGACGGAGATCTTCGGGCCGGTATTGAGCCTGATCCACGCGCAGACCATTGAAGAGGCGATTGCGCTGGTGAACGGACGCAGTTACGGCAACATGGCCTGCATCTTCACCACCGACGGAGCGAATGCAAGGCGTTTCCGCTACGAGGTGCAGGCGGGCAACGTGGGCATCAACGTGGGCGTGGCGGCGCCGATGTCGACTTTCCCGTTCAGCGGATGGGGCGAGAGCTTTTTCGGCGATCTGCATGCCCAGGCGCACCACGCGGTGGAGTTCTTTACGCAGACCAAGGTGGTTGTGGAGCGATGGCCGAGGGAGTGGAGCCGCAAGTTCTAAGAAAGAGCTACCAGTTTCTGCATTTTTGCTGGTAGCTTTTCCCTTTGATGCACACGTGTAAAACGTCAACATTGAATCCTAGGACCGACACTGATAACCCGCGGGAAGCAAGGAGAACGTATGAATGAGCTGCTGGTTGGCAATGCACCCTGTTCGTGGGGCACGCTGGAGCACCAGGACCAGAGTCAGGCGATTCCATACTCCCAAATGCTCGATGAGCTGGTGGAGACGGGCTACACCGGAACGGAATTGGGCGACTGGGGCTACATGCCCACCGACCCGGTGCGGCTGAGCGAGGAACTGGCGAAGCGCAATAACGTGGTGATGCTGGGCGCGTTTGTACCGGTGGAGCTCAAGAATCCGCTGGCGCACGCCGAGGGGACGGCAAGGGCCGTCAAGACGGCGCGGCTGATTGCGGCGGTGGCCACAACACCGGCGCCGTTCCTGGTGCTGGCCGACGACAACGGGACCGATCCGCGACGCACCAAGCTGGCCGGACGCGTGCCGGCGAGCGCGGGACTGAACAAGGACGAGTGGAAGACCTTTGCCGGCGGCGCGGACCGGATTGCGCGTTCGGTGTTCGATGAGACGGGGCTGCGCACAGTGTTTCATCATCACTGCGCGGGTTACGTGGAGACGCCGGACGAGATTGCGACGCTCCTCGACGGAACCAATCCGGAGCGGCTGGGACTGGTGTTCGACGCCGGCCACTACGTTCACGGAACGGGCCGCGAGGACATTGACCTCGTAGCGGCTCTCGACCGCTTCAAGGAGCGCATCTGGTACATCCATTTGAAGGACATCGAGCCCAACGTGGCGCGCCGCTCCCGCGAAGAGGGATGGGACTACTTCACGGGCATGCGGCACGGAGTGTACTGTGAACTGGGCAAAGGATGTGTGGACTTCCCTGCCCTGTTGCGCTGGCTCGCCCATCGCGATTACAAGGGATACGTGCTGGTGGAGCAGGATATTCTTCCGGGGATGGGCACGCCGAAAGAAAGTGCGGCGCGCAATAGGGAGTATATTCACTCGATTGAGGCAAATTCCAGCTATCAGCTTTCAGCTATCAGCTCTTAGCTTTTTTCGTGCGGAAGCGAGAGGCATCGTGCTCCTAGACCTTGAACGCGCGACTTGGTACTTCTTTGGTGGGACTGCGCGGGCGTGGACGCCCGCACGACAGCCGGTCTGGAGACCGGCGCTACATTTTTGAGGAGGGATCATGAGCGGGAAGAAACTTCATTTCGGAATCATCGGAGCGGGACGGATCGGGCGGGTTCATGCGGAATCGCTTGCCTTCCGCATGCCGGAGGCGGAGATTGTGTCCGTTTTCGATGTGAAACGCGAGGCCGCCGAGGCACTGGCGTCGCACTGCGGCATTCCCAACGTGGCGAGTTCGGTGGACGAGATCCTCGGCGACAAACGTATTGAAGCGGTCGCGATCTGCGCCTCGACTGATACGCACGCCGACCTGATCATTCGCGCCGCGAAGGCGGGCAAGCACATTTTTTGCGAAAAGCCGATTTCCTACACTCTCAAGCAGATTGATGCAGCGCTGGCGGCGGTGGAAAAGGCGGGCGTGAAGCTGCAGATCGGTTTCAACCGGCGCTTCGATACGAACTACGCGCGGGTGCGCAAGGCCGTAGCCGGCGGCGAGATCGGCAAGCCGTGCCTGGTGCACATCACCAGCCGCGATCCCCTGCCGCCGCCCATCGACTTTGTGCGCTTGTCGGGCGGAATGTTTCTGGACATGATGATTCACGACTTCGACATGGCGCGCTTTTTGACTGGCGACGAGGTGGAAGAGGTATACGCGGCAGCGGGCGTCATGGCCGATCCGGCGATCGGCGAGTTGGGCGACGTGGATACGGCCGTGGTCACGTTGCGCTACCGCAGCGGCGCCATCGGCACCATCGACAACAGCCGCAAGGCGGTGTTCGGCTACGACCAGCGCGTGGAAATTCTGGGCACCGAAGGCAAGATCGCTTCGGAAAACCGCTTTCCCAACCAGGTCGTGGTGAGCACGGGAAAATCTGTCTACAGCGATCTGCCGCTGAATTTCTTCATGGACCGTTACACGGACAGTTTCGCGGAGGAGCTGAGGCAATTTACCCACGCAGTGCTGGAAGGTAAGCCCGTGCCGGTGACGGGCGCCGATAGCCGCGTGCCCGTGATCATGGCGATGGCGGCGCGCAAGTCCTACGACGAAAACCGGCCGGTGAAATTGACGGAGGTGAAAGCTTGAAATCATCGCGCTGGATGGCCATCCTGACCGACGTGCATCTGTGGGTGCCGGTGGTCGTGCTGATTCTGGGAACCGCACTGTTGATGACGCTGAGGTGACGCGATGAGCCAGAGCGTCATTGCCGCGCGGTCGACGATTTCGTTGCACAAACTGGGCGTATTTTGCGGACTGTCAGCCGCGGTTTGGCTGGGCAGCGCTGAAGCGCCCACCAAGCTGGTGAACGCGGGATTCTCGCCCTTCATCATCTCCATGGGGATGGTGATGGGCGCGTTTGTCGCGCGCTGGACGGTTCCCACAATGCTCAAGGGCACGGGATTCCTGTTCAACGACCTGCGCGAAAAGCCGCACCTGATTGTGTGGGCACTGCTGGCTGGAATGCTGTGGGCCGTGGCCAATACGCTCACCATCTTCGGCGTGCGCAACGTGGGTCTGGCCATCGCGTTTCCGCTGTGGAACACGAACAGCCTGGTGGGGCTCTTCTGGGGCTGCCTGCTGTTCAAGGAACTGCGCGGATCAAAGGCGAAGAACTGGGCCAAGGTGGTGGGCGGCGCGGCAGCGATTGTGTCTGGCGCCGCGGTGCTGGCCGTGGCCACGGCGCAACAAAATGCGGGCACGCCTGGCAAGGCGGCCACCGGCATCATTGCTGCGCTGGGCGCGGGCGTGCTGTTGGGCACGATGTACATTCCCTACCGCAAGGCCTACATCAGCGGCATGAATCCGCTCTCGTTCGTGACCATTTTCACATTTGGCGAACTGGGAACCGTCAGTCTGCTCACGGCTATCAACTGCGGCGGCGCGTCTCAGGTGATGGTGCAACTCCACCTGGCGCGCACCATGCTGTTCTGGCCGTTTGTGGGCGGCTTCTGCTGGGTCATTGGCGACCTGTTCCAGCAGTACGCGGCCAAGTACATCGGCATCGGGCGCGGCATTCCGCTCTCCAACACCAACCAGCTTTGGGGACTGGCGTGGGGCGCGCTCGTGTTTGGCGAGTTCGTGGGCTTGGCCATGGGCGGACGGCTGCTGATCCTCACCGGATCGACCATCATGATCGCGGGCGCGTTATCCATCAGCATGGCCGAGCCGCCGCCCTCCGAGATGGAGAACTGGGACGCGGCCATGCATCGCGAGTGCGACCGCTACGAACTCGACAGGGAGAATGTGGCCGCCGTGGTGGGCGGCAACGATCCACTGGCCGATCACAAGCACCCGAGGCGATGGTGGGAGGTTTTGATCATGCTTGCCGCCACGGGGATTTTTGTGTGGCTGGCGGTGGGCACGCGCACGCAACACCTCCACCTGAACTTCCCGTGGATGATGGTGCTGGTTGTGGGCACGATTATTCCGCTGGGATTGTGCGGAACTTTGCTGTGGAGAAGGACGCGGTTTTCGTAAGCTGAGCGATTTGTGCCGCGCGGTGCAGCAAGCCTGGGAGTCAGGGGTGCGATCGGCTTTCAAGAGCTGCGTCGCGCCCTTTTTCGTATCCAACTGAAAAAGCGGCGGTTCTCAAGGATTTCCGGTCGCAGATGCGAACGTGCGCAGCCATGCGCCGGCCGTCGCCAGCCGGGCTTTTCCGATCCGTGAAAGGGCCTGCCGGAAGGCCTTGCGTCGGGCGGTAACCCATCTGCTTCCTAGGGCTTGTGGACCGTGAATCTCGTCACATCCCGGCCCTCATGCCGGGGCATAAAATGACAGCGGTCGAACAAGGATGAGGTGCGCCTTGCGCGCAGAAAGTGGGAGTATGCGCAATTTTCCCCAGGAGAAGAGATGCTGACTCAGGAAGAAATCACGCATAAGAAAAGCATGGACGACAAGGTTGCGGAGCTGGAGGCGAGACGCGCGGAGCTGGAGCTTGGCGGCGGGCAGGAGCGCATTGACCGGCAGCACAAATCAGGCAAGCTTTCGGCGCGCGAGCGTGTGGACCGGCTTGTGGACAAGGGCAGCTTTGAGGAGATCGGTCTGTTTTCCCGGCACCGGGCCGCGTATTTCGGCATGGCGGAAAAGGAGCTGCCCGCCGACGGCGTGGTGACGGGATGCGCGACCGTCGACGGACGGCTGGTGCACCTGGCGAGCCAGGATTTCACGGTGGCAGGCGGCGCGGCCGGCGAAACGCACTGCAAAAAAGTGGCCGACATGATGGCCATGAGCCTGAAGACGGGCAGCCCGTTCGTGTTTATCAACGACTCGGGCGGAGCGCGCGTGCAGGAGGGGATCGATAGCCTGGCGGGATACGCGCGTGTGTTCTACAAGAATGTGATGCTCTCAGGAACCGTGCCGCAGATCTCGTTGATCTGCGGGCCGTGCGCTGGCGGGGCGGCCTACAGCCCGGCGCTGACGGATTTCGTGATCCAGACCGAGCAGGCGCGCATGTTCATCACCGGGCCGCAGGTGATCAAGCAGGTGACGGGTGAAGAGGTGAGCTCCGAAGATCTGGGCGGACCTCATTCGCAGATGCACTACTCCGGCGTGGTGCACCTGATTGCGCGCGACGACCAGGAGGCCATCGAACTTTGCAAGCGGCTGTTGAGTTTTCTGCCCTCGAACAACCTCGAGGATCCGCCGCGCCTGGCCTTTGGCGGGCGACTCAAGGCCGATGCGGAGATGAGCAAGATGGTTCCCGTGGATCCGAAGGTGGCCTACGATGTGCGCGACGTGATTTTGCGCGTCGTGGACAACGAGGATTTTCTGGAGATTCAGCCGGGATTCGCCGCGAATATTGTGATTGGCTTCGGACGGCTGCAGGGGCGGCCGGTAGGAGTTGTGGCCAACCAGCCGTGCGTATTGGCAGGGGCGCTGGACATCGATGCGTCGGACAAGTCGGCGCGCTTTGTACGCTTCTGCAATGCGTTCAACATTCCCCTGCTCACGTTTGTGGATGTGCCGGGATTCCTGCCCGGCGTGGAGCAGGAGCGCGGCGGAATTATCCGTCACGGCGCCAAGTTGCTGTTTGCGTATTCAGCGGCCACGGTGCCCAAGATTACGGTGGTGCTGCGCAAGGCCTACGGCGGCGCGTACATTGCCATGTGCTCGCGCGGGCTGGGCGCGGATCGCGTGCTGGCGTGGCCCACAGCAGAGATCGCGGTCATGGGAGCCGAGGGCGCGGCCGAGATCGTATTTCGCAGAGAGATTGACGCGGCCGAGGACCAGGCGGCGCGGCGCAAAGAGCTGGTGGACGAGTACCGCGACACGTTCTCGAATCCGTATGTGGCGGCAGGACGAAGGCTGGTGGACGACATCATCGAGCCGGCGGATACGCGGAGAGTGGTGGCGCGGGCGCTGGAATCGCTGCACGGAAAACGCGAACTGCGGCCGCAAAAGAAGCATGGATTGATTCCGCTCTAAGCAGGAGGACCGGCGGCAGGGTTTGCGCCGCGACATGAAAGGAAGCGCATGAAGCTGCATTGGACGGATTGGGCGGTAATGACAGTGATTGCCGGCGCGGGTTGCGCCGCGATCTATGCCGGGCTCCGTTCCGGATTGACGCGCGCCATGCGGCGCGCGGTTGAAGAACGGCAACGCGACATGGAGCGGCAGTTGAATGCGATGGCGACCACGGTGAAGGCTTTGCAGGCGCGTGTGGCGGAACTGAACAGGCTGCAGCCAGCGCGAGTGGTGGTGGGCGAGGTGGCCGTGATTGCGACGCCGGCGGAAACCGCAGGCCAGCCGAAGCAGGCACAGACCAAGCCGGAAATTGTGGCCGCACTGACTGCCGCGGCAACGGCATTCCTGGGCAAGAAGGCGCGCGTGCGGTCGGCGCAGTTGCTGCCCAGCGCGCAGCAGGATGGCGCGGGCGCGTGGGCGCAGCAGGGACGGATGATTGTGCAGACCTCGCACAACATGAGGCCAGGGCGATGAGTGCAGCGAGAGATTTCGCGAGAAAGGAAGCGGCACGTTGAAGCTTCAGATCACGATTGATGGCAAAGCTTACGAGGTTGACGTAGAGATTCTGGAGGACGACGAGAGCCAGCAGACGCCGAGCTACTCGCCCTACCACGCGGCGCATGGCGCGGGCGGCGGGCACCCGCAGAACTCGGGCGGCACGTGGGATGCAGAGGTAAAGGTGTGTCACAGCCCGGTGATGGGGCTGGTGATCAAGGTCAACGTCGAGCCGGGGCAGGCAGTGGAGGCGGACGCACTGATGCTCGTTCTGGAGGCGATGAAGATGGAGACGAATGTGACTGCGCCGCGCGCGGCAACGGTGAAAAACGT
>JBEKAS010000067.1:0-16997 GCA_050015795.1 Occallatibacter sp. | reverse complement strand
GCTCGACGGCTTCGAAGAGTTCTTTCTTCGCCAGCTTCTCAAAAGGCGTGTGCGCCACGTGAATGTTGCCGGGACCGAGCAGCAGCGGCTCACCCCAGTTGGAGAGCTGCGGAATATCGGTAGTGAACTTCACGATCACGGTAGGCAATCCCTCCACTGCGCGCAAGCGCACGAAGGGAATCTCCAGCGTGAAGTCCACTTCCGCCAGACCTGCCGCCGCCCTGAGGAGCGCGGCGCGCACCGGCGCCGAGTCGCCCACCAGCCGCACCAGCACCTGCGCCTCGGCCTTATCCGCAATCACGTTGGGCGCATGGCCGCCGTGAATCTGCCCGATGTTCAACGTGCTGGGCCCCACGTCTTCGATGACGGGCAGTTCCAGTTCCAGCAGCTTCGCCATCACCTGCACCAGCTTGTGCACGGCGCTCTCGCCGAGTTCGGGATACGCCGAGTGCGCCATCTTGCCCGTCGAGCGAAACACCGCGCGCAGAGCGCCCTTCGACGCCAGCGCCAGGCGATTGTCCGTGGGCTCGCCGTTGATCAGGAAGCGGCTGCCTTTGGGCGCAAGATTCGCGGCCTTCGCGCCCGCCGAATCGCGCTCTTCGCCAGAAACGAACAAGAGCCCAATCCGAAGGCCTGCCGTCCGCAGGCCTTCGGCAGCGGCGACCTGCGCCGCAATAATGCCCTTGGCGTCGGAAACTCCGCGCCCATACATAAACTCCGCATCTTCGCTGAACGGGATGTACGGGGGCACCGTATCCATGTGCGTTGAAAAAACCAGATCCGGCGTCTGCCCCTGAGGCCCGGCATACACGTTCCACCGCGGACCTGCAGTGGCGCTCTCCGGTGGCTGCGGAACGGGAGTCTTCTCGATCTCCCAGTCCCGCCCGGCAAGAAACCGGGCCAGAAAATCCCCGACCGCCCCCTCGTGATAGGTCGTTGATTCAATTTCGCATAACTGGCGCGTCAGTGCGATCGGGTCAAGAGGAGTGCGGCTGGAAGCATGGTTCAACATGATGTTGTCAGAATAGCGCAGAGGCCGCTTCCGTTACTTCGGGTGTGCCAGGCCTGCTCCGGCCTCGCTGATCAAGCGCTCCGGCCAGCGTAAAATGAAGAGTGGAATGGACTCCACGACCGCATCCGCCGAAACTGAAGCGCATCGAAGCGGCCGGGTATTCCTGGCCTCGCAGAAAGCGATCTCTCAACATGAGAGTTGCGGAATGCACGCCGCGCGACAGGCGAGTTCTGTTCCCGGCGCAGACCATTTTTTAACCGATCAACTGGAACCCATGCAACGGGCCCTTGCCGGCTGGTTGAAGGAGCAATTGCCATGACACCGGCCAGCGACACCGCTCTCGAATCGCTGCACACCACGGCCACCGGAATTTTTACCGGCGCGCTCAAGGCGTCTAACATCGCCACTGCCTTCGACCGCCGTTTGCGCTTCGAGGGCCACGTTCTGCACCGCCTTCTGCCCGACGGCAGCGGCCCCGCGACCATCGATCTCTCCGCATATAAGCGCGTGTTTGTGATTGCGCTGGGCAAGGCCGCCGGACCCATGCTCGAAATCCTGCTGGAGCGCATGAAGCGGCGCAAAGGACTGCGCGGCATCTGCGCATCCAACCAGTTGCCCACCAAACGCAACTGGCGCTTCCGTTACTTTGAAAGCGGCCATCCCCTGCCCAACGAGGACTCTTTTGCCGCCGCACGCGCTGCGCTCGCGCTTCTGCGCAAGGCACGCAAGGACACGATCGTTTTCTTCCTCATCTCCGGCGGCGGCTCGGCTCTGTTTGAGCTACCCCTCGATGCGCATATCACTCTTGAGGACACGATCGAGTTCAACCAGTTGCTGCTGGCCTCGGGCGCGCCAATCAACGAGGTCAATACCCTGCGTAAGCATTTCTCAGCTGTCAAAGGCGGCCGCCTGGCAATGGCCGCTCCTGAGGCGACCAAGGTGAGCCTGCTGCTGCCCGACGTGCCGCTGCGTACGCTCGACGCGCTCTCTTCCGGACCCACTTCGCCCGACCACTCCACCGTGGCCGATGTGCGCGATCTCCTCGCCAAATACCATCTTGCGGAAAAACTTCCTCCCTCGATCCGCTCGTTCTTTGAGCGCGCAGACTTCCCCGAGTCACCCGGCAACAAAACCTGGCGGGTTGCGTTCCTCCCGCACAAAATGCCGTGGGCCGATGCCACGCGGCCGCGATCCATGACTTCGGCAAACAACATGAGCGACGAAGACGAGGCCTTCCGCGATTCGATCTTCGAGATTCTGCTCTCCAGCCACGATCTTGTGGAGAGCACGCGCGCCCTGGCGCGGAATGCGGGCTATCACGTGATCGTCGACAACGCTTGCGACGATTGGGATTACGCCGACGCGGCCCGCTACCTGCTCGAGCGCTTCCACACCTATCGCGCCCAGCATCCGCGCTTCTGCCTGATCTCTGTGGGCGAAGTCACCGTAACGCTCAATCGCACACCCGGTGCGGGCGGCCGCAACCAACAGTTTGCTTTAATCTGCGCCTTCGAGCTCGCCAAATATCCCGGCGCGCGCCTCACCGTACTCAGCGCGGGCTCCGATGGCATCGATGGCAATACGCAGTCAGCCGGAGCCATCGCCGACCCCACCACCGTGGCTCGCGCCCGCGCCTTCGGCTTCGATCCCGAGCAGTCGCTGGCCGACTTCAATGCCTGCCCGCTCTTCACTGCCATCGGCGACTCCGTGGTCACCGGACCCACCGGCCACAACCTGCGCGACCTGCGCCTGCTCATCTCCGAGAGCACCTAACGCACTGAAGTGGGTGCCCCACCCTCGCGACGTATTTGTTTTTGCCGCTAGGGAGGAGAGCGACTGACTTGCTCCCTCGCTCCCTTGCTCACTTGCTCCCTGCTCTGCGGTGGAAAACGCCAGGAACTTTTCTCTCTCGCGCACGAATTCCCTGCATTAGGATGGGTTAGTGCCTCGAAAATCAACTCGCAAGACCGCCGGCAAACTTCCCGACATTCGCGCCGTTGCCGCCGTGGCCAAAGTTTCCATCGCCACGGTATCGAGAACCATCAACGGTTCTCCACTGGTCAGCGACCGCCTCAGCAAACGTGTCTGGCAGGCCATCAAACAGCTCAACTACCTGCCCAACATTCACGCGCGCACCCTCGTCTCCGGCCGCAGCCGCCTGCTCGGCATCATTGTCGAAAACATCACCAACCCCTTCTTCCCCGAACTGATCCAGAGCTTCGAAGAAATCGCGGTGGCGCGCGGCTATGAAATTCTGGTGAGCTCCACGAACAGCGATCCCGCGGTGCTGGCCGCATGCGCGCGCCGCATGTTGGAGCGCAAGGTCGACGGAGTCGCCGTGATGACCTTCGGCGAAGAGGAACCCGTGCTCGACCAGCTCGTGCACCGCGGCGTTCCCATCGTTCTTGCCGAGTTCAAGCTCGACGACCCCAAGGCCAGCACCATTCTTCTCGACTACTCCACCGGCATGCATGCCGCCATTCGCCATCTCGCCGATCTCGGGCATCGCGCCATCGGCTTTCTCGCCGGCCCGTACAGTCTCCACTCAGCTATCACGCGCGAAAACGACTTCCGCGCCGCCATCGCGGCCGCCGATCTGCGACTCGAAAAGAAATGGATCATCGAGTGCGATCACACCCTCAAGGGCGGCGTCGCGGGCTTTGAGCGGCTACGCAAGCTCGCGGCACGCCCCACCGCCATCGTCTGCTCCAACGATATGACCGCTATCGGCGTCCTGCGCGCGGCCTACATGGCGGGACTGCGCGTGCCGCAGGATCTCTCCGTGGTCGGGCTCGACGATGTGGATTTCGCCGAATACACGCTGCCGCCGCTCACTACCATCCGCTTGTCGCGCACCGATCTGGCGCGTGCCGCCTTTGAAGCTCTGCGCCAACAGGCCGAAGATCCTGAAAATCCAAAAATACAGCGCGAGTTCCTGGTTTCCACCAGTCTCGTGGTCCGCGGCTCGACAGCCACGCCCCCGGCCGCCCATCCATCCTGAGTTCCATTCGATCGGGCTCTGCTTGCGCGTCTCATTCCTCATCCAAAAATCCCGGCTGCCGCACTGAAGCCTGACCATCCTCTCATCTCACATCGTTGTGTGCCGAGCCGCACAAAGGATCGTCACGGACAAGGGTACCCTTGCCTATACGGAAGAATTGCCTCGCGCATTTCCTTCGAAAAGCTAACGGCGGCATCGATTTCGCGTCGAATTCACGAAGCCTTCAATCGGTCTCGTCAATCTCTCGAAAACATCTTGCTCGTGAAGGAACCGCGGCAGGATGGACCGCGTACTTGAATCCTATGAAGACCTGCGTGAGCGGCATCTTACTGTGCCTGGCATCGGTAAATCTACCGGCGGCCGCGCCCAAGACTTCCCACCAGACGGCAGCAAAATCGCCGGCCGTGACTGCGCAAAAGAAGGACACGGACGATCCGCTCATCGACCGCCCATTACGCCTGGCCGACTTCCCCAAAATGCAGCCGCGCGCCGATCTCCGCGCCAAACTGGCTCACGTCTCCGATTTCATCCAAAACACGCCCGCCGACGGCCAGCCAGCTACGGAGAAGACCGAGGTGTGGATGGCGCACACCAAATCGACGCTCTATTTCGTTTTCATCTGCTATGACCGCCATCCCGAGCTGATTCGCGGCCACCTGGCGCGCCGCGAAAACATCCTCAACGACGACGGCGTCGCCGTGCTTCTCGATCCCTTTCGTGACCGTCGCTTGGGCGTTATCTTCAGGGTGAACCCGGCAGGAGTGCAGGCTGACGGTGCCTGGAGTGAACCCGGCAACACCGATTACAGTTACGACACGGTGTGGGATTCCGATGGCCGCGTGACCAAAGACGGCTGGATGGCTTTGATTGCTATTCCCTTTCGCAGCCTCCGCTTCCGCAGCAATGAATCGGACTGGGGCGTCGTGCTGGGCCGCTTTCTTCCGCGCAACTCTGAAACGGATTTATGGCCGCGCGTGGCCGCCGATGTGACTGGCGTCCTGAGTCAGGAAGGCACTCTCCACGGCATCGAAGGCGTTACCGGCTCGCACAACTTCCAGTTGAATCCATACACGCTGGCACAAAATGAGCGATCCCTCATCGACATCGATCCCACCAACCCCTTCTTCAGCTCGCGGCACTTTGAAGGCACCGATGGCGGCGAGGCCAAGCTGATCCTGAAGGACAGCATCGTGATCGACGCCACCGTCAACCCCGACTTCAGCGATATCGAATCCGAACAGCCGCAATTCACTGTCGATCAGCGCTTCCCCGTTTATTTTCCCGAGCTACGGCCCTTTTTCCTGGAGAACGCCAACTACTTCCTCACGCCCATCACTCTCATCTACACGCGCAACATCGTGCATCCCGAGTACGGCATCCGCGTCACGGGAAAAATCGACCACACCAACGTCGGACTCTTTGTTACCGACGATCGTCAGCCCGGACAGACCGTCGCGCCCGGCGACCCGCTTTACGGAAAACACTCGACCGTCGCCGTAGGCCGCGTCTCTGAAGATCTGGGCAAGGGATCGAGCCTGGGCGCAATGTACACCGACGAAGAGTTCGGCCAGGGCTGGAACCGCATCGGCGGCTTCGACTTTACCGCGCGCATGAACCAGCACTGGACCGCCTGGGGACAGATGGTGGAAAGCTCCACCATGGGCGACGAGGACAGCGGCGCGCCGACGCCGTATAGCGCCGGCCCCGCGAGCGCATTCCAGCTGCAGCGCTCCGGCCATGCATTCAACATGCAGGAGAACTACTTCGACGCCAGTACTGGTTTTCAAACGCAGTTGGGCTTCATCCAGGCATCAAATTTCCGCAACAACCAGACGCACGCGACCTATCAATGGTTTCCCAAGAAGCGGTTTTATCAGAGCTTCGGTCTCGAAACCAACCAAAACGTCGCCTTCGATCACCAGGGCGACCGCGTCTTCCACTATTCCACCTTCGATCCCTTCTGGCTGCTGCCGCGCAACATCGTCATCGCTCCCATCATCGGAGAGAACTCCGACACGGTGAGCCCGCTCAACTACGCGGGGCTTACGAACTTCAAAAACTTCACTGAGAATTTCGGCGGGTTCGTGGTGCGCGGTGCACCCTGGTCGCAATTGAACCTCAACCTGACGGCACTGCGCAGCGGCAACGTGAACTACAACCCTGCCACAGGGCAGATCCCGTCGCTGCTCAACCAGGAAACCGTACAACTGCTCTTTACCGTGCAGCCCGTCCACCCGCTGACCGCCGACAACACCTACCTGCTCGACCGCGACCACGCAGTCGCAAACGGCGCATTCGTCTACGAGGCGCAGACCATGCGCAGCGTGGTGAACTACCAATTTACCCGCTCAATTTCAGCGCGCCTGGTTGCGGAGTACGACTCCACGCTGGCCAATCCCGCGGAAACCTCTCTGCTGCGCATCAAAGAGTTCGCTTCGCAGGCGCTTCTCACCTGGCTGCCGCATCCCGGCACCGCGGTCTACATCGGCTACAGCGACGACCTGCAGAATCTTGACCGCAGCCTCTGCAACCGTCTGCCCGGCGGCGCGTGCGATCCGAACAATACCACCCCGCCTCGCGCCGGACCGATGCTCAATGACGGCCGCCAGATCTTTATCAAGGCTTCGTATCTCTTCCGCTTCTGAACTCAAGACGTTTCACACGATAAGCTGTCTATAGAAGAGCACGGAGCGCAATTCCCCGCCGGAGGCGCAATCTTGACGACGGCTTGCATCAACCGCATCGCCACAGCAGTGCCCCCGCACGACATGCACCGTGGATTTATTGCATTCGCTGAAACCATGCTCCCCGACGGCACGCCGCGAAATCTTTTTCGCCGCATGGTGCGCCAATCGGCTATCGACCACCGGTACTCTTTCCTCGACCCCGTCGTCACCGCAGATGGCGGCGTGCGCGACGCCGACGCGTTTTTCGTCCCGGGCAGCTTCCCCACGACCGCCCGCCGCATGCAGGCCTTCGAGCAATTCGCCCCGCGGCTTGCCCGCAGTGCCCTTGACAAGCTCGCTCTCACTGAAGAAGAACGCCGCGCCATCACCCACGTCATTGTCACTTCCTGCACCGGCCTCTACGCACCGGGACTCGACTATGACATCGTCGAGCACCTCGGCCTCAACCCATCCGTCGAACGCACCTTCATCGGCTTCATGGGCTGCTACGCCGCCATCAACGCCCTCAAGGCCGCGCGCCACATCGTTCGCTCCGAGCCCGGCGCCAAAGTGCTCCTCGTGAGCCTTGAACTGTGCTCTCTTCATATGCAGGAAACGCAAAACCTCGAACAGTTGCTGGCGTTCCTCGTCTTTGCAGATGGCTGCGCCGCCTATCTGGTCAGTGCGGAACCAGTCGGCCTCGCCATCGACAACTTTCTCGCCGTTGTTCTCTCCGACACCAATCAACTAATTACCTGGCGCATCGGCGAAAAGGGTTTCGACATGCACCTTTCCGGCAAGGTTCCAGGCGAGCTGCGTCGAGGGCTCGCCGCTGCGGGCAATCAGATTACGCAGGGCGCCGATATCCGCTCCATCGATCTTTGGGCCGTTCATCCTGGCGGCCGCACCATTCTTGACGCGGTGGAGCAGGGGCTGGAACTGGCGCCGGAAGCTCTCTCTGACTCGCGCCACATTCTGCTGAACTACGGCAACATGTCCTCGCCATCTGTAGTCTTCGTCCTCGAGCGGCTCATCGAGCACGCTCGCCCCGGCCAACTCGGCTGCGCCATGTCCTTCGGGCCCGGCGTCACTGCGGAGACGATGCTCTTCCATGCCGTCTAACGCGACCATGAGACCACCCACTCCCGATTTCACAAATCGCGCCCAGCTCACCGAAATGATGGACGAGTCCTGCTCGCGCGACGATTTGCGTGCGTGCCTGCGCGACATCTCGCGTCTTAATCGCTGGTTCCTGGCGCACTCACCGCTTCTTCAATGGCTCAGCAGTTTCGCCCCGGCACAATTGCCCCAGCCTCTGCGCATTCTCGACGTCGGCTGCGGCTACGGCGATGGATTGCGTCGTATCGAGCGCTGGGCACTTGCGCGAAATCTTGCCGTCGGGCTTACCGGCCTCGATATCAAACCCGATACCATCGCCATCGCCTCTCAAGCCACGCCGTCCGCAAGCCGTATTCGCTGGGTCGCGGCCAACATATTCGCGTTCACGCCACAGAACCCGATTCACCTTTTGATCAGCTCGCAGTTCACGCATCATCTCAGCGAGCCGCAAATCGTCCGCTTTCTCCAGTGGATGGAACGGCACGCGGCCCTCGGCTGGTTCATTAACGACCTTTCCCGTGCCGCGGTTCCATACCACTTCATTCGCATCTTCACTCGCCTCGCGTGCTTGCATCCATTCGTTCAGCACGACGCGCCCGTCTCCATCGCTCGCGCCTTTGTTCCCGCGGACTGGCAAACCCTGTGCGCTGCGGCAAACTTGACGGAGCGCGATGTCTCCATTCAGCGCTTCAAGCCCGCCCGTTTGTGCGTCGCACGGAGAAAACCGCAATGCTGATCGCGCCTTCAACTTCCGATCACCTCGTCATCGGCGGCGGTCCCGCCGGCTCCATGGCCGCCATTCGTCTCGCCGGCGCCGGCCGGGAAGTCGTACTGATCGAGCGTGAGCGAGCCGCACACCACAAAGTCTGCGGCGAGTTCCTCAGCCGTGAGGCCGTGCACTATCTCCATCAGCTCGGCATCGATCCGCGCGATCTCGGCGCGGAATCCATCCGCACTCTCCGCCTCTCCCCGGGCAGCAGGATCGTCACTGAACAACTCCCGTTTCAAGCTTTGTCGCTCTCCCGTCGCGTTCTCGATGAGACTCTGCTCCAGCACGCCCGGCGAGCTGGATGCCGCGTCCTGCGCGGTGCAGCCGTCGAATCGCTCATCCCAGGCACCGACGCCTGGACCGCCGCGCTCGCCAATGGAACGGCGATCCGCGCGCAAACCGTCTTCCTCGCCACGGGAAAGCACGATCTGCGCGGCTTCCATCGTTCTCCCTGCCGGCAATCCGATCTCATCGGCTTCAAGCTGCACTGGCAACTCGATCCTGCCGCGATCCGCGCCCTCCGCGGCTTCATGGATCTTTTTCTCTTCCCTGGCGGCTACGGAGGCCTTTCACTCGTTGAAAACGACGCCGCAAATCTCTGCCTTGTCGTCCGCAGTTCGGTGCTGCACAAACTCGGCGG
The DNA here is from genome assembly GCA_050015795.1 of Occallatibacter sp. Classification (GTDB taxonomy): domain Bacteria; phylum Acidobacteriota; class Terriglobia; order Terriglobales; family Acidobacteriaceae; genus Telmatobacter. Next base: position 7,790 of record JBEKAS010000067.1, on the reverse strand, counting down.
CTGGCCCGCCCTTCTCGCCTCCATCCGCGCGTCGAATCGTCACTTCGGCAAACTTCTCAACGGCGCGCAACCTCTCTGGCCCCGTCCGCTCGCCATTTCTCCCATCCCCTACGGATACCTTGGTCCACACCCGCGCGGCCTTTGGTGCATCGGCGATCAAGCCGCCGTGATCCCATCGTTCACGGGCGACGGCGTCTCTATTGCTTTGCACACCGCCGCCCTTGCCGCAGAAACTTGCCTCGCCGGCGCAGACATCTCCACCTACAACCGCGCTCTCTGCACGCAGCTCCGTCGTTCCATGTCAATCGCCACTTGGCTCTCGCGCGCCGCCGTCACAAATTTCGGCCGCATCCTCGCACCCTCCGCACTCTTGCTCTGCCCAGCCGCGATTGAGACCATCGCCGCAGCGACACGCATCCCACAGGCTGCGCTTTTCGACGGAATGGGCACAGGCGCACGCGGCAAAATCTGAATTGTCTCGAGTTTTCTTACGGAACAGCCGTCAATTCGCGGCTTCAGCCGTCTCGAATTCCAGTGTGCTTGCTTCGCGCCACGCGGTGATCTCGGCGTGGGTCTGGTCGGCGGCCGTGCGCCGGTCAGGATAGATCTGCGGCTCGAAGAAGCGCAGCTGGGCCGAGAAGCCGGCCACGCCCAGCACTTTCCACAGGTGCGTGGTAAAACTCTCGTCGCCGTACCAGCAAAGTTCGCGTTCCTCCACGCCGCCGTCGATCTCGTAGCGCAGCGCCGCCGCGGTAATCGGCGCGCCCGCCGTGGTTGCCGGATCGATAAGCCGCGAGTGGAAGCGCAGCACCTCGGCTCCATCCGTGCTTGTGCCCTCAGGGAACAGCAGCACGGGAACCGGAAGACGCAACCGTTCGGTTATCTGCTCGGCGACTGTCATGGCGCTGGCCAGGCTCGAACGGTCGAGGAAGATCGTTCCTCCCGTCCGCGCCGCCTTGCCGAAGAACGGCCAGCGAACGATCTCCATCTTGGCGACAAAGAAGCACGGCATGGCCGCACTGATAATGACGATGTCGAGGTAGCTGAGATGGTTTGAAACTACCAGCCCGCAGGCCGGCGGCTGCCCTTCGACCTGGTACTCGATGCCCACGGATTTCAGGATGATGCACGCCGCTTGCTGCAGCCACACAGCACGCTGCTCCAGCGTGAGCGGCCCGCGGATGCGCTTGAGCCAGTAGCGCAAGATGCAAAGCGCAAGAGCGAACACCAGCGCCACAGCGCGCCGGAACCGCCGCAGCATCATGAAGTCAGCGGAGCGAAGAAGCGGTTGCGCGCGGCAGCCGAAAGTAATTTGAGATCGAGGAGCGTCAGAAAATCGATGGTGCGGAATTCGCGGTCCCATGCCGGCGGCGCGGCAATGCGCGCGCCAATGGCGAGGTAGGTCTTCAGTAGCTTGGGAACTTTGCCCTGCACGGCAGGCGTCGCGAGAAAACCTGATCGATCGGTCTGGCAGGGCAACGGCTGTGCATCGGCATCCTGCAGCTCCGGGGGCCACGCATAGGCCGCAGTTGGCGTCGTCTCAAACTCCCTGGGAACCCTGAAATTCTCGAGCTGGCGAACCATCTGCCAACCCTCCGCCGGGTCATTGGAGTTCAAAGAAGAGCAACCGAGCAAATAACGAAGCCCCATTTCGGTAGCATACTGCGCGATGCCACGCCAAAGCAACATCAACACTTCGGGAGTGCGATGTTCACGATCGATCGAGGCCCGGCCCAGTTCCAGAATCCCCGGCCGCAGCGGCTCATACGGCGCCAGACAGAACTCCTGCTCGGAGTAGTAGCCCAGGCGCCGCGCCGCCGTCTCGCCGGACTGCATGCGATAAGTTCCCACCACGCGCCGGCTGGTTTTGTCTTCCACCAGCAGGTGCTCGCACACTGTATCGAAACGATCCACATCGAGTCCGGTATCGTAAGAGCTTTCTAACCCCTCACCCAGCTCGATGTTGAAAACCTTGAAGCGCAACCGGCACGCGGCTTCGCGATCCTCCGCGCTCTCGGCGAGCCGCAAACCGTATCGCCCCACATCGGCATGAATGCGCGGGGCGGGCTCCGCCCATGGCGGCGTAACGGCGCTGGCGACAAATCCAATGTCCGTAATCGGAGACGAACCGAGATCCAACTTCAGCGGAACCTTATGCCGGGTGTGCGGAATCACCGCACCAGTATCCCGCCGGGTTGTGAATGAGCGGTCAAGCGAAGAAGAAAACCGCGCAAAAATCTTGCGCCGCTGTAACGCGGCCGAAACCATGCTGCAATCTCTATCTGTTCAAGCTGAGCCCATTTGCGATTTGGCTCAGGCACACGCGGCGCAGAACAAAAAAACGAACGGCCGGAAGCAGAACCGCCCGCACCGGCAGTTCCGACCCGGCCGTTCGAGGAGGCATGTCGTGATCCGCTCTTGTCAAAGGCCTGTTGATATTTCCTCAAGCCTTGATCTCAGACTTGCACAAAGGTCCGAAATTATATGCAAAAGCGAGCGAAAATATTTTCCCACAGTCGACGCTGCTTCGAGATGCGGGAGCCCCCCCTCGCGACGTCTTCGTCGCGAGGGTGGAGACGGGACGACTCCGGATAAATCCCGCAACGCGCCCGTCAGATCTGGGAGACCGGGGACACGAGGGCAGAATTCATCCGGTCAGCCCGGGCTTAACGCCGCCCGAATCCGGCTCCGCCGCGCGCGGCAATCATTGGTCCACGCGCTGCGTAACCCCCGCCGACGTATCCGCGCCCGGCATAGCCGTATCCGTAGCCACGCACGGCCGGCGCATAGGTCCGCGGCGCGTACACCGGTCCGCGTACGTATCCTCTTGCCCCGTATCCATAGACTCCCGGCCGCGCGCCCACCGCGTATCCGTTATAGCCATACGCTCCGTTATAGCCATAAGCCATCACCGGAGGCGGTGCATACGTTGGCGCGTAGTACGGCATGGGAGCGTAAGCCACTGGAGGAGCGTAGGAAACCGGAGGCGCATAAGCCATCGCTGGAGGAGCCTCTGGCTGCTCTTGCGGCGCATACGATTGCTCGGGATTCGTATCCGGCTCTTGCGTCGGCGGTGGAGGCTGGGGTGCGTAGGAATCCGGCGACCGCTGCATCAACCCGTAGGGATCGCGCTGCGGTTCGGGAACCACGGGAACCCGAATGTCGTCCATCACGCGCAGCGTCAGCGCCGTCTCTGCTTTGAGCGTTGGCCGCGGGCCGCGCCGTGGCAGGTTGATCAGATCGATCGGCCACAATACAGGAATCATCCACAGAATTGTGTCTCGCACCGCATGCCCTTTGCCCAGAATGCGCCCCTGCGAGTCGATCTTGTAACCCTTCACGTCCACGACCTTGGCATCGAGGGGAATCACCTGGTCACCCACGTAGAGCCGGTCGAAGTCCAGTTGCATCCAGCCCTTGCCAACAAAGTGGCCGGGATCTTTGTACTCCGCAAAATTTCCACCCAGGTAGCTTCCATAAGGAAGCATGAAATCCCCGCGATGGAAATTCACCTTGCACAGCACCGGATCGCCTACCGCGGTGGTCTTCGAGGAGATCCTTCCGTCGCCGGTGGTGCACGAGACAAGTGCGCCGGCCGGAATGATTCGTTGGCCAGCGTCCGCAAAGAGCGGCGGCGCCAACAGGAGAGAGAGAACAACGAGCGAACCATATTTCATAGACAACCCTCCATGACAGAAGCGAGCCCCTCGGCAACTCCAGGATTCATCGGCGCCTGAATCCCGATCTTCAACCGGTCCAGCCCGGAAAACAGGCCTTCGCGGCTGCGCGCGAACCGCGTAGTCGACAGCGACACCCTTCCCGTTCGCCGCCAGGGTTCCACTGCGGCGTCGTTAGGTTTGCTGCAATCGGGCACACGCCAACTGTGCTGGAGAAACCGTGATACGCCTCGCGGAATCGACTACGCGCACCTTGAATTTGCGGAGCAATCCCCCGAGCTAGCAGCATGAACCCACGGGCTTAGGGAAAGTTTCGCGATATTCACAAATAATTCTGGAAGGAAGGTGACGAAAAGCAAGGTCGCGCGTCCCAAGCGTCCGATTTCAGGCGTAAACGACGCGTCGCACGCGCGGATATCGTGCTCAATGGAGGCAGGATGCACGAAGTTTCCCGCTGCGCCGCCGGGCGTTGAGCGGGCGTTCCCATTTCTTCCGCAATCGGCTACGTTCCCGGCTCGTAATTCAGATTGGGACCGAGCCAGCGCTCCACTTCCTTCACGCTCATGCCTTTGCGCCGCGCATAATCCTCCACCTGGTCGCGGTCGATCTTCCCCAAACTGAAGTAGCGGCTTGCAGGATGCGCGAAATAGAACCCACTCACACTCGACCCGGGCCACATGGCGAAGCTCTCGGTGAGTTCAATCCCCGTCTTCGCCTGCACATCGAGCAGGCGCCAGATCGTGCCCTTCTCCGTGTGGTCGGGACACGCGGGATAACCCGGCGCAGGCCGGATGCCCCGATACTTCTCGTGAATCAGGTCTTCGGTGCGCAGATTTTCATCGCGTCCGTAGCCCCACTCCTCGCGCACGCGCTTGTGCAGGCATTCCGCAAACGCCTCGGCCAATCGGTCCGCGATCGCCTCCGCCATGATCGCGTTGTAGTCGTCGTGCGCCGCCCGGAACCGCTCCACCAGTGCCTTCAATCCGATCCCGCTCGTCACCGCGAAGGCTCCTATGGTATCGCCAAGCCCGGTCTCCTTCGGCGCAATGAAATCCGCAAGCGAACGGCAGGGCTCGTTACCTTCCCGATCCGATTGCTGCCGCAGAAAGTGCAACCGGTCCAGAACCTCGCCTCGACCGCCGTCCGTGTAGAGTTCCACGTCGTCGCCTACCGCGTTGGCCGCAAAAAATCCATACACGGCACGCGCCGTCAGCAACTTCTCGGCGACGATCCGGTCCAGCAGCGCATTGGCTTCGGCGAAAATCTGCCGAGCCTGCTCCCCCTGCCGCTCGTCCGTGAGAATCCGCGGGTAAACGCCCTTCAATTCCCAGGTGTGAAAGAACGGGCTCCAATCGATGAATTCTTTCAGTGTCGCGAGGGGAAAATCCTCGAGCACTCGCACGCCAAGGAATTCAGGAACCGCCAAATCCACCGCGCGCCACTCGATCGGCGTGCGCCGCGCACGCGCCGTCTCGAGCGCAACCCCGCTCCGCCGCGGCGCTGCGTGCGCCTTGCGCAACGCGTCATATTCCGCGCGATACTGCGCCACAAACTCCGCGCGGCCCTCTTCGCTCAGCAGGCTCGTCGTTACCGGCACAGCGCGGCTCGCATCGAGCACGTGCACCACCGGCTCGCTGTAGTGCGGCGCAATCTTCACTGCTGTATGCGCGCGGCTGGTGGTCGCGCCGCCAATCAGCAGCGGCAGCTTCAGCCCCTGCCGCTCCATCTCCCGCGCCACGTGCACCATTTCGTCAAGCGACGGCGTAATCAACCCGCTCAGCCCGATAATGTCTGCCCGCACTTCCCGCGCGCGCTCCAAAATCTTCTCCGCGGGCACCATCACGCCCAGGTCGATGACCTCGTAGTTGTTGCAGGCCAGCACCACGCCCACAATGTTCTTGCCGATGTCGTGCACGTCGCCCTTCACCGTCGCCATCACAATCTTGCCTTGCGTGCGCACTTCCTCGCCCGCTGCAAGCATTTGCGCCTTCTCCGCCTCCATGAATGGCGTCAGGTACGCGACCGCCTTCTTCATTACGCGCGCCGACTTCACCACCTGCGGCAGGAACATTTTGCCTGCGCCGAACAGGTCGCCCACCACGCTCATGCCCGCCATTAGCGGCCCTTCAATCACGCTCAGCGGCCGTCCCAGCTTCGCCCGCGCTTCTTCCGTATCGGCTTCGATGTACGTGTCAATCCCCTTCACCATCGCGTGGCTCAACCGCTCTTCCACCGTCCCGCTGCGCCACTCCTCCGCCTTTTTCTCCGCCTCCTCGCCGGTGCCCGCAGCCCCCGCCGCCTTCAGCGCCTCACCCAACGCAACCAGCCGCTCCGTCGCATCCGGCCTCCGGTTCAGCAGCACATCTTCCACCAGTTCCCTCAGCTCTGGATCGATTTCTTCATACACCTCCAGCATCCCGGCATTCACGATGCCCATGTCGAGCCCTGCAGCGATGGCGTGATACAAAAACGCCGCGTGCATCGCCTCGCGCACCTTGTTGTTGCCGCGGAAGCTGAACGAGACGTTCGACACGCCGCCGCTCACTTTGGCGTGCGGCAGGTTCTTCTTGATCCAGCGCGTGGCGCGGATGAAATCGACCGCGTAGTTGTTGTGCTCCTCCATGCCCGTCGCCACGGTCAGGATGTTGGGATCGAAGATGATGTCTTCCGCCGGAAAATCCACTTCGTCCACGAGAATGCGATATGCGCGCTCGCAGATGCGGATCTTTTCCTCATAACTCGCGGCCTGGCCCTGTTCGTCAAAGGCCATCACCACCGCGGCCGCGCCGTATTTCAAAATCGTCCGCGCATGCTCGTGAAACTTCGCTTCGCCCTCCTTGAGCGAAATGGAATTCACAATACCCTTGCCCTGCATGCATTTCAGGCCCGCCTCAATCACTTCCCACTTTGAGGAGTCCACCATGAACGGCACTTTGGCGACTTCGGGCTCGCTCTCGAGCAGCTTCAGGTAGCGCGTCATCGCGGCCACGCCGTCGATCATGCCCTCATCCATGCAGATGTCGAGCAGGTTGGCGCCGTTTTCCACCTGCTGCCGCGCCACACTCACGGCCTCTTCGTAGTTGCCTTCTTTGATCAGCCGGGCAAACTTCGGCGATCCGGCCACGTTGGTCCGCTCACCGATCAGGATGAAGACGCCGGGCTGTTGTGTAAACGGCTGCGAACCCGACAATCGGAGCGGCTTGGTCTCCACGCGCTTTGTTTCCTCCGCGCTCATGCCGCGCTCTCGATCGCGCGCGCTTCCTCGTCCTCCGCGGGCAGCTTGCGCGGCGGCAACCCGTCAAGCGCCTTGGCGATCGCCGCAATGTGCTCGGGTGTGTTGCCGCAGCAGCCGCCGGCAATATTGAGGAGCCCTTCGCGCGCAAAGCTGCTCAGGTATCGCGCCATGTCTTCAGGTCCCAGATCAAAGCCGGTCGCGGAAAGCGGATTGGGCAAGCCCGCGTTGGGATAGCACGACACCGCGACACCAGCCTTCTCCGCGAGCTCGCGCAAAAAAGGCGCCATCAGGTCCGGCCCCAGCGAGCAGTTCAATCCCACGGCCAGTGGTTTCGCGTGCTCCACCGCATTCCAGAACGCCTCAATGGTCTGCGCCGAAATCATAGTCTCGCCGCCGCGCCCCACGGCCGCGGAAATGATCACCGGCACGTCACGACCCTCCGCGGCGAGGTCTCGCTCATCGAGCACCTCGCGAATCGCCACCAGCGCTGCCTTGGCGTTCAACGTATCGAAGATCGTTTCCACCAGCAGCAAATCCGCACCACCCGAAATCAGCGCCCGTACCTGCTCGGCGTACGCCCCCTTCACCTGGTCGAAGGTCACCACGCGAAATCCCGGATCGTCGGCATCGGGCGAGTTTGAGAGCGACACCGTCAGCGGCCCCATCGCCCCGGCCACAAACCGCTGCCGTCCGGTGGCGTTGGCCACGCGATCCGCCCACTCCCGCGCAGTCCGCGCCGATTGCTCGTTGATCTCCCACGCCAGACCCCGCAGAAACGGGTCCTCAATCACCTTCTGATAAAACGCGGGATCCTTTCGTCCCCCGTGCTCGCGCGGATCGTCGACAAAGAACTCGCTCTGCGCAATGCTCGTCGCCCC
>JBEKAS010000066.1:0-17111 GCA_050015795.1 Occallatibacter sp. | reverse complement strand
ACTCGCATGTGCGCCCGTAGCTCAGCTGGATAGAGCGACTGACTACGAATCAGTAGGCCGGGAGTTCGAATCTCTCCGGGCGCACCATAAAATCAACAACTTACAACGGCAAAAATATCTCTGTTTCATCAACTCCAAATAATCCAACCACACGGGTGCGGGGGTGAGCTATGATTAGGGGCACCCCTTCAGGAGCATGGAAGCCAATGGACTATCGCAACTCGCAGACCAAATTGGAAACCCTCGTCCAATACTTCAATGAAGAGAGGATGAATCTCATTCCGATTTTTCAGAGGCCCAAAGTATGGCCGCTGCGAATGAGGCAAGAGCTGGTCAAGAATATCGTCAACGGTCGTCCGATCCCGGCCATTTTCATGTACAAGGACGTTTCCGGCTCGGCATTTAAGTTCAACATACTCGACGGCAAGCAGCGCCTCGACAGCATTGCAATGTTTTTGGCCGTTGACCCCGGATCGAAGCACTTCGGGGTCCAGAATTGGCGCGATTACATACTCGATAAGCAATACCGGAAAGAGGCTAGCTTCAGAGTAGACTTCGGTGATGGCAAGAAGAAGCATCTTGAAGACCTAGACGAGAACACAATAGCCAGATTGCGAGAATACCTCGTTCCGACAATCGAGATCGAGCTCAATGAAAATACCTCGCTCAATGAGTTGATCAATCTTTTTGTCGATATCAATCAATATGGCGTCAGAGTTAACCGCGTAAATATTATTCGCGCGATGAAGCAAAATGACCCATTGCTCAAGGACGTGTACGCCCTCATCGCCGAGAGGCAAATTAGAAAGCAAGATGTATTTACCAAGAGAAAAGGCACTCCTTTTGTATTTGTGCTGAAGCGCCTTAATATCATCTCTGGCATCGCCAACAAAACAGTGCAGGCTGACCGTATGTGGGAAAAACTCTTGGAACTCGCTCTGTTTGTACGGTCAAATGGGAATCACCGCAAGCCGACAGAAATACTCAAGAGTTTTATCAAAAAGCCGGACGTTCCGGCGAGGCTATCGAGTACGGAGCGTTCGAGACTAACGAGGGCATTCACCTTCTTAAAATCGGCCTACAAGAATTCTCCGTTTCTGGAAACGTCTCGTCTTGCAACTGATCAGACACATTTTTACACGATGGCTACGGCGCTTTTGAACAGCGATATTCTTTCCAGAATCGACGAACTCACCCTGATCCAACGGATTGCAAGGTTCGCCTCGCTGCTCGAAAAACCACCTGACCCACAAAAGGGACCACAGGATGAACTCGAAAAATCAGTAGCAAAATACGTGTCTCTTTCGAGTGAGAAGACCACGGACGCAACGAGAAGGAAAGAAAGGCAAATGGAATTCGTCAAAGCCATAGATTTGATGTGAAATGAAGGAATGAGGCGTTCCCGAGAATACACGACGACCTCCCACGACCTCGTCAATGGGTGCTTGGCCCTTTCGGCATCGATCCTTCAAACCGGCCTGCAATGCTGGCTGCAAGCAATTCCCAGGGCTGCGCGCTGTCAGTCATTAGCGTGTGTTACTCGTGAGCGGCGTTGAAGTTGAGAAATCGACTGAAGAACGCGCAATGGTATGTTTTGCTGCTATTTCTCGTCAACGAGTTCCGCATCGACCGATTTCTTCCAGTCCTTCTCTTGGTCGACCCTCAGCAAGAGCCATTTTTCGTCGTGTCGCTCATAGGTCCAAAACTCGCGAAATCCTTCCTCAGTCTTTTCTTTATTTGCCTTTTTGCGCCGGCTCCCCGTATTGGAGCTGACGATTTCCCCGTTCGCGCCAATCGTATAATCCGTGGCTACGGCATCAATGCAAGCCGTAAAAATATCTTTCTCTTTGTCTCGATAGTTCTGCGCCTCGACGAGCCTCACATTCACGATCCTGAGGTCTTCCATGATGTTGCGCTCACCATTGGATTGCATGAGTTCAATTTGCGCTTTCCATTCTGAGAACAGTTGAGGGTGCAGAAGGCTCTCGAGCTGTGCGAGGTCTTGCTTGACCCACGCCACTTCAATTTGGAGAAAGGTTTGTCGCACGCGCGCTTCGAGGTTTGCCTCGTTCCATGCAGGGTCGTTTTGCGAGAGGGTATTCAGCAGCAGTTCCGTTGCTTTTTTTTTCTTGTTAATCCTATGATTCATATACAAGGCATATGCGATCGCAAACGGCAATAGGATCAGGGTGAGCAGTCCGCCTCCACCGCCCGCTCCTCCTCCGCCCGCCCTGGCCAGGGCATAGGGGGTGGCGAGTGCAAAGAGAATCATCAACTTGAGCAGGAACGATGAGACGCGGCGAAATTGTATCGGCACACACTCTCTCATGAGGCCCTCTCTAATAAACTGGAATTTCCTTTGCTCCGATTTGTCTAGAGTTTACCGCTGATAGCTGGTTTGGCAAGACCAAATCTGTCCCTCGGAAGCGATACTCAACGGTCACAACAAACGGGTACGCGCCTAAACTCGCTCAGGCTGCATGCAGTTTGTGTGGCTGCGGGTGGTTAACCGGCCACACTAACACTACCCGAAGGATGGGTGATTTCCGACCATAGGCTCAGGATCCAGAAATTGACCCTGTCCATCGCCGTCAAACCGGCCATTTTGCTCTCACTCACTTCAATTTATATAGCGCGTTATATAGCGCGTTAAGCTTTGTGTACCAGGCGACGGCGCGCCTTCGAGTTGCGGAGCACGGGCAGCGCGGCAAGGCCGAGACCGAGGCAGAACAGCGACAGCGTCCCAGGCTCGGGAGTAACGGTCGGCGGATCGTTCAGAACTGTATCCTCGCCGACAGTGAAGCCGTACCAGCCCTCGTACTCCGGCGTGGTGAAGTCGATCGTTGAATAAGTGCCGATCAACTCGATCACTCCGTTGCCTTCTTGGCCGTAGGCGTTGCCGGCGTCTGCGCCCGTGCCCTGGTAGATTGAAGAGCCGCCGTACTCAGCCGATGGTCCGCCCGCTACGACAGTGAATGGTTCGGATGGTGTGAAGTCGAAGGAGGCGGAGACGCCGGCCGCACCGAGGCTCCAGATGGCGATGATTGGGTTAACCACGGGAGCGGAGAATGTGATCGACTCGCTGAGGTCCGATCCGCCATTCATCTCAATGACGCCATCGCTTGCAGGCGGAGCATTGTCAATCGCGACAGAAGTGTAGCTGCTGGCTGGATCAAAGCTGGGGTAATCAGACGCGACGCCCAATATCTGGCCGGAGTACGTGACGGTGGTGCCCCCCATGGTTCCGCTGGCGGAGCCTGGATTGCCGGAAGTTTGTGAAGACCAGTTGGTCCATGCAACAGGATCGGCATGGGCGGGAACAGATACCGCGAGCGCAAAGGCGACAAGGATGATCGCAGATGCTGGGCTGGCGAGCGAGCGTAGCAGTTTCATGGTAGTTTTCTCCGTTAGTACATGAGTCGCTGACAACGCAGCTTGACCAATGGTGATGCAATCCCGTAGCCATGAAAATGAGGTGACTTACAACTAGCGTGCTATGCCGAGTCACACTGATACGTCATGTTATGCAGAGCAACGAAGCAACATTGAGCATGGATTGGCGCTGTTTAGGAGATCGTGCGCGCCGGTGTGGAATGCTTTTCGCGCAAAGAGGAAAACATTTTCCTCTTTCGCATGCGAAGTTATGCAGATATCGAGACTTTAATTCCCGGGACGACTCTATCCCCGATCCGGCGCTCTCTGACCCGCCGCAAGGATACAGAGTTGAGACCATTGAATATCATCAGGTGAAGTGCGGACAGAAGAAAAAGATTGTTCTTCGTTCGCAATAAAGCGAATTAAATAAGAGACAGGTCATAACTGGCGATGGAGTATCGGCGTATCCTCAGGGAGCTGTTCTGAGTGAATCACCGTCTAGCCGTCAATTACCATTTGTGCACTACCCGCTCCTTACAGCGCGGAGGCCGTGCTGAGCGCCGCGACAGTCCTGGTGCGGATTCCGCGGGGAAGCATTCAGGGATCGAGCAACGTTCGCATTTCGATAGGTCATCGGCCAAGGGTGAAAACCACGTTGATCGTTGTTTTAACTTCTACAGGCTGGTTATTGAGCCTGTACGGCTTGTAGCGCCAGTTCCGCACGGCATCGAGTGCGGCCTGCCGCAACATGACCGGCCCGCTCACAACCTGCAAATCCTTAATCGTTCCATTCGTGGAGATAGTGGCGTGCAACTCCACAGTGCCAGCCACGCGGGCTGTTTTAGCGATGGGCGGATAATCGGGCGGCGTGCTATGAATCAGCATTCCAGTCGCGACGCCAGATGAAATGGCAAGCGGCCTGGAGGGTGCAACTTTAACGGTTGGCTGGGGGTGTCCATTGAACAAGCTGACATTTGCGCTGCTGCCGCCCAGGCCATCCGCACCGGCCGTGTCAAGGCTCGGGGGGGGAGGCGCATATTCCGCGACTTGCTTCGGAATTCGTATTGGCGCGGTCAGTTGATCGTTCATCCCCGTCGTCTGCACCTGTGCCGAGTTCACTCCGTTCTTTCTGTTGGTCGGCCGGTTGTCCGTTGCCTCTTGCTTTCCGGTCGTTGCCAGCGGCTTTTCCTGAGTTAACGGTTCACGGGCCGACGGATTCGGCGCGTCCGTCCCCGGTTGAGTATCGGCTGCTACCGGAAGTGGCTGAACAGATGGTTTCGCCACGGACTTCGTTCCAAGAGAGAACCGCGGGATGATGAAGATGAGCGAAAGCAGAATCAAACAGGCGCCAACGGCAGCAACGATCATCCACTTCTTCTTCGCTGTCTTCCGCTCCCCCTTAACTTCGATTTTGTACGATGAAAACAACGGGAAGACAGCCTCGTCAGCTTTGCGTCTCGTTGTCGCCGTGAGTTCGGGTGAGTGACGCATTTCATGCACCGCAGCGAGTTTTGGCAAACCCGTCGCCACGGGAACCTCACTCGTCGTAGGACGAGCCTCTGGCTTGTGCGAAGCACGGCTGGGCGATCCATCCGCCAACTCTTTAGTCAACTCTTGCTGCTTAACAATGACTGGTGCGGGCGAGGCTGAACCCAAAACACGAGGTTTGTCCAACAAAGATGCCGGGGTTGCACCGCGGTCGACGGATTGCTCAAGCGGCTTTGGAGTCTCGCTGAAGGAATGAGCGGCAGGCCTTGCTTCCCATTCTTCACGAGAGTTGACAGGCTCAGCCGTAGGGGATGCTTCGCTATCCCATTCGTTGAAATCCTCGGGGGCAAGGTCGATTGCAGAGAAGGTCCACGTGGACGGCGTCTCAGTGGCCGCGGTAGGCGACGAAGCAATGTCAGGCAATCCCTCCACCTGAAGCACGACCGCGGCTTGCGCCGTCGCGTACTTTTCGGTGTCCGATGGAGCGAACGATGCGGAGAGGGTATACTTCCCCGGCGCGAGTACGTGGCCCTCTGAAGGAGTGTAGACAAATGTTCCCGGAACCGATGCCGTGGCGTTCAACTGAGTGGCGCTCAGCGCGGCGCCGTAGGAAATGGCAGAGGGGACCGGCCAGGTGATGTGAATTGGTAACTTCTCGGTAATAGTGAGCGGCACGACGGCACGCGCCGTTGTGTAATTCAGAGTATCGATCGGAGTGAAAGTTACTGAGAGTTCATGCACTCCCGGAGTGAGTATCTCGCCCGCAGCAGGTGTATAGGCAAAAGATCCCGGTACTGTTGCTGTGGCATTGAGCTGAGTGGCGCTCAGCGCGGTGCCGTAGGAAATGGCAGAGGGGACCGGCCAGGTGACGAAGGCCGGTAACTTCTCGGTAATAGTGAGCGGCACGACGGCAAACGCTGCTGTGTAATTCAGAGTGTCGATCGGAGTGAAGGTTACTGAGAGCTCATGCACTCCCGGAGTGAGTATCTCCCCCGCAGCAGGTGTATAGACAAAAGATCCCGGCACTGTTGCTGTGGCATTGAGCTGGGTGGCGCTAAGGGCCGCGCCGTAGGCAATCGGATCCGGTGTTGGCCAGGTGATGGCAGAAGTTGCCTTGGCCACAGTCAGTGATGCGGCAGTCTCCGATTTAGAGTAACCCAAATTATCTGCCGGGGTGAAGACCACGGACAGTTTATGCTTTCCAGCTGCCAGCACCGCTCCTAAGCCAGGGTTGTATTCGAATGTTCCCGGAACCGACGCCACGGCACAGAGTTGCGCGGTGCTGAGCCGTGTGCCGTACGTAATCGGGTCGGGTGCCGGCCATTGGATGACAGACGTTGCCCTGGCCACAGTGAGCGACACGGAGGCCTGTGCTGCGGCGTAGTTCGCGCTGTCCGCGGGGGTAAAGGTTACCGAGAGCGTATGCCTTCCCGGAGTGAGCACCTCGCCCGGCGCGGGAGAGTAGTCGAAATTTCCAGGTACCGGCGCCGAGGCATTGAGTTGAGCATCGTCCAATGCGGCGCCGTAGATGATCGCGGCAGGTTTTGGCCAGGAGAGGGCTGGCGTTGCCTTGGCCACAACAATTGAAACTGCGACCTGCCGCGGAGCGTAGCGGCCTGAATCTGCCGGAATGAATGTCACCCATAGCGTGTGCGTTCCGACCGGGAGCACATAGCCTGGGTCAGGTGTGTAGACAAAAGTTCCCTCAACCGATGCTGTGGCATTGAGCTGGGCAAAGGTGAGCTTCTTCCCGTAGGTAATCAGGTCGGGTGTCGGCCACGTGATGGTCGGAGTCTTGCGCGCATCGGCCGAAGCCAAAATCGTAGTGCTCGGCGGTTCATTATTGCCAGAATCTACCTGCGAAACATTTCTACCGAGACCTTTAAGCGCGGTTTCCCATTCCAACGCGGTTTCCTGCTCGACGTTCTCCGTCAGTTCAGTTGCGCGCGGCGGTTCATCATTTTCAAAATCTGCCTGCGAAACATTTTTGCCGTGACCTTTAAGCGCGGTTTCCCATTCCAAAGCAGCTTCCTGCTCGACGCTCTCCGTCAATTCGGTCGCGTCTGTTGCGACCGGGGGTTCAATATTTTCAAAATATACCTGCGCAATATTTTTGCCGTGACCTTTAAGCGCGGTTTCCCATTCCAACGCGGCTTCCTGCTCGACGTTCTCCATCAATTCAGTTGCGCCTGGCAGAGCGGACAGATCGACTCCAGAACGCTCGGCCTGGGACCGTTGTAACGCGTCAAAAAATCGACCCATTCTTGCCCGCCTCGGCGTTTACAGCAGCGCCTATATGTGCGCGGCTCGCCAAATGCTCCCGCTGAACAGCCTGTGCATTCAGCAAACCGGAATTTCCGCTTTGCCTTTCGGCAGGTAACCAATATACCCCTATTTGCCTCCGCCCGCGACCTTTTTGCATCCGTTTCCATCCACAAAGGGACGTAGGGATTATGGTGCTGCTTCGGTGAGGGCTTCGGTGCGCTTGCTCATCTTGGCGGTGCGGGCTAACTTATCCCAATTGAATGGCTTGCCGTCGATGGCGCGCTTGAGGGTTTTGAAGAGCACGACGGAGAAGACTTGCCGATAGGCGAAGCGCTGCAGCCAGATGTGGAAGAGCAGCCAGCCGTCGCCCTTGTTGGCGGGATGACGGCGCTCCAGGCTGAAGGCGACGGACGAGGTGATGAAGTCGATGAGGAGGAAGGCGCCGAAGTAGGCCAGCAGCTTTTCAAAGCTGGCGGCGGAGGCGGCTTCAGGGTGGTAGTGGCGATCGACGAAGTAGTTGACGATGCCGGCCACGAACATGATGTCAATGAACGGCGAAACCAGGGGCAGGCACATCTGGAAGATGAGGATGTTGGGCAGCGCGAAGAGGCCCATGGCCTTGTTGCGCACAAAGGCGGCGCGATGTTTCCAGACAGCCTGCAGGGTGCCGAAGGACCAGCGGAAGCGCTGGCGCATGAGTCCGCGGGCGTCGATGGGCGCCTCAGTATAGGCCAGGGCGCGGTCTTCGTAGTCGACTTTCCAACCCTGCTCGAGCAGGCTCATGGTGAGGTCGGCGTCTTCAGCCACGGTGTTGAGCGGGTATCCGCCGGCGGCTTTTACGGGCGCGGTGCGCCATGCGCCGATGGCGCCGGGAACCACGGTGATGACGTGGAAGAGATTGAGGGCGCGGCGCTCGAAGTTCTGGCTGGTGATGTATTCGAGAGCCTGCCAGCGGGTCCAGAGATTGACGCGGTTGCCCACCTTGGCGTTGCCGGCGATGGCGCCGATGGCGGGATCTTCAAAGTGGGGAATGAGCTTGGAGATGGCATCGGGGGCGATGACGGTATCGGCATCGATGCCGATGTAGACCTCCTCAGAGATGCGCTCGAGGGCGTAGTTGAGGGCGGCGGCCTTGCCCTGATTGTGCTTGGTGAGTACCTGCAGGCGGCCAGCGGCGATATCCCGCGCGTAAGCGGCGGCGGCCACTTCAGCGGTGCGGTCGCGGGAGCCGTCGTCGATGACAATGACGCGCAGGTTTTTGTAGTCGGAGTGGAGCACGGAGCGGATGGTGCGCACGATGACAGATTCTTCGTTATAGGCGGGGATGAGAACGGCGACGCGGGGATTGAAGCCGGGCGAGGCCTGGCTGTGGGGACGGCGCAGGCGATCGATGATGGCGAAGAGGCCGACGATGATGAGGCGCGCGCTCATGAGCACGTCGCCGACGAAGAAGACGATGAAGATAAAGTTGCTGACGATATCGACCGCGGAAAAGGCGATGGAGTCAGGAAGGGTGCGCACGCGCTGCCAGAAAGTGAGAGGCGGCATGACCTGGGCGGTGGTTTTGCCCATGAGCGCGGAGACGGAAACGATGGTGTAGCCGTGGGCGCGTAGCGCATCAATGAGCGGACCCAGCGCAGCCACAGTGGCGGAGCGGTCGCCGCCGCCATCGTGCATGAGGATGATGGAGCCCTGGAACTGCGGCTTGGTCTGCATGGTTTGCAACTGGGCGAGGACCGAGTCGATGATCTCTTGCGGCTTCTTTCTGGGGTTCTCGTTCCAGTCGTCGGTGTCGATTTTGCTGCCGATGATGGTGAGGCCTTCCTGCTGGATGCGCCAAGCGGGCTCGGCCTCAAGGTCGGTGTCGGGCTCTTCGTCGATGTCGTAGGGCGGGCGGAAGTAGAGCGGCTGGATGCCCAGCTTGCTCTCGAAGAGGCGCTCGGTGAGTTTTACCTCAAGGTCGAGCTGGCGCGCGGAGATCTCGCTGATGTCGGGGTGCGTCCAGGTGTGATTGCCGATTTCGTTGCCTTCGCGGACGATGCGCCGCATGACGCCGATGTTGTCGGCAGCTTCGGCGCCGATGAGCATGAAGGTGCCGGTGGCGTGATGCTGCTTGAGGACGTCGAGAATTCTGGGCGTCCATTTGGGATCGGGGCCGTCGTCGAAGGAGAGCGCAAGCTCATGGGGATGGTAGCCGTACTGCTCGTCGACCCAGGGGTGCGGATACACGTCCATGTGCTCGTCGACAATGAGCTTTTTGCGCGGGTCGGGCTCGTCGGTATCCACTTCCACGGTGCGCTTGCCGGGCTGGGGCAGGCCGGTGATGCGCAGAATGTCGCCTTCGCCCTCGGTGTCCACGTCGTGGCCGGGCTCGACCGGCGCCGTGCCCAGCGCCTCAAGCGAAGATGGATCGCTGGGCCGGTCCCAGATATCCCAGAGCGAACTGTCCTCTTCACCGAGACGCCAGAGGGCGAAGGTCTGCAGGCCGAGCTGGCGCGCGGCGCGCATTTCGTCGAGAAGCGAAACCGCATCGAGGAACCAGACGACATGGCGCTGGCCGGCGTCCTCGTCTATGTATTCGAAATGCGGATTGAGGGCGTCGTAGTCGAGATCGAGATCGGCGTCGGCGTCGGAGGCGCGCTCCCAGGCATCGGAGACGGAGAGATTGTCGGTATTGAGAACCTTGGGCTTGGGATGATGGGGGTCTTTAGGGTCGGGAATGGAGAGCGCCCAATCGTAGCCGTAGTTGCCCACACCGCAGATGAGTTTTTCCTTGGGTACCACTTTGAGCACGCGCACCAGATTGGCGATGAACCAGGGCTGGCTGGCGATGGGTCCGGGATCGCTGGTGGTCTGGTGCTCGTCGTAGTTCATGAGAATGATGCCGTCGGAATTCGCGGCGATGGTCTTGAGATCACTGTCGCTGGTGGCCACGGCGGCGTTGACATAGAGGCGCAGATTGCGAGCGTGCATTTCCTGATAGAGCGCCTGGATGAAGCTCAGGTAGGCGTCATCGTCTTCGTCGGGGATGCTTTCAATATCGAGAGAGAGACCGCGATAGACCGGATACGTGGTGAGAAAGCGCACGATCTGCAGGCGGAACGAGGCGCTCTTTGCCGGATCCTGGAGCACGTCGCCAACGCCCGTGTCCCAGTCCTGGGTGTGGGGATTAAAGTTGTTGAGGGCAGGGAAGATTTCAGTGTCGGTGTGAGTCTTCTGAATCACCTGCTTTACCTTGTTCAGGTTGTCGGGATCGTGCACCGTGACGCCCTGAATCACCGGATACTCGCGCAGATTGTCGCCGCTCATCATCATGAGGGTTCCCTGCGGGGAGTCCACATGCAGCCACTGCGGGAACAGCAAGTCAACCTGGTGCACGTGTTCAATGAGCGAGGAATAGCTGCCCGCGTCGTCCTGCACGTAATAGGCGGCGCGCAAGCCTTCACCGGTATTCAAGGGAATTTCAGAAGGCTTGCGCTTGGTTTTGCGGCGCGCGGGGCGTTGGTTTTTGGCGTTGCGGAGAAGAGAGGTGTCGGGCAATGCCTTGTAATTGTGCCGGGGAATGGGCAGCAGCAGCTCTGGCAGGTGCTGGCCGCGTAGCACATTGAAGATAAAGCCTGCGACCACCAGGGTGGACACCACGGCCGTAATATCCAGAATGCGGCGCAGACGCTTCCAGCGCTTGCGTTGCGGGTCGTAGAAGATTTGCCGGTCGGGCATGAGTGTTTTTGGCTGACTCCGGCGCGAAAATCGCGCAAAAAAGGCCACAGCACCCGCCAGCCGACCGCCCCGGCCTACCATCGGCAAGGCGCGCAATTGCTGGAAATGCCGTACGCTATACAGTACGAATCGTATGGAAGCTGCCCAAGAGAGTCAATTGACGGCCCGGATGCGAGCATGGACGCGCCGGGCGGCGGCGTATCTGCGCCCGGCCCTGCCTGTGGCGCTTGCCCTGGGCGCGGGCCTGGCGCTGCGCTTGTGGATGCTGAGGAACATCTTTCAGGTGGTCGGGGACTCGCTGGTCTACGGAGGCCTGGCCAAGAACCTTCTGCTGCATGGCCAATATGCTCTGGAACTGCCGAGCGGTGCGATCTATTCGACGCTGACCCGGCTGCCGGGCTACCCACTGTTTCTCGCCCTGTGCTTCAAGATCTTCGGGATGGAGAACTACTTTGCGGCGGCCTGCGTGCAGATTGCTTTGGATTTGCTGGGCTGCCTGCTGCTGGCCGGGTTTGTGCGGCGCGTTGTGCCCCGGCACCGGCAAGCCGCGGCGCTGATCACTCTCTGGCTGGCCGCGCTTTGCCCCTTCACCGCCTCGTACACGGCGGCTCCGCTTGCGGAGACGCCCACGCTCTTCGTGCTGGCGTTGGCGCTGTGGACGATGGCGCGCTTTCACGACGACCCGGGTTGGGTGAATGCGCTTTGCTTTACGTTTGCAATCACCGCCGCCGCGCTTTTGCGTCCCGATGGCGTGCTGGCTGCGGTGGCTTTTGCGCCGGCGCTGTTGATTGGGTTTGGGGGCCGGTACCGCCCGCGTCCAGGCCTTCGGCAACCAGGTGCGGGTCTGGAGACCCGCACGACAGCCGGTCTGGAGACCGGCGCTACTTCAATTGTTCGCATGGCCGTGGTTTGCTCGCTGCTGGCGCTGACGCCATTTGCAGCGTGGACGTCGCGCAACTGGCGCGTGTTTCACGTGATCGAGCCGCTGGCGTCGCGGCTGGCTACCGACCCCGGCGAAAGCACCAATCCCGGATGGGAGCACTGGGTGAAGAGCTGGTGTCTGGACTTCATCTCGACGTACGAGATCTATTGGAATGTGCCAGGGGACAAGCTCGACGTGAGCGAGCTGCCCAACCGCGCCTTCGATACGCCGACGCAGTATGCCGAGACCGCGGCAGTGGCCGAGGACTACAACAGCCACGGCATGGCGCTGACGCCGGGGGTCGATGCGGGCTTTGAGCGGCTGGACGAGGAGCGCATCACCGCGCATCCGTGGCGCTACTATCTGTGGCTGCCGCTGGGGCGCGTGGCCGATATGTGGCTGCGCCCGCGCGTGGAGAACCTGAACATCGACCTCGACTGGTGGGTCTACGCGCATCATCACGCGGAGACCGAGTTCAGCTGGGCCTACGCGGGGTTGAATGCGCTTTACCTGCTGCTGGCGATCGTTGGGCTGTGCATGCGGCCGCGCTTTTGGGGCGCGCTGCTCGCCTATTTGCTGCTGCGCAGCGCTTTGCTATGGACCGTGCAAGCGCCCGAGACGCGTTACACGATCGAGTGCTTCCCCATGCTGTTTGTGTTGGGCGGGATTGCGCTTTCGCGGCTGATGGATCGGCGTCATTTGTCGAAATCGAAGACGGTTTTCGGCAGGGGTTGATTCACCTTGATGTTGGTGTAGTGGCAGACGTAGGATTGCCCTTCGCCTTCATCGAAGATCACCTTGAGGCTGACGGCCCGGGCCGTGTCCATCCAAACCGTGACCTTGACAATGTTCTTGCGCACGGTTGGATCTTTCGCCACTAGCTCCAGCTTGTCTGTTACGACGCCATCGATTTTTTCCTGGCCGAGATACTTGATCGTCCACTTCTCCTCGAGGTCCTTGCCGCTGGCGCCGAAGCCCAGCACGAAATAGCTCTCGTACTTGTTAGCCTGGTCGTAGGGCTTGGCGTCCTGTTCCTTGCCGGTATCGGAAACACGCAGCGTGCCGCCGGAAAAAATGTAGGCTTTTCCCGTGGGCCGGCCCTGGTGCGCTGTGAAATGAACGGCCATCTCGAAGTGGCTATTGCGCTCGTAGTACGCGGTTCCGGTCATTACATCCTTGTCGTAGATCGGGTCGGACTGAATGCTGTCGAACTCGACGGTAGCCGTGGTGGTGCGAAAACCATTGGCTGCAGCATCGAGCTTTGCGAGCACACTGGCTTTGTCCTCAGCGTGCAGCGGCCGGAGCGGCAGAATGGCGATCGCAAGGAGCGCGAGAAATACAAGAGGATTGCGTGAGTGCATGAGGGTCCTTCGCTTATTTGACGCAGAATGGGGCCCGGAGGATGAGAAAAATGAGCTTAGCGGTGCGCCCAAATCTTCCAGGCCAGATTTCCCTGGGCGTCGGTGACCGTCTCCCACTTCTCCACGAAGACGGAGTCGCCCATCACGGGCTCGATGGCCTGGCGCAGCACCTTTTTGACCTGCTGGTTGGAGGCGCCCACGGGAATGCTTACATCCGAAGCGGGTACCGTGACGATGACGCCGCGGCCGTTGCCGACCACCTGAAGGGGATGCACGGGGCCCGCGGAGAGAGGAGGCTTGGCGCCGTAATCCCATAGATGCGGGGTGATGAAGATGAAGAGCAGGATCAGGGTGACCATCACGTCGAAGTGGATCGATCCGCGCGAGTAGGTCCAGTAGAAATAGCTGTGCAGAATTTGCTTGATGCCGCGCCGGGGCTGGGCGGTCGCGCCAACAGGGGCGCCATTGGATGAGGAAGATGCCATCAGGACTCCCTCATGATTTTATCGAGTCCGCCCATGTAAGGGCGAATGGCCGCGGGAATTCGCACCGAGCCGTCCGCCTGCTGGTAATTCTCGAGAATGGCGAGCCAGGTGCGGCCTACGGCCAGGCCGCTGCCGTTGATCGTGTGCACAAATTCCAGCTTGGCCTTGGGGCCTGACGGCCTATAGCGGATATTGGCGCGGCGCGCCTGGAAGGCATCGAAGTTGGAGCAGGAGGAGATTTCGCGGTAAAGATTCTGGCCGGGCAGCCAGACTTCGAGATCGTAGGTTTTGGCGGAGGAAAAGCCGGTGTCGCCGGTGCAAAGCAGGACGCGGCGGTAGGGGAGGTTGAGCGCCTCGAGAATCTCTTCGGCATTGCGGGTGAGCTTTTCGTGCTCGCTGTCGGACTCTTCGGGGTGCGTGAATTTGACCAGCTCGACCTTCTGAAATTGGTGTTGGCGGATGATGCCGCGTGTGTCTTTGCCGGCCGCGCCGGCCTCGGCGCGGAAGCACGGCGTGTAGGCTGTGAGCGAGATGGGCAGACGCGCTTCGTCGAGAATTTCGTCGCGATAGAGATTGGTGACGGGAACCTCGGCGGTGGGAATGAGCCAATGGTCATTGTCTTTGTACTCGCCACGCGAGGCGGCTTCGGCATCGGCATCGGAGCAACAGAACAGGTCGTCGGCAAACTTAGGCAAGTTGCCAGTGCCGAAGAGAGATTTCGAATTGACCATGAACGGTGGCAGCACTTCTTTGTAGCCGTGCTTCTGGGTGTGCATGTCGAGCATGAAGTTGATGAGCGCCCGCTCGAGGTGCGCTCCCGCGCCCATGTAAACGGCAAAGCGCGCACCCGAGAGCTTCGCCGCGCGCTCGAGATCGAGAATGCCGAGGGCTTCGCCGATTTCCCAATGGGACTTGGGCGTGAAATCGAACTTTTTCTGCTCGCCCCAGGTTTTGACGGTTTTATTGTCAGCTTCAGAGAGGCCGGTGGGCACGTCGTCACGCGTGAGGTTAGGAACGCGAGCCAGAGAGTCGCGCAACTGCTCGTCGAGTCTGGCCGCGGCTTTGTCGAGCTCATCTAACTTCTCTTTGAGCGCACTGATCCCGTCCATGACGGGCAGGGCATCGTCGTGTAGGCCAGCCCTCTTGAGCGCGCCCACCTGCTGCGAGAGCTCGTTGCGGCGGGCCTTGAGCTGTTCGGATTGGGTAATGGCCTCGCGCCGGTTCTTGTCGAGCGCGCGGAAATCGCCCAGCAACGCGGCCGGGTCGGCCCCGCGCGCACGGAGCTTTTCTTCCACCAACTGCAGGTTGGCGCGAACGAAAGATAGATCGAGCATGCTTTTAATATTTTACTCGACTGTGCGCAAGCGAGGCTGGCCGATGAGCTCGATGTTAATTCGAGATGAATCTGCTTGCGAGTGGCTCTGGGCCATGCATATACTCACTTTGCTGTCCCTTGGTTTCTTACCTTCTCCTTAAGGAGCCACCATGAGCAATCCCGACTTAGGCGCGCTTCGAGCGCGCAGGGATGCAGTTGTCAAAGCGCACATAGAGGCTGAGGCGGTCAAGCACGATGTTGCTGCAGCTCTTGCGACGTTTACACGGCCGAAATACGACGTGCCGGCTTTGGGCGGAGTCGTTGATGGAGCGGCAGGTGTGGATGCGCTTTTGCATGGACTGTTGGACGCATATCCGGACTTCTGGCTGCGCGAAGGAAGAACCTACCATTCGGACGATGCGGTGATCGTAGAATGCGTGTTCGGCGGAACACAAAAGGGAGAGTGGGCCGGCATTGCGCCGACAGGACGCAAGATGGAGGTTGCAGCGGCACTGTTCTTCCTGTTCGAGGGCGACGGCCTGGTTTGCGAACGCGTCTATTTTGACCATGCTACGGTTCTGCGCCAGTTAGGTGTCATCAATTAGTGGATGCATCGGTGTCTGCCGGAATCAGGCGGCATCTCCCCGCGGCTCAAAAGGAATTCATTCGGGCTTCCGTGTAGGCGCGACATTCTCCGGCCAGCCGGGCAGTGTCTGGTCGCCGTAGATGAGCCGGGCGCCACGCGTGAAGGTGAAGTAGGTCCATGCCCATGCAGCCATGACGGAGAGCCGGTTGCGAAAACCGATGAGAAAGAAGATATGGACGGTGAGCCAGGTGAACCATGCGGGAAAGCCGCTCATGTGCGCCTCGAAGGGCCACTCGACCTTGGCGACGGCAGACATGCGGCCGATGGTGGCCATGTCGCCTTTGTCGAAGTAGCGGAAAGCAGGGCGCGGTTTGCCGGCGAGGTCGGCGGCGATCATTTTGGCGACGTGATCGCCCATCTGTATTGCGGGCTGGGCGACGCCGGGGATCTGATGGCCGTCCTGCTCGAAGTGAGCCAGGTCGCCGAGGACGAAGACCTGCGGCAGGCCGGCTGGGTTGAGCTTGTCGTCGACGATGACGCAGCCACGGCGGTCGAATTTGACTTCGGGGTTGACGTTGGGCGGCGCGGCGAGCATCTTGCCGAGGGGTGAGGCCAGTACGCCGGCGGCCCAAAGCGTGACGGCGGCCTCGGTACGCAGGCCGTTGGCTTCAACCCATCCGGGGCCGACACCGGTCACCTGCGTTTTGGTGTGTACTTCGACGCCCAGCCGCTTGAGAGTGGCTTCGGCTTTGGCTGAAAGATCCGCGGGATAGGCGGCCAGCACGCGCGGCCCGCTGTCGAGGAGAAGCACGCGGCTCTTGGCAGGATCGATGTGGCGAAAGTCGTGGCGCATGTAGAGCTGGGCAATGTCGCTGATGGCTCCGGCAAGCTCAACGCCTGTGGGTCCGGCGCCGATGACGACGAAGTTGAGCGGAGGGTGCCAGCCCTGCTCAACCATCTGGCGCTCGGCCAGCTCGAAGGCCAGCAGCACACGACGGCGAATTTCGATAGCGTCCTCGATGGTCTTGAGGCCGGGCGCGAGGGGCTCCCATTGGTCGTGTCCGAAGTAGGAATGAGTGGCGCCGGTAGCCAGAACGAGGTAGTCGTAGTCGAGGCTCGCCCCGCTGGCCATGGCGATGTGCTGAGCGGAGGTATCGATGCCGACAACTTCATCCATGAGCACTTGAGTATTGCGCTGATGGCGCAGGATGGAGCGGATGGGCTGAGCGATGTCGGCCGGGGAAAGCACGGCCAGCGCGACCTGGTAGAGCAGCGGCTGAAAGGTGTAATGATTGCAGCGATCGACCACCGTGACGTCGACCGGCAGATGCCGAAGCCCTTTGGCGGCGTTGAGGCCGCCAAAGCCTGCGCCGACGATGACCACGGAAGGCCGGTGAGCAGGCGGCGCGGCGCCGGCGGTTGCGGGATCCCCTTGATGCTGCTCGGTCGCTTCGGTCGTCGATTCGGTCATTGATTCGATCGGGGGTTGGGTCGTCGATTCGTTCAAGGCACGCCTTTCCGCCGCAGATTCGGTTTCAATGCTACTTACTTAAGGATGCGCGAAGGCGTTCGAAGGTGGCAGCGAATGATTGCA
>JBEKAS010000065.1:0-17262 GCA_050015795.1 Occallatibacter sp. | reverse complement strand
GAGCTTGGTGCTGTCATCCGAAATCAGAAAATCGAACTCCTGCGCCTTGCCGTTGTGCGTGATGGTGATGGGCAGCGTCTCGTAGCCTGTAAATTGGCTGGGTTTGCGAGCGCCAATGTTGAACGTAACGTCCGCGGGCAGATCGAACTCCGAGCGAACCAAAACCTCGATGCGGCGATTGAGCGCGGGATCGGGCGCAGAAGGTGGGGCGATTTGTGCTTTACACCCAGCGGTCAGGCCAAGAAGGAGCATTCCGGCTAAAAAACGAGCATTTACCAAGTTGATTTCCCCTCAGGAAAGGATACCGCAAGGCAGGGACTAAGGGGCTAAGGGACTGAGGGACTCGGGACTAAGTGACCGGAAACCCACGGCAGCCTCGAATATCCAGCCTGATAGCGCAAGAGTGCGGGGGCGGATCTGCCGCATTCAGAATCTTCCTCGAAATGGGCGGCCAGTCGAGGCCCTAGTCCCTTAGCCCCTTAGTCCCTCAGTCCCTTAGTCCCGTAGTCCCTGTCTTTAATACGCCGGCGGCAGCGTGGGATCGTGGAACACGGAGTTGGCGCGGCGAATGTCGCCCACAGCGCCGAAGTTGGCCAGGGTGAAGCTGTAGAGCCACTGGGTCTCGTCGCGGCTCGTCGAGCCCACCGTGCCCAGTTCGAAACGCCGGTAGCCGAGGGTCAGGCCGCAGCAGTTCCAGTTGTACACCGCCTGCACGCCTCCGTACTGTACTGAGTGCTGCACAAAGTCGTAGCCGCCGTTCACCGCCAGGTTGAGCCCGTTTCCGCTGGGCTTGCCGATTTCCAGAAAGGGCTGTATCTGCTGGCTCTTGAGTGTAGAGAAAGTGGCGGGAGTGGAGGGCGTGGCGCCGTTCATCTCCTGGTCGTCCACGGCGTTCAGCAGCGCGTGCCCGATGCCCAGAGTGGTGCGGCCAAAGCTGTAACCTGCGAACACGTTGTCTGCGGCCAGTTGACCCGCGATGGTGTCGTACGCCAGGTCCCACTGGATGCGCAGGTTGTCGATGGCCTCGAAGCGGATACGCGAAGTGATGGGCGCAATGTTGCGCGCCGAGGTCAGGAACGTGGGCGCCATCAGGTCCAGCGTGGCATCGAACACATTGCGCCGGCCCGGAATGAGCGCTCCGCCAAAGTTCGGATCGATAAAGTACTCCTGCGCGATCTCCCAGGTCGCCCACTCGCGCGGCGCGCTGGGGCAGACGGCCGCATTCTGCGAATCGGCTGTGGCATCGGCTTCGTCGCCGGCTTGCTTATCGTTCGTGCCGCACGGTTTCAAGCCCTCGGGCCGCAGATAAAACCGCTGCGTCAGCGAGAAGCCGGCCTCATTCACGTTGCTGGCAATGTCGGTGGTATCGAACAGGAGTACATCTTGGGCTTGCGTGCCGATTCCGCCCACATACCGGTAATTCAGATCCGGCTCGATCACGTGGCGCAGCTCCCGATGCCAGAAAGGAAGCTCGTAATCCCGTTCCAGCGCGGGCGGACGTATGTCGATCGATGCCTCCAGGTCCGTCCGGTTGAGCGGGCTGTGGCTGATTTTTGGGGTGGTGAAGGGACCTGTCGGCGTGGGTGTCTGGCTGATGGTGTACGCGGTTTCACGCAGTGCAACTTCAGGCAGGAAGCTCCAACCTGCTGCTGAGAGCGGCATGAAAAGATGCGGATAGAAGTCCACTCGTCCCACGTTGCGCGAGTGGAAGAATGGCTCGGAGCGATTCAGATAGCCCAGCGACGATCCCATTCCCCAATAAAGCGGCGAGCTCCCCAGTGGCCGGTCCAGCACGTCGTAACGCACCAGAGGCAAGCGCAGAATCCTTACTTCATTGCCATTGTTGGTGCTGGCGAAGGATTCAAACCGGTCCAGCCAGACGGACGGCATCATACCGCGGTGGTTATGGGTGAACACCACGTTGCTCGCCACCTGGGAGCTGATGGCCTGTGAGTAGTTGTCGTCGAAGACAAGCCGGTACACGTAGCTCGACAGGTATTCCATGGTGCCGGCAACACGCGTGTTGGGAGAAAAATCCTTGCGCCCCAGCACCGTGACGTCGACGCCTCCCTGATTCACCAGCTCGTAGCCGGTGGGATAAGCCGTCGATACTGTCACTGGCTCTTCAATGCCGCGGTCGAGCAGCGCGTTCCAGCGCGCGGTCAGATGGTCGAGTCCCGGCCCCTTGTAGCGGAAATCGCCATTGGGCGCCCAGCCGCGCTTGCTGAAGTACTCCGCGCCCACCACCATATCCGTGCTGCGGTTGATCGCCCAGTACACCTGCTCGCCCAGCGTGTAGCCGCGAATCGACGATCCGTTGCTGATCACCGGAGTCAGCAGTCCGCTCACCCGGCCCGTGTCGTTTGCCGGATGGTGCAGATAGGGCAGGTAGAAGATCGGCATGCCGAGAAACTCGAAGAACGCATTCGAGGTCGACGCCTCTTCGTTGTCCAGGTTGATCGAGCGCGCGTCAATCCGCCAGTCGGGGTGGGGCAGCCGGCAGTTGGTGATGGAGCCGTCGACGATGCGGTAGCGGCCCTCGCCCGTCTGGAGCAGCACCCGGCCTGAAAACAGCAGCGGGTTCGGGATCGAGTACACCACCGTGTGCCCCATGGCATGCACGCCCTGCGACCCGTTCACGTTGTAGAAGCGCGCGGTATGCATGTTGAGTCGCATGTCGCCATGCGAGGCGTTGATGAGCACGTCGTTGGGCCCGCCGGTAAGCTGCAGATGGCCGTCGGCTTCCATCTCCGTGGTCGTCCGGTTGTAGGTCACGCTGTCGGCGCGAATCACGTAATCGCGGTAGTGGACCACCACGTCGCCGGTCAGGGTGAGCGTATCGCCGGCCCACTCCTGGTGCTTCGCCTCCCATTCCACGGGAGTTCCGGTTTCCGGCGCCGGTTCCGGCACGGCCTGTGGCACCAGCTCCTGACCAGGATCGTTGGGCAGATCGTTGGTTGGGTCTGCCGCAGCGGGCAAGCCGGAGGGCAAACCGGGGCTTTGCGCGCTGTCCGTCTCACGTTGCGCCGCAGGTGCCGCCCCCACGGGTGCCATATTGATCAACACTTCCGGGGCCTGTGCGCCCAGTTGCAGGTGACAGGCGGCCAGCAGCGTGATACATACTAAATAACGAGGACGCATCCCTGACTCAAACCGGTGTAACGCTCAGCATAGCAAAGCCGGCTGCATCAGATAGGACGCACTCCTCGCGCTCTGGTAACTGCACAAGCCGGGTTGACCGCGCGGTCACGAGCCCAATCTCATGGGTGCGCCTGCCTTTGTCCGCGATCCTCTTTCCTTGGTTGTTGAGCAACGTCTGCGTTGACCCGGTTCGGTTTCGGGCTGCGGCGCGCGGACCACATCATGCGCGCGAGCCGGGAACGCGGCCCGCTGCAGCAGAAGGGAACCAGGAGCGTTGAGCACATCACTTCATACTGCTGTTCTCTTCCCCGAGTGGAAGCAGGAAGTCAATCGCCGCGTAGCGGCCCACTTGAGGAGCAAGACTCCATCGGCGGGCGAAACCGCCGCGCCCGCTGAAAACCGGCGCGCGCGTGGCCGCCGGGCTGCTCAAGCCGCCGCGCGGGTGGCCGCGCGTTACGCCAATGCCCCCAGCTACAGTGACATGCTTACCCGCGAGGCTCGCGCCGCGGGGCATGCCGCTGAGGCTGCCTCCAACGCCGCACAGCAGGCGCAGGCCGCATTTCAGTATGTTCTCGACGGCCTTGAAGCTGCGACCTCTGCCGAGCCCGACTGGGAACCCGAGCCCATCTCCGAGCGCCACG
Organism: Occallatibacter sp.; assembly: GCA_050015795.1. Taxonomy (GTDB): domain Bacteria; phylum Acidobacteriota; class Terriglobia; order Terriglobales; family Acidobacteriaceae; genus Telmatobacter. Next base: position 13,480 of record JBEKAS010000065.1, on the reverse strand, counting down.
CCGCGCCCGTAGTGTTCCCGTCGCCGCAAAAGCTGCCGCAGCGGCCCCAGATCCGCCGGGAAACGGCGATTGTCCCGGCAATCGCTCCAAGCTGGGAGCTGGAAACCGACACGCAACTGGACGAGACCGCACCCTATGAAGCTCTGCCTCGCTACGATCGCCCGTCCATTACGGAGGCACATCTGGGCGAGCCGGGCGAATCAGTTCAGCCCGGCGAATCGGTTCAGCCTATTTACGCCAACCTGATCGAGTTCCCGCGGGAGATGATTGCGACCCGCAGGGTACGTCCGCGGCGCGCGGAAGGCCCCCTGGCCGAGGCGGGATCAGCGCCCCAGTTGAGCATCTTTGAGGTCGATCCGGCCGCGATCTCCATCCAACCCGCGCCAGCCACTATGGAACCGCCGGTGGCGCCGGCATGGATGCGTCCCGAATGGCCGGCCATGGCCCTTGAGGCGTTGCCTCCTTCCATGAGTCTTGAGGCGCAGTCTCCATCCATGAGTTTTGCCGCGCAGCCTCCAACCCTGGTCTTCGCAGCGCAGCCGCGGGAGCAGCTTGTCGACGAGTTCCTTGAGGAGCCCGCGTTCAAGCCCGCGCCCGAGATCGAGCCTGCGCCTCTCAGCCGGCGCCTGCTGGCAGCTTTTGTCGATTGCACGTTGATCGCCGCCGCGCTGGTGGCCGCTGCCATGCTGGCTGCATCCAACGTCAGCGAACTGCCGGGCGTGCGCGCGGTGGAGTTCTCGGCCGCGCTCGCGCTTCTGGCCATCGGCGTCGCCTATCACACGTGCTTCATGACCCTGGCCCGAGCCACGCCCGGTATGAGGTACGCTGGCATCGAGATCAACACGTTCTCGGGTTACACCACCAGCCGCGGGCAACGCTGCGGTCGCCTCCTGGCAATGCTCCTGTCCGTGTTGCCGCTTGGCCTGGGCGTGGTGTGGGCGCTCTTCGACGACGGCCACCTCACATGGCACGACAGGCTGTCGCGCACTTATCTGCGGAAGCGGTGAGATAGCCGTGCCGGAGCGCGCGTTTTTCGCTGCACCGCAAAAACGATCCACTCGCGGTAAGACGCGTCGTCGTACAAAGAGCGATTGACTGTGCGTAACTTCCGGAAGGTGCGGGTCTGGAGACCCGCACGACAGCCGGACTGGAATCCGGCGCTACTATTCCCTATTTCCCTGTTTTACCGCCCGCAATGCGCTCACGCCCGCCCCGATCAGCGCGGTTTCATCGTCCGGGGGCAGGATTTCCAGCGAAAAACTCTGCAGCGGGCTCATCCGGACCATGGTTTCCAGGTGGCTGCGCAGCAGCGGCAGCTCCAGAAATCCCACATTCTTTCCGGTGAAGTAAAAGCGCCCCGGCCCTGCCAGGTGAATGAACGAAGCGGTGGCGGCGGCCAGGGCGCGATGCCACAGGTCCACAAACTGGCGGCAACGCATGTCGCCGTTTTTGGCGTTGGCAAACACCTCTTCGGGCTCCAGGTCGAGAAAGCGCATGCGCATGGCGCGATAGCCCATGATGCCTTCCAGATGCCCGATGCCGCCGCATCCGCAGTAGCGCTCTTTGGGGTCGAGCGTCACCGTGATGTGCCCGCCCTCCCACACGCCGTCGGTGTGCGGCCAGCGCCCGTACCCAATGCCTTTTCCGATGGTCCACACGCGGGTAAGCTTGTCGAGGCGGCCGCGCGTGGCAGCCACGCCCGCGGCGATGGCGTCCGCGTCATTGGCGATATGCACCGGGGCCGCGATGCCGCGCTCCTTGAGCGCCGAGGTCAACTGGTCCGCCAGCCGTGTGCCCTTCATCTGCGGCAGATTGGGCGATTCCTCGACGACCCCCGAGCGCACGAACCCGGGAACGGCTACGCCGATCGCGTCGATAGCCGCCGCGTTAACAGGTCCTGCTTTGCCGCCCGCCAGGCTCTCGATTTGCCTGGCGAGAAGATCGACCAATGCGCTGTCGGGAATCGCCTCGAGCGCTTCTACTGCATCCGGGTCGCCGGGATAGCGCAGCACCTTTCCGGCCAGCCGCAGCTCCTCCAGCCTTGCCGCCGCGATGTGGTCTGTGATGACGACGCCGATCGCCGTTGTCATAACACCCTCCAGGGGAAGAGCTGTTAACGGTGAACAGTGGACCGTGGATAGCTCGGTCTACCCCGTCTGATACCGGTGCAACCGCCCCAGTCCATTGAACGCGGCCACTTTGTAACACTCCGCCAGCGTTGGGTAGTTGAAGACGGTGTCGATGAAATAGTCCATGGTGCCGTCGAGCGTCATCACTGCCTGGCCTATGTGCACCAACTCGCTGGCGTCCTCGCCGATGATGTGTACGCCCAGCAGCTTGCGCGTGTCGCGATGAAAAATCAGCTTGAGCCGCCCCGTGGTGTCGCCGCGAATTTGCCCGCGCGCCACCTCGCGGTAATAGGCCATGCCCACTTCGTAAGGAACGTCTTCGCCTGTCAACTGCTCCTCGGTTTTGCCGATGAAGCTGATCTCCGGGATGGTAAAGATGCCGTACGGGTAAAAGCTGGGATTGGAAGACGCTGCATGGTCGTTGAACGCGTGCGATGCGGCGATGCGCCCCTGCTCCATGGACACCGAGGCCAGCGACGGAAAGCCCACCACGTCGCCCGCCGCATAAATATGCTCCACCTTGGTCTGGTAGTGCTCGTTGACGGCGATGCGGCCGCGTATGTCGGCTTCGAGGCCGGCGGCAGCCAGGTTCAGGTCGTCCACGTTTCCCTGCCGGCCGACCGCGTACAGCAGCGCGTCGCCTGAAACCTTCTTTTTGCTCTCCAGGTTGGCCACGACCGTGCCTGGAGTCGGTTCCTCCACACTTTCCACTTCCTCGCCCAGGCGCATGGTCACGCGCATGTCGCGCAAGTGGTAACTGAGCGCCTCGATAATCTCCTGATCGGCAAACTCCAGCAGCCGGCTACGCTTTTCGATCAATGTGACGCGCACGCCCAGCACGGCGAACATGCAGGCGTACTCCACGCCCACCACGCCGCCGCCCACCACAATCAACGACTTGGGCAGAGCCTCCAGGCCCAGAATTTGGTCGCTGTTGATGATGGTCTTGCCGTTTACCGGCACTTTCTCTGACACTGCCGGTTTGGTGCCTACGGCAATGATGATGCGGTCCGCCTCCAGCGTCGCATCGGTCTGCGCGCCGTCCACGCGCACCTGGTGAGGATCGATGAACCGGGCAATTCCATGCACCACATCGATGCCATTGCGCGAGAGTTGCGCTTCGGTCACATCGACTTCCGTTTTAATTACCGCCTGCACCCGGAAGGCCAGGTCCGTCATGGTGATTTTTTCTTTTACCCGGTAGCTCACGCCGTACACCGAGCGGTAGTTGTAGCCGGAGAGATGCAGCACCGCCTCGCGCATGGTTTTGGAGGGGATGGTGCCGGTGTTGATGCACACGCCGCCCACCACCTCGCGAGCCTCCACCACGGCCACGCGTTTGCCCATCTTGGCAGCGGCCACGGCGGCCCTTTGGCCCGCAGGCCCGGAACCGATAACGACCAGGTCGTACTTTACCGCGCTCATGCCTTTTTCTCTCCTGGATGGGATGCACAGATCAGTTCACAGTTCGTAATGCACAGTCCGCGGTGTTGCCGCAAGCTTCTGGCCCGGTACTGTGAACTGCGAACGATGAACTGCTTTTGCAGCAGTCGCGCGGCGTGACGCAAAGAGGCCGCGCGCTCCGCCATGCCGGCCGCAACTCCAGAATAACTGTACACGCGGTCTGCGAAAGGGAATGCGTATAGGAAATGAATAGAGCACGAAGCGTTGGCGCGCGGCGGGGGCCATTTCGGGAGCAGGCCCCAGCCTTCAGGATTCGGTCGGGTAGCCCCGGCAAGGAACTTTGGGAGTTCGCTCGCCGGGGCCGCAGATCCAGGTTCCCGCCCCACTCGGTCCTTCCCCGCTCAATCCTTCATCGAACGGCGCTCGCGTTACACCTGCACAGCAACCTTCAGGATTTGGGCGGGATGCCCCGGCCGTGAATTCTTAGGTACACTAACCGGGGCCGCAGATCCAGGTTCCCGCCCTACTCGATCGTTCCCCGCACAATCCTTCATCGAAAGGCGCTCGCGTTACACCTGTGCGGCACGCAAACTTTGCGATACGGCTGCCCGCGCTCCTCCCGAGAATTTTCCGCCGCTCTGTGTCTCCCCTTCCAACTGAAACTGCCGGATCATTGCGTCTAGTTCGGCAGCCAGGGAAGACAGGTTCTTCAGTGCTTCCACAGCCTCTTCGGCGGAATGCGTGTTTTCCAGGGCCAACTGCGAAATCTGTCCCGCGGACTCTGAAATCTCTCCGGCAGCCGAGGTCTGTTCCGTGGCCGCGGTGGCGATCAGGTGAATCTGCTGCTCCACCTGCTTTGAAGTCGCGATGGTCGTTTCCAGGCTCTGCCGGGCCTTCGACGTCTCCTCCATACCGCTTTCCACGGCTGTGCGGCTTTCGGCCATCACCTGCAGGGTGTCCCGCGTCTCCTCCTGGATGCTGCGAATGGTTCCCGCAATCTCCTCGGTAGCGCTCTTGGTGCGCTCGGCCAGCCGCCGCACCTCGCCCGCCACCACCGCAAAGCCGCGTCCGTGCTCCCCGGCGCGCGCCGCTTCGATAGCCGCATTCAGGGCCAGCAGATTGGTCTGCTCGCTGATCTCCTGAATCACGTTCACCACTTTGCCGATTTCCTCCGAGCGGTGGGCCAGCGACGCCATTTTTTCGGAAACCGTCCTGGTAGCGGAGGCAATCTTCTCCATAGTGGCCGCCGCCGCGTGCATGACCGTCCCGCCGCGTTCCGCCGTCTCCGCCGACTCGCGGCTCGAGCCTGCCGCATTCTCCGCGTTGCGACTGATCTCGCCGATGGTCGCCGTCATCTCCTGGGCTGCGGCCGCAATCTGGTTGATCTTGCCGGACTCCGTGCGCGCATTGCCCGCGCTCTGCACCGCTTGGGTGCTGATCTCCGTCGACGCCGCCGAAAGCATCTCCGCGCCCCGCGCTACGGACTGCACCACCGACCGGATTACAGCGACCGAATCGTTCAGCGCCGCGCCCAACTGGCCGATCTCATCGGTCCCGCTCACGTTGATGCTTGCGGTCAGGTCCTTCTGTGCCACCCGTTGCGCCACCGCCTTCACCCGTCCAATGCGGGGCGCCGTTACCCGCGTCAACACGATACCTATGAACGCGCATGAAACCACACCCAACAGAATGAACCCCAAAACAGACCAGGCAATCCAATTTCCCATCCGGCTGCTCCGCAGCCCTGCTTGATTGCCGAATTCGGCATTCAACTCTCCGTCCTTGTCGCAAGCTTCCTCCGCCGCATCGATGGCCGCAGTCGCAGCGGGATCCATGTAGATCTTCATGGCCTCATCGACCTTGCCGGCCTCGGCGGCGGCGCGGCCCTTGTCGCTCATTGCCTGATACTCCGCGAACTTCTGACGGAAGGTGTCGGTGAGTTCGCGTTCACCTGGATACGAGATCATAGGAGCGTACTTTTCCATTGAAGTGCGGAAGGTTTCCGCTGCCTTTTCGCGCTTGTCCTTGTATTTGGCAATGCATGTATCCGTTTCGCACAACAACAGGGCAAGATCCGAGCGGCGGGTTTGCGTGATCGAGATCCGCATTTCGTCAATGAGGCGAACTGAAGGGAGGGTGCGCCCAATAGCGTCCCCCAGAGCCGCATTGACACGGAAGAGACCGAGGAGCGCCAGTACGCCCTGCAATGCGCAGAGAGCACACACAGCTCCAAACGCAAAAGTGAATTTACGAGAGAGGGGCAGGTTTCTAGCCCAGGACATGGCGCATCCTTTCCGTGTGAACTTATCCGTTGTATCGGCGGAATGCGCCCCGCCTTGAATGCTTTTCCTCTGCAAATGCGTGAATCTCCCCATCCCCACCATTTGCCGCCTATAGCGGTTCTCCAATTGGTGTAGAGCGAAGCCGATAGGGTCAAGTGGCTTTTTCCCTTAAGAAAACGCCACAATGCTCGATCTAAAAACTCCACAAAAATTGGAGAACCGCCGGAAACGCCCGGCTTCGCAGAATCGGTCCGCCGCACAACCCGGCGCGCTCTTGCTCGATGCTCCAGGGAATCGATACGCCTACGGCAAAACCAGAGCCGGTCCTTCCTATTGAGATTCTTGAAGGTCGCTGCTCCCTGTTGGTCGCATCGACCTGGCAGTCAAGGCTTCGGGATGCGATAACTCTGGTTTTGCGATAGGGCCGTTCCCGGTATCAGCTTGGGAAACTTCCCGGAATGAGGCTGCCGATGGCCATGCCTCGCCCTGCCAATCCCTGCTATTCAATCAGCTGCAGACTCGGGACACGGGAAGCATGCGCTCGATGTGTCTTGATTATTGCGGATGCGCCTGCGCCCAGGTCTTGTATTCATTCAGCACGGCCACGCCCTCCGTGTTGTACCACGAGTATCCGTTGCGCCGCTCCAGGCTCAGTTCGTTCACGTCGTCGCGGATGGTCTTGTCGCGATCGCCGAAGATGGGCTTGTCAGTCCCGATCTGGTAGTACCGTGACCAGATGGGGCCGGCGCCCTCCACGGCCACCAGCTTGCGCCCGCCTTGACTTGACCGATCAGCCATGAAGTTCCCGCTGCCAAAGCGGAACCCGAAGATCTCCACCTTCACGAACCACGCGCAGGCCGCGTGCACGGCGGCAACCTCAGCAGGAGTCGGATTGGGCAGGCTCATGAAGAACTCGACCACCGGGAAGCTCTCGTCGCTGGTCAGCGAAGGCATTTCGTAGTTGCGCGCCGAGGCTGGTTCCAGCGTCAGCGCATCATACTGCTGCGCCCACGCCGTCTTCACGCCGTTCTCTACAATCTGCAACCTCAGCAGGCAGTCGATGCCGCGCTGCGCCGCCGGTCCCGCGCGCTTCACCATCGCGACCGGCAGAAACCTCAAATCCGGCGCGCCTTCGGCCACGTCGTACAGAATCTCCACGGCGTGGGTCATGGCGTCGTCGTTGATGGTGATGGTGTCGTGGTAAGTCCCCTCGAGCGGCCACACCTGCGGCCAGCCGCCGTTGGGGTACTCGGAATCGAGCAGGTACCCGACGCCGCGCTGGACGGACGCGCAAATGGGCGCGGCGTCTGCATCGCGATGCGCAGTTAGCAACGCCGTGGCCACCCGCGCCAGGAAGCGGATCTGCATCCACGTAGAATCGTTGTCGAGCGTGGCGATGTAGTGCCAGCTGGGATCAACCGGCTTGTCGAAATCGGCCAGGTCGGGGAAGCGGTTCTCGTTGTCGGCGTCGTAGAGGTCGCCCGGCGCGCGCGGCTTGCTCACCATGTCGATGTTCTTGCTCCAGCCGCCGTCTGCCACCTGCCAGGTGATGATGTTGTGCGCGTCCTTGAGCGCTTCGTCGCTGGTCCACCACACCGCCGGGTGATCGGCGCGCAGGCCGCGCCCGCCAAAACCCAGCCCCGCGTGCTTGGGACTGGTGTTGCCGGCGGTTTTTTGCTCGTCGGCCAGCGTCTGTTTGTCGATGGCCTTCTGTTTCTCTGACCGCTCCAGATACTCCAGCCACGCCTTCTGCTGTTTCTTCGGCAAGGCCGCGATGCGCTCGCGGGTCAGGGGCTTGGCGATTACGTTCATGCCAATCACTTTGGCTGAGGAGATGGCGGGCAGGCCCAGGGCGGCAAGCGAGGCCAGGAACAGAAAGAGCAGAGATAGGCGATGGGAGCGCATGGAGTGCTTTCTATCCCAGCGCAACAGCCCTTGTCAACGGATGGTCTGACCACTCATCCGCAGGCGCGGATCAAACTTCCTGTCTCTCTTCGGCTGCGGGCAGAATGTCGTCTTCGCGCGCCGCCCAAACGTAGAGAGTGGGCAGCAGAAAGATGCTGATCATCAAATTGGCCAGCAGCCCGCCCACAATCACAATCGCGAACGGCCGTTGCGAGTCGGATCCGATGGCGTGCGACATTGCGGCGGGGAGCAGCCCCAGCGTGGCCACAAGCATGGTCATCATGATGGGGCGCAAGCGAAGGACTGCGCCTTCGACGGCCGCTTCTTCGATCGTGTCACCGCGCGCTCTGAGCTGATTGATGAACTCGATCATGATCACGCCCACTTGCACCGAGACTCCGAATAGCGCGAGGAAGCCCACCGCCGAAGACACCGAAAAATTGGTGTGCGTGAGGAAGAGCGCCAGCGGCCCGCCGATCGAGGCCATGCCCACGCTGATCAGGATCAACATGGCCCACTTGAAGGAGCGGAACATGGTGTAGAGGATGATGAAAATCACCATGATGGTGAGGGGCACGATGATGGTCATGCGCTGGTTGGCGCGTTTCTGGCTCGCGTATTCGCCGGCCCACTCCAGGTGGTAGCCGCTGGGCAGATGCACATTCTGCTGCACACGGGCGATGGCTTCTTCCACGGTCGATCCCAGGTCGCGCCCGCGCACCGAGTACTTGATGGCAATGTAGCGCTGGCCGCCCTCGCGATAAATCTCTTCGGCGCCGTCGTCGGTGGTCATGTGAGTAAGTTGCGCCAGGGAAACGCGCTCGCCCGACGGAGCCAGCAGGCGGACATTCTCAATGGCTTCGGGCGTATTGCGATACGGCTGCTGGTAGCGCAGCGTGACGTCGAAGCGCGCTTCGCCCTGTTGTACCTGCGTGAGCGCGCTGGAGCCGACGGCGGTCTGGATCGCGTCCTGGATGTCGTTCACGTTGATGCCAAAGCGCGCCGCGGCCTCGCGGTCGATTTGCAAGTTCAGATTCGGTTGTCCGATGACGCGAAAGATGCCCAGGTCCTCGATCCCCGGCACGGTGGCCATCTGCGCCTGAATCTGCTCGGCGACGCGCTCCAGCTCGCGCAGGTCGGCGCCATAGAGCTTCACGGCCAACTCCCCTTTCACGCCGGATACCGCCTCTTCCATGTTGTCCGAGATGGGTTGCGAGTAGTTCCAGATCACGCCCGGAAATCTCGAAAGCTCGTAGTCCATGGCGGCGATCAGACGCTCCTTGTCCTGGTGGAAGACGGGACGCCATTGTTCCTTCGGCTTCAGATCCACAAAGTACTCGGTGTTGAAGAATCCGGTGGTGTCGTTGCCATCGTCGGGCCTCCCCGTCTGGCTCACCACTTGCGTCACCTCGGGGAACGACGCCATAACAATGCGTGCCTTGTTGGTGAAGTCGATGGAGGCCGTAGGGCCTTCGCTGGGCGACAAAGTACCGCGTACCCAGATGGAGCCTTCATCCAGATGCGGCAGGAACTCCGATCCGATAGGCCCGCCCACCGTGAGATAAATGGCAAAAGCGAAAAGCGCTGCGGAGATTCCGACCGTCCGGTAACGGTGCTCAATGGCGGACCGGACCCCCGCACGATAATTTTCGGTCAGCCAGTGCATCAGCGGATTGCGCCAATCTTTCGCGCCCCGGCTGAAGGCAAAACTGGCCATCACCGGCGCGGCAACGATAGAAAATACCAGCGCGCCAAAGAGCGCGAAGGTGACCGTCCACGCCATGGGCTTGAAGAGCCGTCCCTCGACCGCTTGCAGCGTGAAGATCGGCAGATAGGACGTGATGACAATGGCGCGCGCAAAGAATACCGGCCGCTGCACCTCGTGCGCCGCATCCTGAATCTTCGCGGCCGGTGTGCGCCGGTCGCCGCCCTGCGCCAGGTGGCGGATGATGTTTTCGATCATCACCACTGAGCCGTCCACGAGCATGCCGAAGTCCAGCGCGCCCAACGAGAGCAGGTTCGCCGGGATATGGCTCAAGTCGAGGCAGATGGCCGCGAACATGAGCGCAAAGGGGATGGTGAGCGAAACAATGATGGCGCCTCGAATATTGCCCAGAAACAGGAACAGGATGATGGCCACCAGGATCATGCCTGCGCCCAGGTTGCGCTCCACCGTCGTCACGGTGTATTTAACGAGATCGGAGCGGTCGAGAAAGGGCACCACCTTCACGCCAGCGGGCAGAATGCCGTGGTTCAGCTTGTCCACCTCTTCGTGGATGCCCGCCAGGGCCGGGTCGGCGTCGTCGCCCTTTTGCAACAGCACAATCCCTTCCACCGTATCGGGATCGTCCGCGACTTTGCCGTCCTCGTAGACTTTCTTGCCGTCGACCACCGTGTAGGGCTTGTAGGATTTCCCGATCTGCCCCAGGCGGATTTTTGCGCCCTGCGTCACCGTGGCGATGTCCTTGATCCGAACCGGCGCGCCGTTCTGCGTCTTCACCACGGTCTGTTCAATGTCGTGCACGCTGCTGTAGAGTCCCAGCGCCTGCACATTCACCTGCTGCTGACCCTCTTCAATAAAGCTGCCGCCGCCGTTGGTATTGTTGCTGGCGATTTGCTGCTCCACCTGGCTGATGCTCAGGCCGTAGGCAACCAGCTTCTCCGGGTCGAGCGCGATCTGGTACTCCTTGGTGGGCCCTCCGAAGCTTGAAACATCCACCACGCCGGGCACGCTTTTGAAGGCCTTTTCCAGCGACCAGTCTTCGATCGCCTTTCGCTCCATCACGTCGTAAGCAGGGTTCGTGCTCTCGACCGTGTACCAGAAGATCTGGCCCACCGGGCTCCAATCCGTGCCCATCAGCGGAACCAGGTTTGCGGGAAGATTCACCTGGCCCAGCCGCTCCATCACGTGCTCGCGGTTTGCATCGCTGGTTGTCCCGTCGTCGAAAATGAGCATGACGCTGGAGAGGCCGGCCAGCGTGGTCGAGCGCAGATGGGCGAGACGGGGAATGCCCGCCATCTGAATCTCCACGGGAACGGTCACCTGGCGCTCGATCTCCTCGGCCGAGCGGCCTGGCCACTGCGTGATGACCTGGACGTAATTGTTGGCGACGTCGGGATAGGCCTCAACCGGCAGGGCGCGGAACGAAACAATGCCCCAGGCAGTGAGGACGAGTACGCCGCCAAGCACGAGCCAGCGGCTCCGGAGAGCAAAATCGACAATCGCTCGAATCACGCGTAACTCCCCGTGCCGCAGGGCCCTCCGCTGGATGGGGTCCGCTTAGAACATAAAGAAAACTTGAAGATTCATGATACAACTCGCCGGGAATTGGCGCTCAGCTCGCCATTAGGACACTTGAGAAACTGTCCTATCCGGTCGCCTTCTAAGACCGCAAAAAGACGCGGAAAAGGATGGGACTCGGGGCGTGGAGGTCAGACGCGGGGCTGACTTCCGAGCTACCCTATCTCTGATCCCTGTTCCCTGATTCCCGTTCCCTGTTTTACCCTCATACCATGGAATTCAAAATCCTCGAACTGGAGCGCGAACCGGTCGAATTCGACCTGAAGCTCGCTCCCAGCGCTGTCGATTTCGGCGACGAAGCCGTGCAAGTGGGCGATCTGGCCACTTCTGGCAGCGCCGAGGTGATCCACGAGCATCGCGGGCCCAAAGAGGTCGTCGCCGACATTCGCCTCAGAGGCCGCTTCGCGGGCAATTTCCAGGTTCCCTGCGCGCGCTGCATCGAACCCGTCGAAATCCCGCTCGCTGCCGACATCGACCTCATTTTCCGGCCCTTAGGCGCCGATGCCGACGTTCCCGAGCGGTCGATTACGGCGTCGGAGACCGAAATCGGTTATTATCAAAAGGACAGTCTGTTGCTTGAAGATGTGCTGCGCGAGCAGGTGCTTTTGTCCCTGCCGGTCAGGACGCTGTGCAAGCCCGACTGCAAGGGACTTTGCCCGCGCTGCGGTGAGAACCGCAACAATCAGCCGTGCAACTGCGAAGAGGGTCCGAGCGACCTCCGCTGGGAGGCGCTGGCTGGGCTTCGCAGCCGGATCAAGTCCTGAGAAGCAAGCCCCCAGAGGCTTTCTGGATGAATTGAGGGTGCTCCGCCAAGTGCCGGAAGGCAGCCAGGACCGCGTGCGGCCTGGAGCCGGGATGAAGCGGGCGGAGACACGAAAGGAATTCTTGTTATGCCCAATCCGAAAAGGCGCCACTCGACGCGCCGGACCGCCAACCGCCGCTCTCACGACTTCTTGACCGCCGTGGGAGTCTCCGAGTGCCCCAGCTGCCACGAGAAGAAGCTGCCCCATCGCGCCTGCCCCAAGTGCGGAGCGTACAAGGGCCGAGCGGTTCTGGACGTTAAGGAAGCTGCCAAATAGTCAAAGCTCCCATGCTAACCGACATCGCACTTGACGCCGTTGGCTCCGACAAGGCTCCAGAGCCGGAGATCCGGGGGGCGATCCTTGCCTGCCGCGCTCTGCCTGTGCGGGTCCATCTGATCGGGCCCGAGGGGGAGTTGCGCGATCTTCTCGACGAATATCTTGAGAATGAAGAACTGCCCATCGCGATCCACCATGCCTCGGAACGCATCGGCATGGAGGAGAAGGCGGCCCACGCGGTGCGTACCAAGAAGGACAGCTCTCTGCGCGTGGGGCTGAAGCTGGTGCACGAGGGCAAGGCGGCCGGCTTTGTTACGGTGGGCAACACCGGCGCGGCCATGGCCACGGCCAAGATGGTGCTGGGCGCGCTGCCCGGCGTGGACCGTCCAGCCCTGGCGACGCCGATGCCGAGTTCCAAAGGCAACCCCTGTGTGCTGCTGGACGTGGGCGCCAATGTGGACTGCAAGGCGCAGAATCTGGCTCAGTTTGCGGTGATGGGGGAGATGTATGCCCGCAGCGTGCTCAAGATCGACTCGCCGCGCGTCGGCCTGCTCTCCATCGGCGAAGAAGAGACCAAGGGCAACGAACTCACCCACGAGGCCTATCCGCTCTTCAAGGCGCTGCCTGTCAACTTCATCGGCAACGTGGAGGGTCGCGACATCTTCAGCGGCCGCGCGGACGTGATCGTCTGCGACGGCTTTGTGGGCAACGTGGCGCTCAAGACCAGCGAGGGAGTCGGACGCTTTGTGCGCGACGTGCTGCGCGAATCGCTTACCCGCACGGTCACCGCGCAGGTTGGAGCGCTGCTCTCGCGGCGGGCCTTCAACGACTTCCGCCGCCGGCTGGACTACACCGAGTACGGCGGGGCGATTCTGCTGGGGGTGCGGGGAGTGTGCATCATCGGCCACGGCTCCTCGAACGACCGGGCCATCTTCAATGGCATTCGCGTGGCTTACGAGTTTGCCAAGGCCGGGACCAACCAGCGCATAGAAGCCGAATTTGCCAGCCGTCCGGCGAGGGTCGACCACACGGCCGGTTCAGCCCCACTCGCCGATCCGGCGGCCAATCCCGATGCGACCATCCAATGATCCAGCTCCGATAGCGGCCGGCTCCAGCGGCCCTTGCGCGTTGGATTCGTGGGTGCTTGGCCAACTGGCCTGCCCGGCCTGCCTGGGCGATCTCCGCATGGAAGAGGCACGGCTGATCTGCGCAAACTGCGGCCGCGCCTACCCGGTTGTGGATGGGATCCCGGTGCTGGTTGCGGGGCGCGAGCAAGCGCCAGGCTGACAGAACGCGCCTTCAGCGCGAAGAGTCCGTGTCTGCTTGGCTGAAACCTTCAGCATCGGGTACCTGTTTCGTTCGCTCGGCAAGGATCGCAAG
>JBEKAS010000064.1:0-17270 GCA_050015795.1 Occallatibacter sp. | reverse complement strand
AAGAAGCGGATGAGCAGGTCCTCTTCCATGAGCTTGTGGATGGCGGGAGCGAGCTTGTCCTCGTCGGCGCGGGACTTGGGCTCGATGGCGTAGGTCATGGCGGGCTCGGGCGGCACGGGCAGCGCGACCTGGAAGTCGGCGCCCTTTGCCCCAAGGGTGTCGCCGGTGAGCGTGTCGCGCAGCTTGGCCACGGCGCCAAGGTCGCCGGCGTGGAGTTCGGGCACTTCGACGGCCTTGCGGCCCTGCATGATGCTGAGGTGGGCTAGGCGCTCCGAGGAACGGCGGGCGTAGTTTTCAAGCGTGACATCGTTCTTGACCACGCCGCCAATGACCTTGAAGAAGGTGATGCGTCCCGCAAATGGATCGGCCATGGTTTTAAAGACGATGGTGGTGACGGGCTCGGCGTCGCTGACCTTGCGCACGGGCGCGTCGGCATCGGGCGCGGACGGGACACCGGTGATGGGCGCACGCTCAGTAGGCGCGGGCGTGTAGACCTTCAAAAAATCAAGAAGATGATCGAGGGCCATGTTGGCGAGGCCGCTGGAAAAGAGCACGGGGAAGATGCGGTCTTCGCGGATGGCCTCGTGGAGCGCGACGATGAGGTGATCTTCAGGGATGGTGCCCTTCTCGAAGTACTCTTCCATCAGCTCGTCTTTGCCTTCGGCAACGAGCTCGACGAGAGCTTCGTGGCGGGCCTTGGCGTCGGCCGCGAGGGGGGCGGGAATTTCCGCAGAGGCTTTGCCGCGGCCATCGCCGCCGGCAGTGTAGGTGTACGCCTCCATGGTGACGAGATCGACCACGCCGTGAAAGCCCTGGGCGTCGACGATGGGCAACTGGACGGGAACACAGTTGCGGCCCCAACGGTCGGTGAGGTCGTCGAGGAGGGCGCTCAAGCCGCCCCCGCCGCCGGCCTTGGGGTGGTCCATCTGATTGACGAGAACGATGCGGGGCACGTTGGCTTCTTCAGCAAATCTCCACACGCGCTCGGTAATGGGCTCGATGCCGGACTGGGCATTGACCACAACGATGGCGGATTCAACGGGAAAGAGCGCGGCGCGGGCTTCGTGGGTGAACATGTGGAAGCCGGGCGTGTCGACGAAGTTGATCTTGATGCCCTGCCACTCGGCATAGGCGACGGCGTTTTGCATGGTGATGCCGCGGGCCACTTCCTCTTCGTCGTAGGCGGTGGCGGCCGAGCCGTCTTCCACGCGGCCCTGGGTGGGAGTCATTTTCGCGGCATGCAGCAGAGCGGCAATGAGAGTGGTTTTGCCGCAGTGTGCATGCCCCACTACAGCTACGTTGCGGATCTCACTTCCCTGGTACGTTTTCATGGAGTTCTCCTTGATTGTTCAGGTGTGGTTGCGGGGTTACCGCGAAACTTGGGATGTGGAAGGGGGCGGAACAGGGACTGCAAGGCGACGCCGGTAGCGGCGTCCGAGGGGCCGAGTTGCCGGGAACAGGCTCCCGGTCTGCCGTCTTCCTCGTCCATATAGAGATCTCGGGTCGGAGGTCTCAGGCGGCGCGGGGCGAAAGAGGGGGGGATTTCCGCCGGGCGACCAGTCAAAAACCGGATGCTATCACACGCGGAGTATGAACGTCCTGTGACATGAGGCACTAGAGACAGGGAGAAGGGCGAGTGTGAGTGTGGCTGGCTAGGTCGTATCGACATATACGCACCGAGCCAACCGCAGCTTTCAGCGAAATCTAGCCGACGCAAAGACAAATGCAGGTCCTTCAACTCCGATTGGCGCAAAAGGCGCGCCAATCTTCGCTCAGGATGACCATCTGCTTTCTGCGGATTCAACAACTTGGCTGGCTGCTATATGTCGATACGGCCTAGTGTGCGGTGACCACTCACACTCACACTGTTCCTATTCCCACCGGCGCATGATGAGCGTGGCGTTGATGCCGCCAAAGCCGAAGGAGTTTGAAAGGCCGATGTCAAACTGGTGCACGATGGCCTGGTTGGCCACGTAGTCGAGGCGGCACTCGGGGTCGGGGTTGTCGAGATTGATGGTGGGCGGGAGCTGCTGGTTGACGAGCGCCAGCACGGTGATGCCAGCTTCAAGTCCGCCTGCGCCGCCCAGCAGATGGCCGGTCATGGACTTGGTGCCGCTGATCTTGAGCCTGTGGCTGAGGGCGTGCTCGCCGAAGACTTTCTCGATGGCCATGGACTCGTTGCCGTCGCCCGCCGGTGTGGACGTGGCGTGGGCATTGATGTAGCCCACCTCTTCCGGCTGGATGCCCGCGTCTTTGAGAGCGGCCCGCATGCTGCGCTGCGCGCCCGCGCCTTCAGGGGCGATGCCGGTCATGTGATAGGCGTCGGCGCTCATGCCGTAGCCGATGACCTCGGCGAGAATCTTAGCGCCGCGCGCGCGGGCAAACTCCAGCTCCTCAAGAATGAGGATGCCGGCGCCCTCGCCGATGACGAAACCGTCGCGATCCCTGTCGAAGGGACGGCTGGCGCGGGTGGGCTCGTCGTTGCGCGTGGAAAGCGCGCGCATGGCGGCGAAACCGCCCACGGACATGGGCGTGACCGCGGCTTCAGTACCGCCGGCGATCATCACGTCGGCGTCGCCGTGCAGGATCATGCGCACCGAGTCGCCGATGGAGTTGGCGCTGGTGGCGCAGGCCGTGGCCGTAGCGGAGATGGGACCGCGCGCGCCGTAGCGCATGCTGATCTGGCCGGCGGCCATGTTGACGATGGCGGCGGGAATGAAGAAGGGCGACATCTTGCGCGGCCCGCCCTGCAGCAGGTTGTTGTGCTCGCGCTCGATGATTTCGAATCCGCCGATGCCGGAGCCGATGAAGACGCCTACGCGGTCGCCGTTGACCTCGTCGATGACGAGGCCCGACTGCGCCAACGCCTCCGCGACGGCGGCGAAGGCAAAGTGGATGAAGCGCCCCATCTTGCGCGCTTCCTTCTTGTCCACAAACTGCAGGGGGTCGAAGTGCTTGACCTCGGCGGCAAAGGTGACCGGGAAGCCGGTGGTGTCAAAGCCCTGGATGGGCCCTACGCCGCTGGCGCCGGCCAGGATCAGCCGCCACACCTCAGGTGCAGTATTGCCCACACCGCAAAGCAATCCCACGCCGGTGATGACGACTCTGCGTTCCGATACCTGGGACGCTCGAAGACTCAATGGCTACTTGCCGCCTTTCGCGTTCTTCTCGATGTAGTCGATGGCGTCCTTCACCGTCTTGATCTTCTCGGCGTCCTCATCGGGAATCTCCATGTCAAACGCCTCTTCGAACTGCATCACCAGTTCGACCACGTCCAGCGAGTCGGCGCCCAGGTCTTCCTGAAAGCTGGCGCCGGGGGTGACTTCGGCTTCATCCACCTGTAACTGCTCGACAATGATCTGCTTCACTTTTTCTTCAACGGCCATGCTTGCTTCTCCTCGTGAGATTAGGAACTCAAGAAAACTCTTCGGGGACTCGCAACCCCGCTACGTCCCGCGAGCCTACCATACCGGCCCGCGGCAGGGAATGACAACCACCGCGCAAAGAAAAATGCGCATGGCCCCGAAATTTCAAGTCTACCGGGCGAGCCGGAGGGTGTAAAGGCGGGGAAGAGCAGGGATTAGGGAACAGGGAACAGGGAACAGAAAACAGGAGCGAGGGAGTAGGAGGAAAGGCGGGAAATGCACAGGGTTAGGGCGTATATTTGGCGAAGAGGAACGCGCAAATGCAGATCGTGGTTGTGGCATTGACGGCCCTGATCGCCGGCATTCTTGTGGGCTTGTTGGTCCGCGGCTTTTTGGCAAAGTCCAATCGCGCAGAGTCTGAGGCTCTGTCCGCCGAGCGAGAACTCCAGTTGGCTGAGTTACGCGAAGAACTCGGCCGGTCAAAAGCCGAATCCGCTGCTCGCGCCGGTTTCGAGTCGCTAGCGGCTGAACGTGAGAAAAGAATCGGCGAGTTGAGTGGAGAAATCGACTTGCTTCGCGCGAGCCTTAACGCCAAGACTGATGAGGCCGGGCGTTTAGCATCGACTGTCGCGGAGGCGAACGCGACCCTTGAGAGCGAGCGCAAGAGTCTACCTGAGAGGCTGCGATTGCTAGAAACAGCGCAGAGGACTTTCAATGACCATTTTCGGGCCGTCGCTGTGGACGTTCTGAAAGGG
Source organism: Occallatibacter sp. (assembly GCA_050015795.1). GTDB lineage: Bacteria > Acidobacteriota > Terriglobia > Terriglobales > Acidobacteriaceae > Telmatobacter. The sequence continues at coordinate 13,150 of JBEKAS010000064.1, read as the reverse complement.
GAGAAGCAAACGCTATCGGAGGCCAATACAACTCAAATCAACCCGCTCCTCACCTCCCTCAAAGATGAAATCAAGGGGTTCCGCGAAAAGGTGGAGCAGGCGCAAACGGAAAGCCTGGTTGGCAGAACACAGCTTTCCGCTGAGCTTGAGCAACTGAAAGGACTGAACGAGCGCCTCTCAGCAGATGCTGAATCGCTAGCGAACGCATTGACTCGGGATACCAGCGAGCAGGGTCATTGGGGCGAGCTGGTGCTGCTGGACATTCTTGAGGACTGCGGTCTGAAACGCGGGCTCCACTACACCTACCAACAGACATTTGTTGCGGACGGGGAAAATGGTCTGCGCGAAGAACGGAAAAGGACAGACGTCATCCTTAGATTCCCCGAGGGGAGGTCGCTGGTCGTCGATTCCAAAGTGACTCTGAACGCCCATAAGGACTACGTCGATGCGACGGACGAAGCGGCCCGAAAGGATGCGCTGGATCGATTGGTTGCAAGTGTTCGGAGCCACATGCGGGAACTCTCTGCGAAGAGCTACCAGGAATTGCTCGGAGAAAGATCGCCGGATTACGTAGTTCTCTTTGCTCCAAACGAAGCAGCATATCTGCTTGCCGTTCAGGCCGACTCGAAATTGATCACGGACGGGTATAAGTGCCGCGTGTTGATTGCGGGGCCGACTACTATCCTGCACATTGCCCGGATAGTCGAGAGCCTGTGGCGAAATGAGGAGCGGTCCAAATCGCTGCATCAGATTGGAGAACGTGCGAAGTTGCTCTTCGAAGGGTTCACGCGATTCGTTGATGCTCTGGAGAATGTCCGGGCCTCAATTCTGAAGGCGGCTGCAGAGATTCATAACGCAGAGGAGAGCAATAACGAGGCGATGAAGCGCCTCACGTCAGGGCGCGGCAACCTCGTAAACCAGGCCGAAAAGCTGGGGCACCTTGCCAACAAGTCCCCAAAGCAGATCGCAGCGCGGGTATTGGAAATGGCAGAAGAAGAGGCGCCATTATCACTATCGCTTGCAGCGGATTCGGGCACAAACGATGCGGCGGATGCAGACGAGAGCGTCGATTCCGCATCATGAGTTGGGTGTGGGTTTAGTGCGGGCGTGGACGCCCGCACGACAGCCGGTCTGGAGACCGGCGCTACGTGGGAGTCTGGTGCTACGCGCCTGGTCCCTCGGTCCCTTGGTCCCTGGGTCTCTGTATTTCCGCGAAGGCGTCGCGGAGGCGGCGCCAGGTGGTTTCAAGGTCTTCGGGGAGGACGCGGGTTTCGCCTACGGTGGTCATGAAGTTGGTGTCGCCCACCCAGCGCGGCATGGCGTGCAGATGCAGATGGCCGGCGACGCCCGCGCCCGCGGCCTGGCCGATGTTCATTCCAAAATTGAAGCCATGGGGCGTATAGACGCGATCGAGAACGCGTTCGGTACGTTGCGCCAGATCGATGAGCTCGTGCGCGGCGGCGAGGGGCAGCGCCGCCAGCCGGTCAAGATGCGCGTAGGGCACGACCATGACGTGGCCCGAGGTGTAGGGAAAGGCGTTGAGGCAGATGAAGCAATGTTCGGTGCGCACGACCAACCCGCCGGCAGCTTCGGCCTTGTCGCGGGGCATTCCTTGCAGAATGGCGTAGTCGATGGCGGCGATGAGGTTGCAGAAGACGCAGCCCAGGTCGCCGGGCCAGGCATCGAGCGCCTCAGGAACGCCCGCGCGCACGGCGCCATCCGCCGTTGTGACGTAAGCAAAACGCCAGGGAGTCCAGAGATGGTCCATTGCAAGGCTCGCTGTTGGTAACGATAAAGCAGGGAACAGGGATTAGGGAACAGGGAACAGAAGGCAGGGAGCGAGCGGCTGGGGACTAAGGGACTAAGGGACTGAGGGACTAAGGGACTCGGGACTGGAAAGCGAGTCAGCAAGTCAGCGGGTCAGCGTGCCTGCGGGTCAGCAAGTTAGCGGTTCAGGGGCGTTCGCCGGTTTTTTTTCACAGGCCGATCATCTACAGCGGACGACTAAAGCACTCAAAAAACGCTGAAAGCTGAGCGCTGAAGGCTGAAAGCTGCCTTTCACCTTGTGATGCGCTCGATTGACGCTGGTTTGCGGAGATTGCTACACTCAAGATGTAGCTTCCTGCGCGGATTCCAGCAGTGAGTTGCGGCCGCCCTCCCAGCAAGCCGTTGCCTGCCGGCGTTTCCCCGGGGAAACCAGCCGAGTTCGATGCCCTGAGCAACCGGACGGGGACGGCTTTTCCTGCGGAAGACGTACCGGCGCGCCGCGTGGCGCGAGGGCAATCGAAACTGGCCCGAGGGCGACCGGAACGCGGAATTGCGCGGGAGCGACCCAGTAGCTGGTTGACGCCAACGCTGGAGCACGCAGTCCCGGAGCTGTCAGTAATGGCAAACGTCCTCAATCCCGAAACCGAGAGCATAACCCTGAACACCACATTGGAAACCCCAACCCTCGAACCTGCGACGGAGCTGGATCAACTAGCAAGTATTGATCAGCCGTTGCGTGAATCCACGTCCAACCCTGAGTCTTCCGTAGCTGTCGAAGTAACCCCTCTGGACGCCGATGCCCTAACCCAGCCTGCCGTTGAAGCGGAGCTCGAAGAAGCTCTCGCGACGCCACCTGCCGAAACACCCGCAGTGACCGCTGCTGCCCTGACCCAGCCTGCCGTTACAGCGGAGCTGCCTGCAGCTGAGGCGGAGTTGCCTGTAGTTGAACCGGAGTTGCCGGCAGTTGAACCGGAGCTGCCCGTAGCTGAAGCGGAGCTGCCCGCGGCTGAAGCGGAGTTGCCTGCAGTTGAGGCGGAGTTGCCCATAATCCCTACGACGCCGCCTGCCGAAACACCCGCAGTGACCGTAGCTGCCGATGCGCCGGCAGCAGCCTCCGGCGAGCCGGGCGAGGATTTTGCCGCGGCTGATTTTTCCAGCGCCCTGGCTGCATTTGAGCGCGAACAGGCAGCCGAAGCGGCCGCCGTTGAGGCCTTCGGCGACAAAATCGTCAGCGGCAAGGTGATAGAACTCAGAGAAAAGTTTCTGGTAGTCGATGTGGGCCTGAAGTCCGAGGGGCTTGTGCCCCTGGAGCAGGTAGTCGACCACACAGGCGCGGTGAAGTTCCAGCCCGGCGACGAGATCGACGTGGTGATCGAGCGCGAGGAGCCTGAAGGCGGCTATCTGGTGAGCTATGAGCGCGCGCAGCGCCTGCGCGTATGGGACACCATCGAGAAGGCCGCCAGCGACAAGACGCCGATCAAGGGCACGGTGGTGAGCCGCGTGAAGGGCGGGCTTACCGTCGACATCGGGATCAAGGCATTTTTGCCCGGCTCGCAACTGGAAATCCGGCCAGTGCGCAACCTGGACGCCTATCTCGGCCAGCCGATTGAAGTGCGCGTGATCAAGCTCAATAAGAAGCGCGGCAACGTGGTGGTGAGCCGCAAGGAGATCCTGGAGGAAGAGCAGAACAGCAAGCGCTCGGCCACCATGGAGCACCTGAGCGAAGGCGGCGTGCTGACCGGCACGGTGAAGAACCTGACCGACTACGGCGCGTTTGTTGACCTGGGCGGCATCGACGGCCTGCTGCATATCACCGATATGAGCTGGGGCCGGTTGACGCATCCCCGCGACCTGGTGAACGTGGGCGACGAAATCCAGGTGAAGGTGCTCAAGTTCGATAAAGAGAAGCAGCGGGTTTCACTGGGCTTCAAGCAGTTGACGCCCGATCCGTGGCTGGATGCTTCAGAGCGTTACCCGGTGGGCGCCAAGGTGCACGGCCGCGTGCTTTCGGTCACCGATTACGGCGCGTTCGTTGAGCTGGAGCAAGGCATCGAGGGGCTGGTTCACCTTTCCGAAATGACCTGGTCGAAGCGCCTCAAGCACCCGTCGAAGCTGGTGAAGCCGGGCGACGAAGTGGACACGGTGGTGCTGAGCGTGAATCCGGCCGACCGCCGCATCTCGCTGGGCATGAAGCAACTGCTCGAGAACCCGTGGGAGAACCTGACTGACAAGTATCCACAGGGGACGATCGTCGAGGGCCGCGTGCGCAACCTGACCGATTTCGGCGCGTTCGTTGAGATCGAGGACGGCATTGACGGGCTGGTTCACGTTTCGAACCTGAGCTGGACCAAGCGCGTAAAGCATCCCTCGGAAGTGGTGAAGAAGGGCGAGAAGGTGAAGGCCGTAGTTCTGGGCGTTGAGCCGCAGAATCGCCGCCTCAGCCTGGGTATCAAGCAGATGCAGCCGGACGTGTGGGAGAGCTTCTTCGCTACGCACCGCGTGGGCGACGTTGTACATGGCAAGATTCTGCGCACCGCGCAGTTCGGCGCATTCGTCGAAATCGCGGAGGGCGTGGAAGGGCTGTGCCACATCTCCGAGGCCGGTGAAGGCGGCGACCACTCCAAACTCGAACAGGGTCTTGAGCACGATTTCAAAATCATCAAGATCAACGTGGAAGAGAAGAAGGTCGGCCTGAGCCTGCGCGCCGTAAGCGGACAGGAAGCCAGCCGGACAGCGGTCGAGCACTACAAGGAGAGCCCGCACAAGGTGCCCGTCTCGAGTTCAACAACCACGCTGGGCGATCTGGTGAACTGGCGCAAGGGCGAGAGATAAAGCAGGGAACAGGGATCAGGGAACAGGGATCAGAAAAATGGCGGCCACCCGAAAGGGTGGCCGTTCTGCGTTTCGGCTAAAGAGATAGCGCGGGGAGGGGAAACAATGAGTTGGGCCGGGTTAATCTCCGGTGGGAATGATCCCTGCGTTTTCGACCATCAGGATTGTGGTGCGATGCGGCGCGCGGGTGCGGTGGACGACGGACTTGGGAACGACAAATCCCTGCCCGGGCTGGAGCGCAACCGTGCGGTCTTCGAGGCCACTCCTAATATCGATTAATAGCTCGCCGTCGACGACATAGAAGAACTCATCGTCGTCGTCGTGCTTGTGCCAGTGGTATTCGCCCTCGATGGCGGCCATGCGCACCACGGAATCATTGACCTTGCAGAGAGTTTGATTGAACCACTTGAAATCGTCGGCGCCGGGAACGGCGTGGACATCGATCAACTCGAGCGGGGGGTGAAGGATGTTGAGGCGAGTTTCGTAAGGGAAGGGCGCGGTTTCAGCCATGGCGCGGACCTCTGTGGAGAGAGGATAGCAGGGAACAGGGAATAGGGAGCGGGGCGGGGATGGCTCACTCGAACGGAATGTTTACCTCTGTATAGCTGCCCGGTGCGGCGGCATTGACGGCGGCCACAACTCTTTCAACGTGGCGGCGCAAAACGGGCCATTGCGCGTTGCCGAGAACGACGATTGAGATTTTCCTGCCCGTTAAATTTTGCTGGTAATGCAAATTCTTGTCGGCGGTCACCAACAGTTCAAAACCTTCCGCCTCTGCTGCATCGAGCAAAGCGCCGTTGGCAAGCCGGTGCCATCCGCGTTCAATGGCTTCAACAACGACGTGGCCCTTGAGAGCGTAGCGCAGGGGAGCCGGGGTACTGTGGTCAAACAATATGAGCATCGGCGGGCTGGGCGAACTGCTGCGAAGGTGGGGGCGCGTCAAGGCTCCGCGCCGCAAATTCGATCACGGTAACGATCTGTTCACGCGACAAATGGAACCAATCCATAATCTCGCTAATCGAGGCTCCGGCTTCGAGGTTTTCAAAGACGATGGAAACCGGCATACGAGTATCCTTGAACACCCATGCGCCGCTGACCTTGCCGGGAATGCTCTCCACGGCAGGGCAATGTGACCAATCCAGAGCCGATGTCCCCATGCCTTTACCCTCCTTTTTATCGTAAACCTTGTACCACGGAACGAGAAATCTCCCCTCTCCTTTTGCAGGTCATTTCCCACTCCCGGCGCACAAAGAAATCAGGGGTCAGAGATCAGGAATCAGACCCAGCGTTGCCGGCGTTCTGTTCCGCCTGCATCTCTTTGAGCACGACAACAATGCCCAACGCGATGAGCACGCTGATGAGGGCGAAGAGGAAGACGCTGGAGTAGCCGAAGTAGCCGATGATGGCGCCGGCGATGGGGCCGACAAGGAAAAAGGAGACATCGGCAAAGGCGGTGTAGACGCCGAGCGCGGTGCCGCGATTGAACTCGGGAACGCGCTTGACCGCTTCCACACCGATGGCAGGAAAGACCAGCGAGAGGCCCAATCCGCCGATGGCCGCGCCGGCCATGGCCATCCACGGCGCAACGGCCTGCCAGAGCAGAACCATGCCGACGGCTTCAGTCAAAAGCGAAACGATGGCCACGGGATAGCCGCCGAAACGGCTGATGGTCCTGACAAAAAAGATGCGCACGAAGACGAAGCCGACGCCGAAGGCGGTGAGGCAAAGCGCGGCGCCGCTCCAGTGCCGTTGATGGTAGAACAGTGTGACGAAGGTGGCCAGAACGCTGTAACTGACGCCGCCCAATGCCAGTCCCATGCCGTGCGGGGCCACGCGGCCCAATACATGCGCAAAAGGAAGATGCTCGCCGGGTTCGACGGGAACGGGATCCTTGCGCCAGGCCACTGCAAAGCTGACCGCGCCAATGAGGATGGTGAGCACGCCGATGGAGGCCAGGCCCCAATACTGGTCGAGCACAACGCCGAGCGGCGCAGCCAGCGCCATGCCGCCGTAGGTGCTGATGCCGTTGAGGCCGATGACCTTGGCGGTGTGCTCCTGGCCGGCCGCGGAGATGCCCCAGAGCGTAGCTCCCGTGGAGCCCAGGCTTTCGCCCACGCCGAGCACCAGGCGGCTGGCGATGAGCACCGTAAAGCTGAGCCAGTGCACGTCGGACAAAGCAGCGACGCCGACCAGGAGCGCGCCACTTGCGGTGCAGCAGGCCATTCCCCAGAGCACGGAGACCTTGGCGCCCATGTGATCGGAGATGCGGCCCGCCCAAGGACGGCTGGCGAGAGTGGCGATGTATTGGATGCTGATGGCCAACCCGGCCAGCACCGCGCTGTAGCCCATGCGCAGATGCACGAAGGGCGGCAGCACCGCGAGCGGCAACCCGATGGAGACGTAGCAGATGAACGTGAAATAAACGTACCCAGCAATGTGCCGCGTCTGGCTCTTGAGCGCATCCGGAGCCGGAACCGTGATGTGGGCTGGAGCGGAAGTTGTCATCGCGTGGATTGAATCTACGGATAAAAACCGTATGTTTCCAGTATAGCGAAGAGGTAGAACCACTGCGTCAAGGGCCGCATTCTTGCCTGCAAACGGATGCGGCGGGGATAGCCGATCGGGTTCTACACTGAAAGAGATGGCTGGATTTCACATCGAGCACTTCGGTTGCAGGGCGGCGCGCGCCGACGGCGAGGCCATGGCGGGAAATCTGCGCGCGATGAGCGAGCTTGAGCCCTTTGCTGCCGATGTGGTGATCGTGAATACGTGCAGCGTGACGGCGGAGGCCGATCGCGCCGCGCGCGCCTTCATCCGCCGCGCGCACCGCAAGAATCCCGCGGCCAAAATTGTGGTGACCGGCTGCTATGCGCAACGCGCGCCCGAGGAACTGGCCGCGATGGCGGGCGTGGCCGCAGTGGTGGGCAACAGTCACAAGGCGCTGGCGCCCGAAATCATCCTGAATTTGATACGCGAATGGGAGTGGACGCGCGGAGCGGGGCGGACGCCGAGCGCGGCTTCCCCGGTCCCCAAATGCGAGGGACCGGGGGCACCCGCCGTAGTACCTGTAGCGTCGTTGCTTGCGGCGAGCGCGTCGAAATTTTCGGTGGGCGCTGCGCAGGTTCCCGCCTCAACCCCAATTTGGGCCCCCATCTGGGCTGACGACCGCTTTGCGCACTCCTTTATTGAGGACGTGCAATGGGGCGACGCGCAGCTTGCGCTGGGTACGCAGACAAGGCCCAACCTGAAGATTCAGGAGGGTTGCGGAAACCGCTGCGCGTTTTGCGTGATTCCTTTCACGCGCGGTCCGTCGCAGAGCCTGCCCTACGCAGTCGTGATGCGACGAGTGGAGAGTTTCGTGGCTGCCGGAGGCAAGGAGCTGGTGCTTTCCGGCATCAACCTTGGGCGGTGGGGAAGAGATGTGGCGGGGCCGGAGTTCGCGGAAGAGCGGAACTGGTCTCCCATCTTAGCCAATTCGCAAAGAACGCGCATTGCCGAAGGTGGGGCACCCGCTGACAGGTCTCCCACCCTTGGGGCACCCGCAGTTTCATTGGCGGGGCTGGTGCGAGCCATTCTGGAAAAGACGGGATTGCAGCGGCTGCGCTTGAGCTCGATTGAGCCGATGGATTGGGACGATGCATTGATCGCGCTGATGGGCGAATTTGGCGGCAGGCGGTTGGCGCGGCATGCGCACCTGCCGGTGCAATCGGGCTCGGATGCGGTTTTGCGGCGCATGCATCGGCGCTATCGCCCCTGGCACTATGCCGAGAAAGTCGCGGCGCTCGTCGGCGCGGCCGGGCCCGACCTCACGCTGGGCGCCGACGTGATGGTGGGTTTTCCGGGCGAGACAGACGGCGAATTTGAGGAGACTCTGGCTTTTATCCGCGCACTGCCCTTCGGCTACCTGCACCTGTTTCCGTTTTCAGCGCGGCCGGGAACGCGAGGCTGGGCTCTCCACGAGACCTCGCCGGTTCCGCAAGCCGCTACGGAAGAACGCATGGCCGCCCTGCGAGCGCTTGCCGCTGAGAAGAGCGGGACCCACCGTAGGCGGTTTGTGGGGCGCGAAATTGAGGCAATCACGCTGCACACGCCGGCGGCGCTCGCCCGGCGCGGATCGACGACTGCATTGACCGAGAACTTTCTTCCCGTTGAACTCGAGGGCAGTTTTGCGGCGAACCAGTTACTGCGGATGAGGGTGACTGGGATCAATACGCAGAGTGAGCTGACGGCCTCCATGAGCGCGTAAACCCTTTGTTCACTCCGGCCAAGCCAGTGCTATACTCAGTTTGCACTTGTACCGTTGCGGCCATGGGGCGCCCTGCCCCGGCCCGCACGGCGCAGCACTCGGAGGAGCACCATCGCATTCGATAAACGAGCGGCCAAGTCCTTTATTCGCATCAACGATCGGATTCGCGCACGCGAAGTCCGTGTGATCGACGAAAACGGCGAACAATTAGGAATTCTCACGCCCTTTGAAGCCTTGCGCATCGCACGGGAGCGTGGCCTCGACCTGGTTGAAGTTTCTCCCACCGCCGTACCGCCGGTCTGCCGCATCCAGGATTACGGCCGCTACCTCTACGAGAAGGAAAAGAGCGAACGCGCCGCGCGCAAGCGCCAGAAGGTCATCGTCATCAAGGAAGTCAAGTTTTCCGTGACAGTGGACGAACACGACTACCAGACCAAGAAGAACCAGGCGGTCCGCTTCTTGGGCGATGGCGACAAGGTGAAGGCGAGCCTGCGTTTCCGCGGCCGCCAGATGGCGCACCGCGAGCTTGGCTACAAGATCATCAACCGGCTGATCCAGGACATCGGCGATGCCGGGGTGGTGGAGTTCATGCCGCGCATGGAAGGCACGATCCTGCACGCCATTCTCGCTCCGGCACGCAAGGAAGCGGCGAAGCCAAAAGCCGCTCCGGCAGCGCAGGCGTAGCAGCCTGTCATGCAGGTGCGATTCTAAATGCCTATATAACAGAACCGTGGCAGACGGCTTAGGGCCGTTATTTCCCACCCTTTCGCCCAAAAACCGGCGAAAGGATGAGGCACGGGGGATTGCGACCGGCCGCTCCGCGCTTGATAGCACGATTTTCAAAATGGTAATATTGGTGCATTCATAACTTTGACAATACCGGCCTGACTCACACCGCGGAGATCTCCCGCAGCGCACAGTGGCGCGCGCTGCGGCACCTGTTCGACGACGCACCCGCCAACCTGCGCGGCAAGGTCCTCGGCATCTACGGAATTCTGTTCACGTTCAACACGGCGGCCTGGCTTTGGGCGATCGTGGCGTTTCGCCATTATCCGTTGCTGCTGGGCACGGCGCTGCTGGCCTACAGCTTTGGCCTGCGCCACGCGGTGGATGCGGATCATATTGCGGCGATCGACAACGTGACGCGCAAACTGATGCAGGAAGGCAAGCGCCCGGTGGGAATCGGCTTCATGTTCTCGCTGGGCCACTCCACCATCGTGGTGCTGGGCTCGGCAGCCATCGCCGCAACCGCTCTGGCCCTGCAGCACCGCATGGACGGGGCGCGCATGGTGGGCGGTGTGATCGGCACACTGGTCTCCGCGCTTTTCCTGTTCGGCATCGCCGCGGTGAACATCGTGGTGCTGAGTTCCATCTATCGCGCATTCGTGAGGGTACGCAATGGCGCGCGATATGTTGACGAGGATTTCGACATGCTGCTGGCCAGCCGCGGATTCCTTTCGCGACTGTTCCGGCCCATGTTCGCCATGATCCGGCGCAGCTGGCACATGTATCCGCTGGGCGTGCTCTTCGGGCTGGGCTTCGATACCGCGACCGAGATCGGGCTGTTGGGCATCTCCGCGGCCGAAGCGTCGAAGGGGCTGCCGCTGTGGTCGATCATGGTGTTCCCGGCGCTGTTCGCCGCGGGCATGTCGTTGATCGACACCACCGACAACATTCTCATGTTGGGAGCTTACGGCTGGGCCTTCATCAAGCCGGTGCGCAAGCTCTACTACAACATGACGATCACATTTGTTTCGGTGGTGGTGGCGCTGGTGGTGGGCGGCATCGAGGCCCTGGGCCTGCTCGCCGGGCAGTTTCACTGGAACGGCCTGTTCTGGAATGCGGTGCTGAAACTCAACGGCAGCTTCGGCGCGCTGGGCTACTTCATCATCGGGATCTTTTTGCTGAGCTGGGTTCTGTCCATTGCCATCTACAAGTGGCGCCGCTTCGACGAACTCGAATTTGGCGACTAAGTTGGGCGCTAACCCACCCTAGCCGCAAAAACAAAGACGCGGCGAGGATGGGGCACCCGGCGCGGATCAGAGCTTGCCGTGGCTGCCGTCGCACATGCAGGGATTGGCGGTGTGCTTGCATCCGCAGAAATAAACTGTCTCGGATTCGGTGGCCTCGAATTTCATGGGCGTGAATTCGGTTCCCTTGTGGCTTCCATCGCAAAACGGCTGGTTGGCGCTGCGTCCGCAAGCGCACCAGAAATAAGCTTTGCCTGCTTCGACGGCGACGGGATAAGGGCCTATCTGGGCGATGACTGGTTCGGGCATGATGAGAGCTCCTCGTTGGGGAATAAAAACTTCTGATCAGGAATATACGCGATGGAGGGTCTGCCCGCTCAGCGAATGTGGAGCCGACTCGCGTGTGCGGGCCTGAACACCCGCACGACAGCCGGTCAGGAGAGGCTGCGGAAAAAGGTCGAATTTGCGGCTGACCGCAATAGAACAGCCCGCAGGGGCTAAAGCCCCGAGCTCATTTTGCGCAACTTACGGCGCGAGTAAACTCGCGCCCTGATACAAAACTCCTTGCCAAGCGAGTTTTTCCGCAGCCTCAGGAGACCGGCGCTACATTTTCTTGCGCGTGGGAAATGGGGGTTAGCGTTTCGTGCGCAGGCTGGATGCGCGCACCACTAGCTTCGGGGCCACCAGGGCGCTCTTGCGAGGCACCGGCGTTTTGCTCTCTGCCATTTTCAGCGCCTGCGTCGCTACAATCTTGCCAATCATCTTGCTGTTCTGGTCCACCGAGGTCAGCGGCACGCGGAGGAAATCCGAATAGGAAAGATTACCGCATCCCACGACTGCAACATCTTCAGGAACACGCAATCCCGCATCGAAAATGGCGCGCATCGTGCCCAACGCGACCGGATCGTTGAAGCAGAAAATGCCATCGGGGCGCGACTTATGCGCCAGCAGCTTGACCGTGGCCGCATAGCCCGCCTTATCGCCCACATGGTCGCCCGAAGGCCCGATGGAAACAACATACCCCGGCAAAGGCGCCATCTGGCGCGATGCCAAAGCCTGCTTGTACCCATTCAGACGGCCGATTGCCGTGCTGATCTCGGGCCCGCGAATGTGCGCGATGCGCCGGCAACCCTGTTCGATCAGGTGCGTGGTGGCCAGCACGCCGACTGCGGTATCGTCGACGCCGACAAAGTTCGATTCGAAGCCGGGAAACTGCCTGTCCAGCAGGATGTAAGGAACCTTTTGCTCTTCGAATTGCCGGAAACTGTCCACGGTCAACTGCGAGGAGGCGATCAGCATCACGTCCACGCGCCGCGCCAGCAACTGCGCAATTTCTTCCTGCTCCAGAGCCGGATCTTCGTCGGACGAGGAAATGAAGAGACTGTATCCCTTGCGCCGCACCTCAACCGAGATGCCTTTCGCGATTTGCGCAAAGAAAGGATGGAGCAGGTCGGGGACGACCAGGCCGATGGTCCAGGTGCGGCCAGTGATGAGCGAGCGGGCAACGAAGTTGGGCTGGTAGTTCAGCTCCTTCATCCGCTTCAGCACGCGCTTGCGCGTTTGCTCGCCGATGTCGGGATGGTTGCGCAGGACCTTGGAGATGGTGACTACCGACAGGCCCAAATCCTGCGCTATATCCTTCAGCCGCGCAACCATACTTCCAGCGCCTCCACGACGCCCTTTGTTTCCAATGCCGAATAAACCCAGTGCACAGAACGTCGCAATATTGCCGAGGTCAGCGTGAACGGGAATCCGGGCTCTTGGGCAGCGTGAAGCTAGTGGCCGAATGCTCGGAGCAAGACCAGGGCCCGGTAGCAGGCGCGGTGGGGTCCAAATCGGGGAAAAAGGGGCACGAAAGTGAGCATGCAATCGCTATCATTCCTCAGGCTGGGAGGGTTGGAGACCTCTAATTCTCCGTTGACTCCGAGAGGCGGACTGATATATTTGAATCATCGGTTTGCCTCGACTTACGTCAAAGGAAACCCTTAAAGGTCGGTGAAAGCACTTCCTTTCATGCCTGGTAGAAGTAGATCCCCTCACAGGCAATTTCATCTGCTTTCAGCTTCGGACCCCGCGGCTCATGTGCTGCGCGGTTTTTGTCCTGATAGAATAGGCTGTGGAAAAGACCTCATCCAAGTGAGGATGGCGAAGCCATGCAGGAAATCGGACATCCGCCAGTTCAGGTCGCGCGCCACTCCATCCCGGGCCTGATGCCCAGTGGAGCGCAGCCGCCCCGGTGGTTTGCCCTGTACACCGCATCGCGTCATGAAAAACGCGTTGCCCAGCATTTGAGCCAGCGAGAGATCGAGTTCTACCTTCCGCTCTACAAGTCAAA
>JBEKAS010000063.1:0-17498 GCA_050015795.1 Occallatibacter sp. | reverse complement strand
GACGTGGTCAACTTCGGCTTTCATCCCGCGCTCAAGGTCACAAAGATCACCGATGAAAGCGGCAAGCTGCTCGAGGGCGAGCGCACCGCCGACGGCTCCATTCGCGTCACAGCCTCTGCGCCCTTTGTCGCCGGCCAAACGGCCCATTGGACATTTGTTTACGACGGCACCATCACGGGCAACGAGGACGGCCCCATTGAGGGACTCAAACTCGCAGCCATCCAGGAACCCATCAGCTACCTGCTCTATGCGGCCCGCTGGTTCCCCACCACCGGCTACATGACCGACCGCTTCACTGCGGAGATGCACATCCGCGTTCCCCAGGGCATGCGGGTCTTTTCGAGCGGCGCCACGGGAACGCCCAAGTCCGTCACCCTCTCGAACGGCAAGCCCGGCTCCGCGTACGACTTCAAATGGGCCAAGCCGGGCTTCCCCGGCACCGTCATTGCCGGGCGTTTTGCCGACCCCTTTACCGCCGGCCCCGGCAACGTCAAGGTCTATCTCACCATCAGCCATCAGGCCTCGGGCAACCAGCTTGCCCAAACCGCCTCCAAAGAGTACGACTTCTTTACCGACAGCTTCGGCGAGCCGGAAACCACGCACCTCAACGTCGTGGAGCTCCCCGACGACACTTTGCCCGCCGTCTACGCCCCCGAGCTGGCCGCCATTCAAGGCTCGCGCGTGGGCGACAAATCCGGCGTCCGGCTGCTGGCCAATACTATCGCCCACCAATGGTGGGGATGCGAAATCAGTCCCCACACCCTCGGCGACGCCTGGATCACCAACGGCATGTCGCGCTACGGCGAGTTGATGTATGTCGAAGACGAAAGCGGCAAAAGCGCCCTCCGCGCCGCTCTTGAAGACGTCGCTGCCGGCGCCCTCGCCTACGACACCGTCCCACTTTCCAGCACCAGCCGCCTCGATCCCTTCTCGCCGCAGTTCCAGTCCATGACCCTTGAAAAGGGCGCCATGATCTTCCACATGCTCCGCGGCGAAGTGGGCGACAAGGCCTTTCTCACCATCCTCAAAGGCGCGCTCAGCCAATTTACCGACACGTCAATCCGCACCGAGGACTTCGAAAAGGTCTCCGAGGAGCTAAGCCAGCAGCAGTTGCTCCCCTTCTTCTCGCAGTGGGTCGACGGCACCGGAGCCCCCAGCTTCACCAACAAGTACGCCGTCTACCGGCTCGGCAACAACAAGGGCTTCCGCACCATCGGTGAGATCAACCAGGACCTCGATCTCTTCCGCATGCCGGTCCAGCTCACCGTCGAAACCGAAGGCAAAACCGAAAGCCAGAAGATCGACGTGGTGGGCACCGATACCCAGTACGTGGTCGACACCTTCGGCCGCCCCCGCCGCATCAGCGTCGATCCCGGCGACTGGGTGCTCAAGACCACCCCCGACTTGCAGGTGCGCATCGCCATCCTGAAGGGGCAGCAGTTGGTGGCGCAAGGCGATCTGGTCAACGCTCTCGCCGAATACAAGAAGGCGCTCGACTCCAACCCCCTCAGTTCCCTGGCCAGCTATCGCATCGGCGAGGTGCTGGTCACTCAGCGCAACTACCAGGCCGCGGTCAACTCCTTCCGCGATTCTCTTCGCGGCGACGACGAGCCGCCCTGGACCGAGGTCTGGAGCCACATCGCCATCGGCAAGATCTTCGATATCACCGGCCAGCGCGACCGCGCCGTCAACGAGTACCGTCTGGCCGTGCAGACCAACGACAACACACAAGGCGCAGTCAACGAAGCCCGCCAGTATCTGCAAAAGCCCTACAAGCGCCCTGAAGACAATTAGCGGCGTAGTAGCGCCGGTCTCCAGACCGGGGTCCCCAAGAAACGGTCTTTGCTTCTTGGGGTGGTAGACCGGCTGTGGTGCGGGCGTCCACGCCCGCGCACTTTCCGTGCCCCATCCTTTCACCCGGTTCTTTGCGAAAGGGCGGGATAGCACGAATTCCACCGGCGCGAAACCCTTTCCGCCAGCCTTTCCCTGCATTCCGTGAGAAATGCAGGTTAACAGCCTACGGCAGAAGTCGCGCTGTGAAGGGAATCCGGATAATATATATTCGCGGACGAAAGATGTTCCCGAAATATGCGTTTTTCAATCTCGGAGCAATCCTTGTCCTTTGGGGTCTTACGATCTTGGGCGTGCTCGCCTGTCTGCCGTGTTGGACTGCAACCGCGGCCGAATACGAAGAGGGCCTGCGGACCGTTGGTGGTCGTCGCTTGGTCTTGGCTCGGACGTGCCTGACTGCCGGGTGCGTGGCTGTTTGGTGCTGCACTTTTCTAGGATCTGTGGTCAAGGGGCCCAAATCACCTGATTTAGATTTTGGATTTTGGCAAGATTTTCCCGTAGTACTCCAGGCATTGTTCTTCCCAATCGATGCCGCGCTTGTCGCGTCGGTTTTCTTTGCATACGGAGCCCGAGGGAGAGGCCGGATGGTTTTGTTAGTGGCAACACAAATCATGGCCGTTGCTGCATTTGCCGGCTCAGTTATCCTCTGGCAGCCTTGAAGACGGTGGCGGCTTATCTCCGCCAGCCCCCAGACGTGTGGTCGCCAATAGTGGCCTTTGCCACATCGGCGCCCGAGAACTCGCTCCACCCTGCAAAAGATTTCTGCGCTCCTAACAACAACGGCCAGCTCATTTGAGCTGGCCGTCGTCCTGATCCCTGAAACCTGACTACTGCTTTCTCCCCAGCGACAGAACCTCAAGATCGACCTTCGCAATTCCGGCCCAGGTCATCCCGAGCTTCTCCGCCGCGCCGTATGAGAGGTCGATCACCCGTCCCTCTTCCACCAGATCGCCACGGTCGGTGATGCGCACCACTACGGAGCGGTGGTTCGACCGGTTCACCACCCGCACAATCGAGCCGAAGGGAAGGCTGGGGTGGCAAGCGGTCATGGCATACATATCGAAGACCTCGCCGCTGGCCGTTTTCCGGCCGTTGAACACGCCGCCATACCACGACGCGACGCCATGAGTCCTGTCGCTCCATTGCTGGGCTTCTGGCGTGGGGCCGGCCTTTGGAATCATTGGCTGCGCGGAAACCGTTGGCTGCGCATGAGCCAGTGTGACTGGCGTCACGCTCGCGGCGGTTGCGGTCGCAGGTGCTGTGATGGTTGCTCGAGGAAGGCTCGCATCTGCATGCACTGTGCGCGTGGTGAAAAGCACCACCAGCGCCACCAGCGCAACGGCAGAGACTCCCGCTAAGACGCAAATCCACAGCGGGGCCCGTCGATTTAAGCTGCGTGTTTTCCTTGTTCTGACCATCTGCCTATTTTACTAAGCTGACACTGGGCAACCCCCTCCGTTGTCAAGATAGACAACTGGATTTCTGTTGAAAATGCCCGGCATTTGGGGCCGTTTCCGGTAAGGTACTTTGCTTATTCGGGTTACAGCCTGCTCCAAGTTGAGCGCTTCCTTCCCATTTTGGGCAAAATCTCTTCCCGCAAAATCGCGCGCCCTCAGACAACCCATTCCGGGGGGAGGGCATCTGTTCGATATAACATTGAAAACAAATATCTTGTGATCGAGCAGCGGCCTTTCGCCGGCAGGCTCCTGGCCTACCCGTTCGAGGGCGATTCATGGGGTTGTTTTCACTGGAAGAGAGGTGAACCATGCGTACATTTCATGCTTGTTTCTGCCTGAGCCTTG
The DNA here is from genome assembly GCA_050015795.1 of Occallatibacter sp. Taxonomy (GTDB): domain Bacteria; phylum Acidobacteriota; class Terriglobia; order Terriglobales; family Acidobacteriaceae; genus Telmatobacter. The sequence continues at coordinate 13,845 of JBEKAS010000063.1, read as the reverse complement.
CCGCTGTGGTCTCCTTTGCAACTGCCGCGTTTTCGCAGATGCCCGCTTACGATCAGGCCGGCCCTGTTCCGCCGGCGATCGCCGCGGCGAAAAACATCTTTGTCTCGAACGCCGGCGCTGATAGCGGCCTGTTTCCTGAGCCGTTCACCGGCGACCCCGATCGCCCGTACACGGAGTTCTACAGCGCGCTCAAAGCCACCGGCGATTTCACGGTCGTCGGCGATCCCGCACAGGCCGACCTGGTCCTCGAGCTCCGGCTTTTCGCCCCCTACGGCCCCACCAACGCCAACAAGCAAAACGGCACTGCCGATCCCCGGCCCATGTTCCGACTGGTGGTCTCCGACGGCAAAACCCACTTCATCCTCTGGACCGTCACCCAGTCCGTCGAGTTCGCCATCCTGCAAAAGACCCACGACAAGAACTTCGACGCCGCCCTGGCTGGCGTCCTCAACCAATTCCTGCAGATCGCCGGCAAGCCGCCCGCCGCGGCGCACTAGCCCAAAAATCGCCGCAGTCCCCGCCCCTTCAGAGCTGAACGGCGATTCTACGAGCGGCCGATCCGGTCTATTTCGCGCTTGATAGCCATGCTCTCGAGTGTTGCGAAGGGCAGCGAGAGAAAAAGCCCGATCCTGCGATCAAGCACGGTGAAGGCATCACGAAATGCGCGGGCGATTTCTTCTGGAGTCCCCTTGATGGCCGCCGGATCGGGGACACCCCAATGCGCGGTCATGGGCTGCCCCGGCCAGTAAGGACACTGTTCCTTCGCAGCGTTGTCGCAAACGGTGAAGACGAAGTCGAGCTTTGGCGCTCCCGGACCCGAAAACTCGTCCCACGATTTACTGCGCAGGCCTGTCGTGGAGAGACCGGCGGACTCAATTTGCGAGAAAGCTTCTGGCCGCACCCTTCCAGCCGGATGGCTCCCGGCGCTAAAAGCAGTGAATTTGCCCCTGCCTTTGTGGTTGAGGATGGCTTCGGCCATGATCGAGCGCGCCGAGTTCCCCGTGCAAAGAAACAGTACGTTATAGACATCGGCCATTTAGTCCTCCGGTTCAAGTGCGTTTGCCGTGGGAGGAGATTTCAGCAGCCACATGCACAGAACTGTGGCTGCCAACCCGCCCGCCAACTGAGCGGCGACAAAGCCGGGCACATCGACAGGGCGAATGCCGGCAAAGGTATCTGAAGCCGCCCGCGCCAGAGTGACTGCAGGATTCGCGAAAGAAGTGGATGCCGTGAACCAGTACGCGGCAGTAATATAGGCTCCCACCGCGAAGGGCACGGCCGAAGCGCGATATCTTGAGCAACTCCAGATCACGCCGAGAAGCCCGAAGGTAGCGACAAACTCGCTGAAGATCTGGGACGAACCCAACCGGGCATGGGTCGAAGCAGAAAACAGCGGCAAGCCGAACATCGCATGAGCGGCGGCAACGCCCAGGAACGCTCCCGCCATCTGCGCGACAAGGTAGGCCGGCGCCTCCCGCCAAGGCATGGCTCCCATCAGGGCCTGGCCGAGCGTGACTGCAGGGTTTAGGTGCGCCCCTGAAATGGGACCGAAGGCGAGGATCAGCGCCACCAGCGCTGCACCCGTGGCAATCGTGTTGGCAAGCAGCGCAAGCGCAACATTGCCGCCCGCCAGGCGCTCTGCCATGATGCCTGAGCCAACGATAGCCGCAAGCAGAAAAGCGGTCCCAAGCAACTCAGCTACAGCACGCCGGCCCACAGCAGGCCCTCCCTTCAGGCTTCTGCGCGCGGATGAAACCGCTGAAGAACTTCCCATTCACCTGGGGCGCGATCCCATTCACATCAACGCCAGCCTCGGTCAGGAACTGGCGGGCATCTTCAATGTCGTACACGCGCGTCGGCTCGATGGAAACCTGTTCAAAGCCTGCCGTCGTCAACTTCGAGAGGTATTCACTCTCTTCGAGAGCGCCAGCGATACAGCCTACCCAGAGCAGCATGCTCTCGTGCACCTCGTCCGGCACGGCGCCCCGCACCACCACGTCGGAGACGGCAAACCGCCCGCCCGGTTTCAGAACGCGAAAGGTTTCGCGAAGCACACGGTCCTTGTCAGCGGAAAGATTGATCACGCAGTTCGAGATGATGACATCGACAGAGCTGTCGGCGAGCGGAATGTTCTCGATCTCGCCTTTAAGGAACTCGACATTGGTCACCCCCGCCTGCCGCTGGTTTTCGCGCGCAAGGGCCAGCATGTCGTCGGTCATGTCCAGTCCGTACGCCTTGCCGGTCGGCCCTACGCGTCTGGCCGAAAGCAGCACGTCGATGCCGCCTCCCGAGCCGAGATCCAGCACCGTCTCGCCTGCGTGGAGATCGATAAGAGCGGTCGGGTTGCCGCATCCCAGCGAAGCTTGCACGGCTTTCTCCGGGATCAGGCCCTTCTCGCCCGAGCTATAAAGGTTGGTTGTAATCGGATCGCAGCAACGGAGGCCGGGATCGCAACAGGACTGTACGGTGCCCGACTTCGCCACCTCCCGTGCCGCGCTTCCATACTTCTCCTTCACCTGTTCCTGGATGTTCGCCACGGATTCCATGCATTTGCGTCTCCTCACATACGCTAAAGCGAATATATTTCCGGCTGGACATATTTGTCAATACATATATGATGGAGGCGTGAAGCGCTCCTCGAAGACCTACGATTTCGCCCTGCTGTTTGCGGCACTTGCCGACCGCACCCGCTTGCGGCTGCTCAACCTGATGGACGGCAGGGAGGTGTGCGTCTGCTATTTTGTGGAGATTCTCCGGCAGAGCCAGCCCAAAATCTCACGCCATCTTGCCTATCTGCGGCGGGCAGGCATCGTGGCCGCGCGCCGCGAGGGCAAGTGGATGCACTACAAAATCGTGGCTCCCACGCGGGCCGGTGCGGCCAGGATTCTACGCGAGACCCTGTCTGTGCTCAGGCAGGATGCGGAGATGCAGCGCGATCTGGGCCTGCTCGACCAGGCCTGCTGCGCGCCCCTGCGACTGCCCGTGCCGCAGGGAGCACCGGCGCCGGCGCCCGTCAAGCGCCCTGCGCTCTTGAGCCCATTGAGCTGACCGAAGCCGCTCGATCTGCGCAAAATCCGCCGGTTTCCCTTCATCAAAATTGTCCTCCAGCTTTTGCAGATTAATTCCGAGCTTCTGCTAGCGTAGTTTTAGGGTCTGTCGAGAGCCCCCCATAAACGGGAGGGTTCTCGGCGGGCCCTTCGTGTTTCCGGCCGTGCGATTCCGGCCGAAGAAGGGTGATCCATGCAACTCAGTGCAGAAGGACTGGAACTGATCAAGCGGTTCGAGGGGTTTCGCGGCCAGCAATACACCGATGTGGCCGGTTTTCCCACCATCGGCTACGGCCATCGCATTGTCCCTCCCGAGTCGTTCCCGCCCGAGGCCTTTCCCGGTGGCGTCAGCGAATCGCAGGCAGCCGCCATCCTGGCCGGCGATGTCTCCGCGGCTGAGCTCGCCATTGGCCGTCTTGTCAAGGTGGCTTTGACCCAGGGCCAGTTCGACGCGCTCGTTGATTTCTGTTTCAACCTTGGTGCGGGACGGCTGGCGAGTTCCACGCTGTTGCGGTGCCTGAACGCTGGTTGCTACGACGCCGCTGCCGAGCAGTTGCTCCTCTGGGATCTCGCCGGAGGAGAAGTGAATCTGGGATTGAAGGCCCGCCGCGAAGCCGAGCTCCGCCTTTGGAAATCAGCTGCACCGGCGAAGCAAGCCGCCGCCTGAATGTTGGGTTCCTTAGTGGAACAGGGTGAGTGTGAGTGGACAGTGTGCACTGATTACTCACGCCCACACTCGCACTCACACTCGCCCTGGTCCCTTAGTCCGTAGCCCCTGTTCTTTCACTTCCAGCCGCTCGTCCGCCTGCAAATACCCTTTGCGCCGGAACCAGTCTTCCATCGCGGCTTGTAGCCGCTCGAGCGGAACCCGATAACCAATCTCGAGCACTCCATCGCCCGCGGGAAACGTATCGTCGAAGACCGCATCGTTGGTAAAGTTCCGCATGGCAAAGTTGTCAATCTGGCGGATGGGGCAGACGTGATGCGCGCCGGCTGCATCTATACGTTCGACGGAGATGCGGCGCGCAAACATGGTTCCACTCTAAACGACGCGCGCCGTCTGCAACCTTCACGTGTATGCGTTGGTTGATCCCTTGCGCCGAGGCGCGGAGCAGGATAGTTTAAAGCGAACGGCCTGCGCGACATTTGCTTCGCGCATCAGGAATTCGAACACGTACTGCTGATTTGCCGGAGGGTGAAAGCATGAGGCTTCTTCTCCATTGGATCCTGAGCGCAATCGCGCTCATCGTCATCTCCCATTTTGTCCCTGGATTTCACGTGGCAGGCTTTATTCCGGCGCTGATCGCTGCGTTGGTCATCGGCCTGCTCAACGCTACAGTCGGTCTGTTCCTCAAGATCATCACGTTCCCGCTCAGCATTCTCACGCTGGGGCTTTTCCTGCTGGTCATCAACGGCGTGATGATCCTCATTGCCTCCAGCGTTGTGCCCGGATTTCACGTAAGCGGGTTGGGACCAGCCTTCTGGGGCGCAGTGGTTCTGGCGCTTCTGGGTATGCTGATCAGGGCCGTGACGAAGGACGCGTAGTCCGTCTACTGCGAAACCGCCGGCTGCAGCGTCGGCGCGCTTGCCGGATGTTGCCCCGTCGCGGCCTTTTTCGGCGTTGCCGGTTTCTTCGCGGTCTGGGTCCCTTGGTCCCTTGGTCCCTTGGTCCCTGCCGGGGCCCCCGACGAGCGGTCTGTGCTCGCTGGGGTGGCTTGTCCCTTGACCTTCGGTCCCGGAATCGTCTGCGGCGTGCGGATCGCGCCTGCTCCCGAGAACCCGCCCGAACTCGGCATGCGTTGCGGCATCACGACGACTTTGCCGGCTTGTCCTGGCTGCACGCGGCTGTAAACGCCCCAACCTCCACCGACCACCACGAACACAATCGCCGCTGCCGCAGCGGCTCGCATCCAGTTGGTCTCCAGCACGGTCTTCGCACGGAACCTCGACGGCCACGCCAGAACGCGCCCTCTGCGTGGAGCTGCGCGGAGCGCCTTGTGCACACGCTCTTCCAGTCCGGCAGGCGCGGGGAGGCCGGCGATCAGCCGCAGCGTCTCTTCTCCGGAATTAGGTCCGGAATTAGGGCCGGAACCGGAGTTCATCGCATTGTGAGGGTTCGAATTCATCGCAGACTCCTCTCGTGCCAACGCCTCTCGTACTAATGCTTCTCGTGCTAATGCCTCTCATGATCGATCAGCTCAGCCATCAGGTTCCGCGCCCTGAACAGCCGCGAGCGCACGCTCGATTCGGTAATGCCCAGAACCGCGGCGATCTCCACGCTCGAGAGCTCCTCGAAGGCCGAAAGCAGTAGCACTTCGCGCTCCTTGGCGGGCAGTTGCTCCACGCACGCCAGCACGCGGGCATGGTGCTCGGCCGCGGCTGCCAACTCCTCGGCGGAAAGCCACGTAGAAGGCAGCACACGCGCCAGCTCAGAAACATCATCCGTCTCCGGGCGCGTCTTGGCCCGGCGCTTGCGGTCAAGCACAATGTTCCAGACGATGCGGATGAGCCAGACGCGGTGGTTGCGCACTTCGGTAAGCGTGTCCCGATGCCGCAGCACGCGCAGGAAGGCCTCTTGCACGGCATCTTCAGCATCGGAGGGATTGCGCAGGACGGAATAGGCGACGCGATAGAGGGCTCCGGCGTATTGGTCGACCAGCGCCGAGATCGCAGCGTCTTCCGCGCGCCGGCGCGCTTCCTCATTCACCGCGCTCGTGGGAATCTCCATCCAACCTGCGGTTATGGCCTGGCTGGTGCTCATCACACAACAGACGCAGGCAGCAAAGAAAGTGCTCAGGCTCGTTCTGCCCTATGCCGCAGAGTCACGTCCAAATCCGCCTAACGGCCGGGCCTTCGCGTGGATCGCGGTCTTACTTTCCAGCCAGCTTTTGCGCCGCGATCTGTCCTGCTGCGCCGTCCTTATCCGCATCGCGGACCTTGGCCCAAAGCGCGCGCGCTTGGTCCTGCTTGCCTTCCGCGGCATAGAGATCGGCAAGATCGAGCTCGGCCACGCCGGCTGAAACCGTAACCGAAGGCTTGGCGGCGATCTGGTTATAGAGATCGATGGCTTGGTTGTCGCGGGAGGTCTGGTGGTAAAGGCCGGCAAGCGCCAGCTTCGCGAGATTCGAAAGATTGCGGTCCCAGGAGTGCGAAGCGGCCGTCAACTGCGTCTCGGCCGATCCATTCTGGCCCAGTTCCACATAGGTCACGCCGGCAAAGTAGTGAGCTTTGGAGCCCTCGGGCAGCCAGCCGTAATCTTGGGCCACGGCCACAAACTCGCGATTGGCCTCTTTGGCGCGGTCGGCCGAGGTCGCGTACACGCCCGGCTCCGGCGGAGCTCCCGGAAGCGCCAGCGGCGCAGTGTAGACATCGAGCGCCGCGCCCAGAGCGGTGTCGGCAGCCGACGAGCGCAAGTACCAATAAATCAACGCGCCAACGCCCAGAGCAAGAATCACTCCTGCCGTGATCAACCAGCGCACCACACTGGATTGGTGCTCGCCGATCCAACTGGCGCTCGAGGCAGCGGCCTGGGCAAACTTGTCTTTTTTCAGGGCGTGACGGGTTCGTGTATCCACGGTCTGTTTTGTCCTTCGCTGATGGTCTTACGGGCGGGGTCGAAACGGATAAGAATGACGCCACTCGAACCCGATTAGTTTATCAGAGCGCGGTTTGTGCAGGGGCGAACCAGGCGGTAGTGGGGCGGTTTGAGATTCTCCTGAAAGGGCGCGACCGGGGAACCTACCCATGCGAGACAAAACGACTATCTGTCGTTGGCTGGTCGTTCTCAACGATCCCGATCTGTCCTATTTCCAATGGGCCAATTCCTAATGGCCACGACCCGATGCAGGCGCTGACGAAGGCGCCGCGCTGGAGCTACTTGAACTCCCGCCCGCACTGCTCCCTGAGCCCATACGCGAAGGCTCGCTGGCTGTAGAATGCTGCGCGGATTCGGAGGATCGCGAAGACTGATAGGATCGCGAAGATTCCTGGCGGTTCGAGTTTCCAGCGCGGTATGCACCCTCGGGTCGTCCATCGGCGTGTTCAGCAAACGGACCACTCGTGTAATTGAATGTGGTCGCCGCACCCCTGTCCAGGGCGTGTTGCGATAGCTTATTCAGGTTGCCTAGGCCTTCCCGCGGAATGCCCAAACCTGCCGAATCCCTGCGAGCCACAAAAGAGTCATCCGAAGCTGCTTCAGAACGGACCAGAGGCTTCAGGTTAACCACCGTCAGCGTGCGTTCGCCTGCGATAGGCGGCCTCGCCGGTCGAACCGGAAAATGTATTGGCCCGTTCACGGGTCCGGTTGCGATATTGTTCAGCCCGTTCCATGCGCCCCCGGGCAGCCATCCATAGCCAACGCCGGGACAATAGGCCCAGCTCCCATAGTGATAAGGAGTCCATCCCCAGGGATACGGAGACACCCAGGAATAGCCTGCGCCCTGATACCACGCCCAGGCGCCGTTCGAATACGGATCCCAGGCCGCGCTTGCGAAGTAAGGACGCCACATGGAGCCGCAGCTACCGGCGTTCATGAAGCCTCCGTAGTAAGCCATATCGTCCAGGCCATACGCATAGGGTGAGCTGTTCAATGCGCTCACGGGCGGGGTCCCGGCATGGTATTCGGCATCTTTCTTGTCCCACGAGTCGAGTTCTACATAGGACTCGACGTTCTTGACTACGGTCGCTTGAGTTTGCCCCTGCAGGTTGAACGTCACCGTCTTGTTCTTTGAAACGTCCATCGGGCCCGATGCTCCGTCGATGCGCAACGTGCCGTCGAGCACCGCGAGCCTGGCCTCCGCCCCGTCCACCTGCAGCCGAACGTGGCTGGCGGGCGGCAATTCGAGCTTCTCGTGTCCGAATAGAAGGTTGAACTCATTGCCTCGAGTCTTCAACAGGCTCACATAGACCATCCCTCTCACCAGACGCGCTGAAGAGGCCGTTGTGCCTGCCGCAAGACGCTCAAGCTGCGGAAACTCCACCATCGAATTGGGACCGAGCCGCAGGCTGCTGTTATCTTCGAACTCCACCTCTGCCACCCCATCGCCTGTCATCAGCCGGCTCTTTTCCACGATGGGCATGTTCACTACGGCAGGCTCAAAACCGTTTCCGGTGTTGCGATCCAGCAGGACGGTGCCTTTGTGTTCACTCAGACGAACGATGCGCACATTCGAAACCTCGCTAGACGGTGTGGTTCCGGCTGGCGCGGTTCCGGACGGCCGGGCTGCGTCGGTGGATTGTGCTGTAAGGGCTGCGGCGAGCAACAGAGCCGAGAGACCGGCCGTTGCAATGGGTGCGGAAATCGTAGTCATGTCCGCCTCCTTTGTAGATTTTGGCGAACCTGGAAGCCTGAATCGTTCTGACTGAGATCAACCCCGGGGCCAGACGTACGGCGGAAATCATGCTAGCACGGAACGTTGACCCTTAACAGAAGTACTTCTAAACCCTTTCAGGACAACGCCATCATGATCGAAATTGATTCGCTCCATTCAGGCGGCCAGCTTGCCGCGCCGCGCCCGGAACGATAGGCTAAAGGCATGTACGAGGATTTTCACGTCACCGACCGCTGGAGCGGCGAGGATCTGCACTGCCGCTGGAAAGGGACGATCGTGGCCATCGCCACGCGCCACGCCGACGCGGTCGACATTCGCTTCGACGTGAACGGCCGCCCCATGTGGATCGCCCTGCCGTGTACCGCCTGGGTGGAGCAGAAAAAGCGCACCGGCAAGGTGATTACCGATCAACTCGCCGCGCAGATCGCCGGACGCTATCTCAAGCAGCTCATCGAGGAGGGCTACGACTCGCTCCGCGAAGTCTACACCATGACCGTGCCGGAAGTGCTCGAGCATCTTGACGCGGTGGTAACAGAAGCCAAAGAGCAAGGCGCGATGCCTGCGCTTCCCGTCGGAGCGTAAAACACGTCCAAACCGTGCAACGATTGAGCCTTTGTCACGCGCACAAGCAATTGAATCGTCCCTCTATGCGTTGCCCTATCACATACCCAGTTCTCGCCGTCTCGCTCCTTTGCGTTCCTCGCCCCGGCGTCACGCAAACCACCGCTCCCCTCGCCCCCCTGCCCAACGCCAACGAAATCCTGCAACGCGCGCTCGCCAACGAGCGCAAACTCGCTTCCGAGCGCGAGCGCTACGAGTGCCGCGTCACAACCACTGCCATCGAAACCGACAGCCGTGGCAACACCAAAAAGAACACCACCGAAGTGAAGGACCAGTTTTTTGTCAACGGCATCGCCATCGAGCGCACGCTCCAGAAAAACGGGAAGGACCTCACGCCGGATGAAACCAGGAAGGAAGACGAGCGCGTGATGAAAGAAACGCTCAAATACTCGAACCAGGCGACGGCGAAGAAGGAAGAGGACAAACAGAACCAGGAGCTGGGAGATTTTATGGAGGCCATGATGCTGGCCAACGGGCGTCGCGAGCGCCTCAATAGTGAATGCTGCGGCCATGGCCGCAGCGTTCTCTTTTACGACATTCTGCCCAATCCGCGCTTCGAGGCCAGGAACATCAACCAGCGCCTGGCGCAGGTGATGCAAGGCAAAATCTCCATCGACGAGCAAACCGGCGAACCCGTCGATATCAACGTAAAATCCGTCGCCGATCTCAAGATTGGCTGGGGCCTGGTTGCGAATCTGCACAAGGGTCTCTGGCTGCACATCCACAACCATCCAGAAACCGACGGCGTTTGGCTCACCGATTTCGCCGAGGGCTCAGGCGACATGCGTGAAGCGCTCTTTCTCCATCCCTACATCCACTTCAAAGAGGTCACAGACAATTGCCGCCTCTACACAGCAACCGCGACGCAGGTCGGCACGCCGCAAGTTGTCAAGCCGCACTGAGTCCGCTTCTTGCCCTTTGGTCGTGGTTCAGTTTGGAGATTTCGCGAAAGGGCACGACTTCAGTCGTGCCGAGAGCTACAGCTCCTCCGCATGCGGCGCGTCGCCGCGCTTCAGCAAGCGGCTCAGGATCACGTACAGCACCGGGATAAACACCAGATTCAGCACCGTGGAAAGCAACATGCCGCCGACAATCGTCGTTCCCACCGAGCGGCGGCCCAGCGATCCCGCTCCCGTGGCAAAAACCAGCGGCAGTACGCCCATAATGAAGGCGAACGAGGTCATCAAGATGGGCCGCAAGCGCAGTTCGCCGGCCTCAATTGCAGCTTCGGCAATGGAGCGGCCCTTGCGCCGCAGTTGCTCGGCAAATTCGACAATCAGAATCGAGTTTTTCGCCGAAAGCCCGATCAGCATCACCAGGCCGATCTGGCAATAAACGTCGTTCGCAAATCCACGCAGCGAAACCAGGCCCAATGCGCCGAGCACCGCCATGGGCACTGCCAGCAAAATGATGAACGGCAGCGCAAAGCTCTCGTATTGCGCGGATAACGTGAGATAAACCACAAGAATGCCGAGGCCGAAAATCAGCAGCGCCTTGCCGCCCGACTCAAGCTCGTCGAGCGTCAAGCCTGTCCATTGATACGTCATGCCCTGCATCATGTTGTCGGTTGCCAGCTTGTCCATGCCCGCGAGTGCCTGGCCGGAACTGTAGCCGGGGGCCGGCGAGCCGTCGATCTCAACCGAGCGGAAGAGATTGTAACGCGAAATCACCGGCGGCCCCGCGCTCTCTGTTACCGTCACAAGATTGTCGAGCGGAATCATCTGGCCGGAATCGGAGCGCACGTAATAACTGTGCAGGTCGCCGGCATTCATGCGGAACGGCTGGTCAGCCTGCACGAACACGCGATAGGTGCGGCTGTTGTAGTCGAAGTCGTTGATGTACTCCGAGCCCATGAAGACGTTGAGCGTTGTCGAAATCTGCGTGAGGGAAACGCCCATCGTCTTGGCTTTCTCGCGATCGATGGTGACCAGCTCCTGCGGATCGTTGGCGGAAAAGGTTGTGAACAGGTTCGTCAGTTCCTTGTGCGTCGGACCGGCGTTCACAATCTGGTGCGCCACGCGGTCCAGATCGCTGAGGGTGTTTCCGCCCTGGTCCTGCAGCATGAATTGAAATCCACCGTAGCTGCCCACGCCTGAGACGGCCGGGGGTTCAAAAGCCTCAACAAGTCCACCGTTGGGCGCAAACATCAGCATCTGCAGTTTCGGCGCGACATCCTTGAGAATTTCCGCCGTCGATTGCGCCTTTCCGTGCTGTCCGGGAGTGGGACTCGTATTGACAAACATCATGCCGGCATTGGATGCCGAGCCGGCGAAGCTGAAACCGACGATCGTGAACATGCGACCGCCTATATCGGGATTCTGCCCAAGGATCGCCTCCGCCCGTTCAGAGAGCGAGGTAGTGTAAGCCATGGAGGAGCCCGGCGGCGCCTGCACGACCACCATGAAATAGCCTTGATCCTCCTGCGGAATAAAACCCGTTGGAACCACACGGTAGACCCAGACTGTGGCGCCCAGTCCCGCGAAGAACACCACCAGCAGCACGTAGCGCAGTTGCAACGCCACATGAATGATGCGCGCGTAGGTGCTCCCCAGCCAGCCGACAAAGTTGTCGGCACCGTGAATAAAGGCGGCAAAGGCGCGCGAGACAAATCCGATGTGAAGAAAATCGAGTTGACGCGGACGGGCCTCTTCGCCGCGCAGCAGCAGCGCAGAAAGCGCCGGCGAGAGCGTGAGTGCATTGAACGCCGAAATGGCGATGGAAAACGCAATCGTCAACGAAAACTGCCGGTAGAGAATACCCGTGGTGCCGGGAAAGAAGCTGACCGGCACAAACACTGCAATCAGCACCAGCGAAGTGGCAATGACCGCGCTCGTGACCTCGCCCATGGCGCGCGAAGTGGCCTCACGGGCATTCGAGTGTTCCATGTGAATGTGGCGCTGCACATTCTCGATCACAACAATCGCGTCGTCCACTACCAGTCCAGTGGCCAGGGTGATGCCAAAGAGCGTGAGAGAGTTGATGGAGAAGTCGAAGATCCTGACAAACGCAAAGGTGCCCACGAGCGATACCGGAATGGTGACGGCGGGAATGATGGTGGCGCGCCAATCGAGCAGGAAAAGAAAGATGACCGTGATGACGATAACGATGGCCTCAACCAGCGTGACCAGCACTTCGCGAATGGATTCGCCCACCGCCGTAGTGGAGTCGAAGGCGATGGCGTACTCCAGGCCGGGCGGAAAGTTCTTCGAGAGTTGTTCCAGCGCGACCTTGGCCCTGCGGTCCACGTCGAGCGCATTGGCATTCGATAGCTGTTCCACACCAAGGCCCATCGCCTGATGTCCCGCGAATTCGAGCACGGTGCTGTAGTCTTCGGCGCCCACCTCCGCGTGGCCCACGTCCTTCAGTTGAACCAGGCCATTCGCCGAGTTCTTGACGATGATGTTGTCGAACTCCTCGGGGCTGGAGAGGCGGCCTACCACGCGCACGGGAATCTGAAATGCCTGCTTCGTATCGGCCGGCGGCTGCCCGAGCTGGCCGGCGGGGACTTCGACGTTCTGCTCTACGAGCGCATTCACCACGTCGGTCGCGGTCAGATTGCGGGCCGCCAGGCGCACGGGATCGAGCCATACGCGCATGGCGTACTTGCGCTCGCCGAAGATCAGCACATCGCCCACGCCGGGCACGCGCTTGAGCGCGTCTTTCACGTAAACATCCAGGTAGTTGGAGATGTACTCGCTTGAGTAGCGGTTGTCGCGTGTGAAAAATCCCGCGCCGAAAACGAAGTTGTAGTTGGCCTTCAGGATGTTGATGCCGGTGGAGACGACTTCGCCGGGCAGGCGGCCTTCCACGCTGGCCACGCGGTTCTGCACGTCTACAGCCGCGATGTCGAGGTTGTAGCCGGTCTGAAAGGTAATCTCGATTTCGCAGGTACCGCTGTTGGTGCTGGAGGAGCTGATGTAGCGCATGCCCTCTACGCCATTGATGGCCTCTTCCAACGGAATGGTGACGGCTTTCTCCACGGTTTCAGCATTGGCGCCCACGTAATTAGCCGTCACCGCCACCACCGGCGGCGCCAGCGTTGGATACATGGCAACAGAGAGATTGGGAATGCAGATGGCCCCGGCGAGAATGATCATCAGGGCGCAGACCGTGGCAAATACCGGGCGGTGAATGAAGAAATCAACGAACAAAGTAAGCCCTCTTTCTCTAGCTGGCAGCCTTCAGCTCTTAGCACTCGGTCTTCCTGTTTGTTCTATCGAGGCGATTCGCAATAGCACACACGAGCTAAGAGCTGATAGCTGCTTTTTCATCCGCCCAGCGGAATCACCGGCATGCCATCCACCAGAAACTGTATGCCTGTCACAATCACACGGTCGCCCGCGCTCAGCCCGGAGACAATCGAATAGTTGTTGTCCACGGTATCGCCCAGCACCACCGGGGTGCGGTGCGCCACGGCCATCCCGTTTTGCTTTTGCATCACGAAAACAAAGCTCTGCTCGCCCTGCCGGATCACCGCCAGCACGGGAACCACCGCCATGGTTTTCGTGCTCCAGATGACTCTGGCCTTGACGATCTGGGCATTGCGCAGCATCTCGGGCTCCGGCCGCACCGCGGCTTTCACCAGAATCCCTTGCAGCGTGCTGTCCACTTCGGGCGAGATGAAATCGACCTGCGTCTTCTCCAGCAGCTTGCCGTTGTTGTCCGTCAGGTCGATGCCAAGTCCCATGTGCACCTCGGCGGCGCGCTCCGTGGGAATGTAGATGTACGCCTCAAGCGCGTTGCTCTCGTCCACGGTGGTCAGCATGGTTTAGGTGGAAACGTAATCTCCCACATGCACCGGGATGTCGCCCACTACGCCGTCGAAGGGCGCGCGAACGGTGTAGTAA
>JBEKAS010000062.1:0-17782 GCA_050015795.1 Occallatibacter sp. | reverse complement strand
CAACCAGAGCGGCGGCCTGTTTAATGCGCGGCTGATCCTCAAGGGAACCAAGCTCTACATGATGATCGCGGCCTTCCCTGCACCGAGCGCGCGGCGCGACGAAGACGTGAATCACTTCTTCGACTCGTTCAAGCTAACCTCGGGGGCGCACGGGGAGTGAGGCGGAGAGACCGCGGAGTTAGCGGGGTTAGCGGAACTGGCGGAGTTCGTTACCCCACCCTAAACGCAAAGTGCGCGTTTAGGATGGGGCGGTCATTCTCCCGTAACCGAGGAACTTTGAAGTTTCCTCCCATCTTAAGCAACAAGCCGGGCGGAGCCAGGCGGTCACGCCGGCTTCGGCGGGACCCGGTATGGCGGCATAGCGCACCGCGGCGCTGTTGTCAGCGGTCTGCGGTCAATCTTGACCAGCTCGCAGAGTCTCCGGCGTGATACAGTTGGTAGCCTGAGTAAAATCTTCCCCAGGCTAAAGGATGACATTCCCTATGCATGTGAGACATGGTTCCGAATTCCTGAGATTCGCCGCACTCGCGGCAGGCTTGCTCGCCGGCGCGTCGCTGGCCACCGCGCAACAATCAACAACTGCTCCGCCAGCTTCACCCGCTCCGGCCATTCCTTTGCAAACCTACTCAGCGTCCGATACGAGCGCGACCGTCGGCGTCCCAGCCGGGTGGAAGGTGACCAAGGCCGTCTATGGCATTATCCAGATGTCCGGCCCGAACGGCGAGATGATCTCACTCGGAAACACGTTAATCGTCCACGACGGTACACAGCCTAGTCAAACGACAATGACGCTGCCCTACCAGTCCACAATTACGCAAAAGGCCGAGGCAGTCTGGCAGATGGGGGTCGCCGCCTCCGGTGATTCGACTGCGCACGTCAGCTTGATTTCAGCCACACCCATTCCACTCGGCAACATCGCTCAGTGCGGCATCTTCCTCGGGGCTCAGACGGGCGCGAAAGGCGCCGCAAATTGGGAGATGCGACTCTGTGCAATGCCGAAGGACACCAACGGCATTTACAAGCTCTTCTGGCTGGATGCTATTATTCCGGCCTCTCTTGCCGCTCAGGAGCGCGCCACGGCAGAAGCCGTACTCTCCAGTTACAAGCCGTCCACGCCTACGCTCAAGAACCTTCTCAAGCCCGAGACACCACCGCTGCCTCCGGCCGGGTCTGGCGGCGGCGCAGGCATGTCGAGCACACTATACGCGGAACAACAGGCCCAGGAGACTAGCGACTGCATGGACGAAGGCGTGATTCGCGAGGAGCCGGAGTGGCAACTACCCCCTTACTGTCGCTGAGATCGCCTGCGGGGCACCAATGAATGGTACAAAAGGAAACTTTCAGGGACCTAACTGCGCGTCGTCACCGGTTTGGGGCGCGCGCCTTTTTCGACGACGCGGGTGATGAGGCCGACGGGAACGAAGCGGACCAGAAATGCCGTGAACCATCCGCTCCACTTGGGGATGATGGTGCGCTGGCCGCGCACCAGAGCGGCGAGGCCGAGGCGCGCCACTTCTTGGGCGGACTGCAGCTTGCGGGTACGGAAGACGCCGGCGCGCGCCACTTCGAAAAACTCGCTCTCGGTGGTGCCGGGGCAGAGCGCGGTGACGTTGATGCCGTATTGCGCCACCTCTTCGGCCAGTCCCAGCGCGAAGAAGCGGTCGAAGACCTTGGTGGCGGCGTACGTAGCGAGGTAGGGCAGCGGCTGAAAGCTGGCCGTGGAGGCGACGACAAGCACCCAGCCGCGACGGCGCTCGACCATGCGCGGAACGAAGAGCCGCGATAGGCGCACCACGGCCTCGCAGTTGACGCGGACCATGCTGAATTCCTGTTCGGGCTGGCTCGAGTGGAATGCGCCGTACTGGCCCAGGCCCGCGTTGTTGATGAGGATGTCAACGGTGAGCCCGGCGCCCTCGGTGGCGTCGTAGATGCTTTGTGGCGCGGCCGGATCGTTCAGATCCGCGACCACAATGCGGGTTTCAATTCCCTGTGCGGCAAACTCGGCGGCCAGAGATTTGAGGCGCTCCGCGCGCCGCGCGGTGAGGACGAGTTTTGCGCCCCGCCGGGCGAGCTCGCGCGCCAGAGCCACGCCGATTCCCGCGCTGGCGCCGGTGACCAGCGCCCATTTGCCGTTGAATTCCGTATTCGCCGCCATCGCTCCAACATCATAGAGGATGCGACAGCTGGCGCGGAGTGCGGGCCGGGAGGCCCGCACGACAGCCGGTCAGGAGACCGGCGCTACAAAGGCGGATGGAGGATGCGACGAAGGCTAGTTTGTAGGAGGCGCGGGCGCAGGAGCCGGGGCCGCATCCGGAGCTGGAGCCGGGGCTGCCGCTGGAGCTGGAGCCGGAGCCGGGGCCGGGGCTGGAGCCGGGACCGGAGCAGGAGCCGGCGGCTGGTTCTTGGAAAGCGAACGAATGTAAATGATCAGGTTCCAGACCTCGGTGTCGTTGGCGCGGCCGGCGTCCTCGGGCGGCATCTTGTCGCCTTTGCCGTTGCGAATGGTAGCGAACAGATCGCTGTCGAGCTTGTTGGCAAGCGTATTGGGGTTGGTCCAGTCGTCGAGCGTGTAGCCCATGTCGCTCTTGCCGTTGCCCGTGTCGCCATGGCAAAGGGCGCAGTCCCGGGCAAAGAGCATTTTGGCGTGGGCCTGGGATTCTGCCGTTGGCCTGACGGGATTTCTGCCAGACGGGGTGGGCACGGACGCAGCACTTTGCGCGGGAGCCAGCGCGGGCGCCGGGGTGGCGGCCAGCGGGTTGCGGCCTTCGATCGGCAGGCACACGATAACCAACAGGCCGCCCAAAAAAAAGAGCAAAGACGACTTCAACATCACACCCTCCTCAGCAGATGCCAGCTGTAACGGGCATCTTTGTGCTGAGTGAATTCCCGGGTCGAATTATAGGCCGATTTAGCGGAAACAGCTATGGGAACCAGCACATAGCCGAACCCGGCTGGCAACGAAGGCTTGCGGCGCACGGAGCGAATGCAAATGGGGAACGACGGTGTGGCCGCGGCGCTCAAGGTTCTTAGTGGACGGCGCTGGCGCCGGGACCGCTGCCGGGACGATTCTTGCTGAGCATGAAGGCCAACGCGATGAGGATAATCGAGGCCCAGGAGAGTTCCATGTAGACATCCTGGTAGCCCTGCGTCTGCGCCTGCTGGTTCAACTGGTGGTAGATCTGCGCCAGCGCCATCTGGCTCTCGTTTGCCGCGCCGAAGGAATGGCCGAGCGTACGCGCAAGCGCCTGGCGGTGCTGATCGAAGGCGATGGTTCCCGGCGTCATCGATTGCTGCAGGTGCTGTTCGTGCCACATGGACCGGCTGGTGACCTGGGCATTGGTAATGGCGATGAGAATGGAGCCGCCGATGTTACGCACGAAGTTGATGAGACCGGCGACCTGGTTGCTCTGCTCCCTGGGCATGCCCACGTAGGCCGCGGTGGTGATGGAGATGAAACAGAACGGCAGCGGGAACATCTGCACCACGCGCAGCCACGACGCCTCAGCAAAGCTCATCTGCAAATTGGTGACGTCGGCCGCGTATCTGAAAGTGATAACGAGCATGGTGAAACCGAAGGCGGCCAGGTAGCGCGCGGAGATTTTTCCCGTGGCAAAGCCGGCGAACGGCATCATGAAGACCAGCGTGACGCCGCCGGCGGTGAGGGCCAGGCCGGCGGTGGTTGCCGTGTAGCCCAGCAGTTGCTGCGTGAATTGCGGCTGCAGCACGGTGTTGGCGTTGAGCACGCCGCCCACCAGCATCATAAGAAAGCAGCAGATGGCGAAATTTCTAAACCGGAATAACCGCAAGTTGATGAGCGGATCTTTCTGGCGCCACTCCCAGGCAAAGAGACCGATGATGCCGATGACAAAGAGAACCGCGAAGACGCAGATGAACGGCGAGGAGAACCAGTCGTTCTCTTCGCCCTTGTCGAGCATGATCTGCAGGCCGCCCATCGCGAGTGCGAGGAAGGACAGGCCCATGTAGTCCATGTGGCGCAGGCGCGACGGATCGGCCTTGATCCACGGCGGATCTTCGATGAGGCGCGTGACAAGAATGAAAGCCACGATGCCGACAGGGATATTGATGAAGAAGATCCAGCGCCAGGAGAAGTTGTCGGTGATCCAGCCGCCGGCCGTGGGACCGATGGAAGGAGCGAGCACGGCGACCAAGCCGTAAAGCGCGAAGGCCTGTCCGCGCTTGTGCGGCTCGAAGGAGTCGGCCATGATGGCCTGCGCCATGGGCTGCATGCCGCCGCCGCAAGCGCCCTGCAGTACGCGGCAAAGCAGCAGGATGGGAAGCGACGGCGCCGCGCCGCAAAGAAAGCTCGCGATGGTGAAGCCGGTGATGCAAAAGACGAAGAAGTTGCGGCGGCCCATGAGCGAGCTGGCCCAGCCGCCGAGAGGAAGCACGATGGCGTTGGAGACCAGATAGCTGGTGAGAACCCACGTGGCTTCATCCGTGCTGGCGCCGAGCGCGCCCCCAATGTGGGGCAGGGCCACGTTGGCGATGGAGGTGTCGAGCACCTCCATGAAGGCCGCCAGCGCCACTGTCATGGCGATGAGCCAGGGATTGACCCTGGGCTTCCAATGTGCCTGAAGCGAAAGGCCGGGCGAAAGTGCGGGCGAAAGGCCGGGATTGCCCACCGTTGCCTGCCGGGAATCCGCGCCAGCCGGTTTGCGCGCGCCCCCGCCGGAGGGACCGGACGGCGGTGCGGGCAGTGTGGTGTCGATCGCGGACAACAGTGGTCTCCTGAGGCTTTGCTGCGTTCTGGATGTCGATGGGCCGGGGAAAAACCGCGCCAGGTTGCTGCCGGAGAGACGCGGCGCACGAATTTCCGGCGGTTAAATGATTGTGCGTACAAATAAATAGATTCGCAAGAGGGCAATTGGGTGCAGGGATTCGATTCTCGGCGCAGTACGCGTCATGAGCGCCGGTTGGGTTTCGGGAGATCCCTGCCAGGCCCTTACGGGCAATGAACCTGGGCCGAGATCTTGCATGAGCGAGGTTGCCAACGTCCGTATACATTAGGTAAAAGGATTTTGCCATGCGCCGCCGTACATTTATCCAGACACTTCCTCTAGCTGCCGCAGCGTCAGCCGTCAGCATGCGAAGCGAAGCCGCAGGGCAGGGCCAAAGCGGTTCAACTACGACCACAACTGGCGAGCTCCCAAAATTTCAGCCCGCAGATGCGGAGCGCTTCATCCGGCCGGACGTGCACGCGGGCGACCGGCCTTCGGGCGCGAGCTTTGCCACGCGCTCGCCGGCGCTAGGGCTTTCGGGCGCGGCGGGCACGGCGCATCCGCTGGCCACGCAGACCGCCATTGCGATGTTGAAGCGCGGGGGCTCCGCGGTGGACGCGGCGGTTGCGGCGAATGCCGTGCTGGGATTTGTGGAGCCGGTGAGCTCCGGCTTGGGCGGCGACTGTTTTGCATTCGTCTGGGATCCCAAGGCCGGCAAGCTGATGGGCATGGCCAGTTCCGGCCGCTCTCCCAAAGCGCTCACGCTGGAGACGGTGCGGGCGCGCGCCAAGAATGGGTCGATTCCCGCACTCGGCGCGCTCTCGGTTTCAACGCCGGGCGCGCTCGACGGCTGGTAGGCGCTGCACCAGCGTTACGGCAAGCTCAAGTGGGCGGAACTGTTCGAGCCCGCGATCGCTGCCTGCGAATCCGGCGATCCCACGCCGCAGATTATCGGCTATTACATCAAGCGCAACATGGCGGCGTTTCTCAAGCCAGGCTCGGGCGTGGAGGAGACGGCCAATGCGGTGAAGACCTACATGCCGGGCGGCGTGGCGCCGAATGAGTACGACGTGCGGCGCAATCCGGATTTGGCGCACACCTATCGCATGATTGCCGCGGGTGGGCGCGACGTTTTCTACAACGGACCCATCGCCAAAACCATCGACGCCTATTTCAAGCGCATCGGAGGGTGGCTTTCTGCAGAAGACCTGCACGAACACCACGCGGAGTGGGTCGAACCGCTGGTGACAACGTATCGCGGGGTCGAAGTGTACGCCATGCCGGCCAACACACAAGGGCTGGCGACCCTGCAGATGCTGAACATGATTGAGAACTTCGACATGCGCGGCTACGGATTTCAATCGCCGCAAGCGCTGCAGGTGCAGATCGAAGCCAAGCGACTCGCTTACGAGGATCGCGCGCGGTATTACGCCGATCCGCACTTTGCGAAAATTCCCATTGCGTGGCTGAATTCCAAGGAGTACGCGCAGGAGCGCGCAAAGCTCATTCGGATGGATAAGATTCTTACGCCGGTGCATCCGGGCGAGGCGCCGAGCCATGGCGACACCACGTACTTCACCACGGCCGACCGGGACGGCATGATGGTTTCGATTATTCAATCGAATTTTCGCGGCATGGGGTCAGGATTGGTGACCGATGGACTGGGCTTCATGTTCCAGGACCGCGGGCAACTGTTTTCGTTGCAGGATGGTCATTCCAATATTTACGCGCCGGGCAAGCGGCCGTTCCAGACCATCATTCCCGGGTTTGCCGCGAAGGAAGGCAAGCCGTGGATGTCGTTCGGCGTGATGGGCGGCGACATGCAGCCGCAGGGCCAGACGCAGATCATCCTGAACCGCGTGGATTATGGGCTGGATGTGCAGGCTGCGGCTGACAGCCCGCGTTGGCACCACGAGGGCTCGTCGCAGACGATGGGCGAAGACCGCGCGGGCCTGGGGCCGATCGGATTGCTGCGTCTGGAAGCTGGGGTTCCGGTGGCGACAAGAAAGGCGCTCGTCGATCTGGGCTGGCCGATGGGGCTAAGCGAGGGCGGCTTCGGTCGCTACGAGGGCATTGAAGTCCGCATGCAGGGCGGGCGTCGCGTGTACGCGGCGGGCAGCGAGATGCGCTGCGACGCGGTGGCGCTGGCGTATTGAACGCGCGCGACGCGGAGAGGATTACTCCGCGCCGGGGTGCACGTAGACCTCTTGCGGCGCATTGACTTTGGCGTGAGCGCTCACCGTGAGCTTGATGGTCTGCATTTCCGGCTTGTCGCCAATTGCCGTCATGAAGTCCAATTCGTATTGGTTATTAAGACGCCGGTCGATGTCGGCGAAGTAGGAATCGAAGCTCACCGGGTTGCCTGTACCCTCCCAGTAGCTGACGCCACCGGTTGTTTCGGTTACTTGCGCGAGAAGGTTCTGGCCGTCGTTGGCTGCGTAATTCGTGCGGTCGAATCGATCGGCGCTGCGCCAGTAGATGGCATAGACAATCACGCGCGCGCGCACGGCATCGTCCATGGCGGTCCGGACGTAGGGATCCTCGGGATCGTAGCGCATCTCGTAGTAATCCACGCCGTCCGTGATCATGACTACTTCGCGGCGCGCGCGAGCGTCGCCGGAGGGCCAGTTCTTCGCGAGATCCGAGAGGCAGAAGTAGGGGCTGGCGCTGATTCCAGCTTCGCCGCCACCCGCAGGCAGATGCAAACCACGGACGACCGTGTCGTGATCAGTGGTGAGCGGCCCACTGAAGGCCGCGCGGCCATTCATCATGTAGGCAACGGCGATTTTGGTATCGGGGCGCAGGCTCTCGATGAACTTGGCAATGTCGCTCATCTGCAGTCCCAGGCTGGTGCGCGCGCCGTCGTCGATGAGCACCACCATTTCCACTTTGCTTTGCGGGTCGCGCAGCGGCGTGAAGCCGGTGATCGTCGATTCCTTGCCATTAAGCTTCAGGTGCACGGCTTCCTGGGGAATGCCACCGGGCATTTCATTCTCGGGGAGGATGGTGATGACTGTGCTTCCTGGCACTTCTTGTTTCTGTTCTGCAGCCAGGGCAAACGTGGCCGTGAGCAACGATCCGGCCGCGAACAAGGCAGCGGCTTGAAGTTTCTGCATAAGCATAACTCTTCCTCCTTTTTGAGGGGGCGCGCTTGTTTTGCGTGCTGTGCGCCTCTCGACTTACCTGATTAGATGCCCGGAAGAGGTAAAGTACTCTATGGTTTGACGGGATGAGAGAGAGGAGGCGAGCCCGAAGGCGGCAGATTGGCCGCGGATTCAATGAGTTGGCGAGGGGCCAAGATAATAATTTGTTCGCGCTCTCTCACCCTTTCGCCCGGCCAGAAATCTAGTTCGCCACGGGAACGCGGTCGATGTGGTCGATGACAAGAACCTGCTGGGGAATCTTCTGCGCCTTCAGCTCGAGGCCGAGTGTTTCGCGCAGCGCGGTGAAGAGCGATGGCAGAGTGGAATCCTGATCGAGCTCCGGCGCGAATTCGAGTTTGATATCGTAGCTGCCTGTAATGCCGGTTTCGTCGGCGACGGGAAGGCCGTTGACGCGTTGCAGCATAGTGGCGAGGTAGGACATGGACCAGTTGAGGCCCTCAAGGTGTCCCGCCCCTGTGTTGATGCGGAATCCGGGAAAATGATCGCCCTTGGTGGGCTGCAGTTTGGGCCCGCCTTTGGCTGCAACCAATGCGTAGCCGCGCACCATCCTGGTTTCGAAGTGCGCCGCGAGGTGGAAGCGCTCCACGAGAAGATTCTGCAGGCGCGGCTTGAGTTCGTCGCGCGAAAGCTTGATTCCCTCTTCCGGTTTGGCTTCCACGTCGTAGAAATCCGAGTCGAGCCACGAGGGCTCGCCGGAGATCTGATTGGCTTCGATACCCCATGCCATCTGAATCAGGAATTCGAGGGAGAGATCGTGGGCGGAAAAGCGGCTCTGGCCGGGATAATTCCAGTAGCCTTGGCCGGGTGCAGGGTTCGGCGTGGGTTTGATGGTTGCCGCCTCGAAAGAGGGCAGCGTTTGCGGCGCCACGTAGGGAGCAAGCAGGAGCACCAGAAAGAATGCGGAACGATAGCGTGAGATCATTCCGGCCATTCTACGCCGGGAGCCTGCGAGCGTCCGTGCTGAGTTGAGAAAGGTGGGTTGAGGTTCGTGCTATCCCACCTTAAACGCACAAAACGCGTTTAGGATGGGGCACCCGGCCGCGTATTAGTTCGCTACGGGAACGCGGTCCGGCGTGCGAATCCGGCGCTCTGAGGTTGCGGTCAATCTTCCACAAAGGCCTTGAGCCGAGCCAGAGCCTGATCCCAGCGGCGTGAAACGGCGGCAAGGTACTTCTGCATCTCCTCGATGGCGTGTGGGTCGAGCGCAATCCGGCTTTCGCGGCCCGCGCGCACGCTGCGCACAAGGCCGGCCCGCTCCAGCACGCGCAGGTGCTTGGAAATTGCCTGGCGCGTGAGACGCGAGCCGGCAGTCAATTGCGCAATCGACGCGGGCTGCCCGGAGCTGAGCTTGCCTATCAGGGCAAGGCGCGTCGCATCGCCCAGGGCGGCGAAGAGAATCGCGGGCTGCGGCCGGCGGGCGCGCGTGCGGCTACGACTTCGGCTTCGGATTTTAGGCGACATAGTTCTCAATGTTCTTCATCTGCTGCGTCCAGCCGCCATCGTTGCCGCGCAGGGCATCGGCGCGCCATGCGGCAGGTACGCTCTCGAAGCCCGATTCAATCAGCGTCACCATGGTGCCGGTTGCTGTCGGTTCAAGACGGAACTCAACCAGCGTGCGCGGCGCGCTTGAGTAATCCGGCGAGTAGCGCTCCTTATCATGAAACCGGATTTGCGGCCACGTGAAGGAGAATAGCCGCTCCGGCTCCATCTTCTCGATCAAACCCTCCCAGACGATGTGTTCGTAGCCGGGATGCAGGATACGGCCGCGCGAGACCTGCCCGACCACAAACGGCCCTTCAAGCGCGACGCGGAACCACTGGCCGAACTCCCGATAATCGGTGAGCGCCAGACGCGGACGATGGGCGCATTGAGCACGATGCGTTTTTCGATTCGGTTTTCCATTTAGGCAACCTCTCGGTTGCATATTAGCGCAGGGCGGAAGAAAATGCAACCGTCTGGTTGCGTGTAGATGAAGCGCGCAACTATCCCACCCAAGGGTGGTGCACAATCGGACGGTCAGAGGGCTAACCCGCATTTCTCACAGACGTCTCGACGGCAGTTAAGACGGCCCATTTTCGACCGCCGGCCTGCCCTGCGGGGGTCTGGAGACCGGCGCTACGGTTTTCGGCGGCCTGTGAGAATTGCGGGCTAATAGAAGAGGTACTTGCGCCAGCGGTCGTCGCTGCGGCCGAGCATGCGCATGATCTGGCGGCTGGTGTGCAGCGAGAAGGGGCGCGGCTCGCGCAGCAGGATCATATCGTCGATCTCGCTAAGCAGGCGGTTGCCCTTCTTGCGGTTGCAGTCGTGGCAGCAGGCGACAAGATTTTCCCAGGTGGAGTTGCCGCCGCGGGAGCGCGGCACCACGTGGTCGAGGGTGAGATCACCCGGAGGATAGGCCTCGCCGCAGTACTGGCAGGTGTTGCGGTCACGCAACAGAATGTTTTTGCGCGAGAGGGCGCGGGTCTGGTGGGGGATGCGGCGGTACTCAAGAAGACGAATCACCGAGGGCAAGGCGACGATGGTGCGCTGCGCGTGCAGCGAGAGGCCGTGCTCCTCTTCAGTGCGGGCGATGCCCTTGAGCACAAGCACGAGGGCGCGCCGCGCGCCACAGATGTTGATGGGCTCATAGGAAGCATTGAGCACCAGCACCGGCATCTGCAGGATGTGGACGTGCGCGTGCTGCACGGCCTCGTGGCCGCCGGACAGCACTACGGCCTTGGCAATCGCTTTCTGCTTGCGCGCGTGAATCATGGCTTTTCCCAACGACATCTCTTTTCCCCCGGTCAAAAAGATGGTTGCCTCCGCAAATTCGATCCATTCGTGCTGAAACTTGCCGCGTACGGGTCCGCTGCCGATGTGCGGGCAAGCGGCTCCTCTTCCTCCATGTATTCGTAAACAGATGTGCTGCCAAATCTTGCGACGCGTTGCGCACGCGCCAGCGTGGCCACCCAAACGGATGCGGCCCCGGCCGCGACCAGCGCCCGGGCCGCGGCGCGCGCCGTGGCTCCGGTGGTCAAAATGTCATCGACGATCAAAACGTGCTGCCCCGTCACTCTTGCGGGATCGGAGACCATGAAGGCGCCGCGCACATTAAGCCGGCGCTGGCGCGGGGTGAGCCCGGCCTGGCTTTCCGTGGCGCGCTGCCTTAGCAGAGTGCTCGACGCGAGCGTAAGCCGCCACTCCGGATGGCTCTTGCGCAGAAATTCCAACGCTCGAGCGGCGAGCGAACGCGACTGGTTGAATCCGCGCTGCGCGTACTTCGAAGGGTGCAGCGGAACGGGAATCACCAGCATCTCAGCCGGAGCTTCACCGGCGAGTTGCGCCATGGCTGCGGCCAGCATCCGGCCCAGCCCGGCGGATGCCGGGTGCAGGCGTTCGTATTTGAGGGCGTGAATGGCATCCCTCATGCGGCCCTGGTAGACGCCATAGGAAACGGCGCGGACAAACGGCGGGGGCGCCAGGCGGCAGGCGCGGCACAGTGCGGAGACTCCAGTTCCGGGCAAGGCGGGGAGCGCGTCGCCGCAGCGTAGGCACGTGGGCGGTGCCTGGAGGGGGAATTCTGTCCAGCAAACATCACAAATTGGCACGAAAGAGAGCCGCGGCAGAAGCGAGCCGCAGAGAGAACATGACGCGGGGAAAAGCGTACAACTTAAACTATCTAAAGGACTTCGTAGCACGCGGACGACGGCGCGCCAGCGCGTTGTCTGCGATGGTGGAACGTCGGTCATCCGGCTGACGGAATCCTTGTGGAAGACACACCCCACTTCCCGAAGCGGCAAACTCATGCCGCCCCGTTGGGCAAAGTATACCGCAAGGCGAATTGGGAGTTCCAACGGAGCGGGTCACGACGTGGGTTGGACCGGGCCCGGATTCGGACACAGCAATCCCCTGTGAAGGGACTTGCTGCGATCGAAGTGTTCTAGAAAACGCCGGCCAGGTAGGCTTCAGCGGGTTGCAGTTTCTCAGACTTCGAGCCGCATCGAGCAAGAACTACCGGGGAAAGCGTAATGACCGGGCAGTGGGTGTGGGCCAGGATCTTATAGACCACACCGTGGCGAGTGATGGCGGCAAAAGCCGATGCACCCTGCGCGCCGAGAACGATCAGGTCGGCGTGCTGCGCGTGGCTCTGATAAAGCAGCTCCTCAGTCGGGTCGCCGGGAACCACGATGGTCTGGATGGCGACCTGGCCCCGCAGCTCGGTGGGAACCAGCGCAAGCATGCCTGCTTCCACTTCATCGAGCGAACGGCCGGCGAGGAATTCCGCGCGTTCCTGGGGGCGAATGACGTGCTGCAGGATGAGGCGCGCGCCATGCCGCGCGGCCAGTTCCGCGGCAAAGGCGGCCACGACGGTACTGGCTTCGTGCAGGCTGACGGCGCAGAGAATGGTGCGCGTGGCAAAGTTGCGATAGCTTCCGTCAACCACGTCGGGGCCGATGATGTAGACCGGCGAACTGGCGGTGCGCAACACCGCCTCAGCCACAGAGCCGACTAACAACTTGCCGATGGGGCCCGGCGAGTGCGTGCCCATCACGATGCGGTCGATCTCGCGCTCGTGGGTGTAAGCAAGGATTTCGTCGGCGGGCAGCCCCGGGCGCACCACGACTTCACAATGAAGGCCTGCCTCGCGGACGCGTTCGGCGAGCGGCTCCAGATGCTGCTTCTCGCTGCGCGCGGCGGCGGCATAGTCGTAATAACGAATGCCGGACGCCTCAGACGCGGCCACGACCAGGGTGTCGTAAGCATGAAAGAGGATGAGATCCGAGCCGAATTCCTGGGCTTGTGCGAGCGCGAACGCAAAGGCTTTATGGTTGGCAGGTATCTCGGAGGCGAAGAGGATGGTGGAGGGCTTGCTCCAACCCGACTTCAATACGGCTGCCATGGGCACCTCCTTCCAGTGCGCTCAAATGGTTGCAGAGTTCAGCAGGTTTAGCGGTGCTTCACCGCACAACGCTGGGTGATGCGTCTCACCCCGGCTCGATCGGGACGCCTGCAGCCCGGCGAACAACTCCGTAGTCCGCCACTATCCGTAACTATAGATCCGGACGAGGTCGGATGGGGCCACGAGTGAAATGATTGTGTTCCTGATTCCCAGAATTGTCCAGCCGGGCAGCAAGCAGGACCGATTCGGGCGCATAAGGTGATCTGAATCACAGCCTGACGAGCCGGAAAACTGCTCTTCTGGAGGGGAATCGTGGTCCTCGGAAGCGGTTTTCCGGCCAGGGGCGCTGGCGGTAAGTTATGGCGCTCAAGGAAGTTGCGAGCTGGAGGCCGTTTCACCCCAGGCGCACGTAAGCGAGGCGCCCGAAGGCTGCGATCCCCAGGAGGCCTCATGCAGCCGATGCACAACATTCCCGCTCGCGGCGCGATCGATTACGACGAGTCGCCGTTTCTTGCCATCTGGGAGGTCACGCAGTCCTGCGACCTGGCCTGCAAGCACTGCCGCGCCGCCGCGCAACCCATTCCGCACCCGGACGAATTGACGCATGAGGAAGGCAAGGCGCTAATCGACCAGATCGCCGACATGCACATTCCGATCTTCGTGTTCACGGGGGGCGATCCGCTGAAGCGCAAAGATGTTTTTGAGTTGATCCGCTACGCCGCGGGCAAAGGCGTACAGGTGGCCGTGACTCCCAGCGCCACTCCGCTGCTGACGCGCGAACAGATTTTCAAGATGAAGGAAGCCGGCGTGGTGCGGCTCGGCATCTCACTCGACGGCTCAACACCCGAGATTCATGACGCGTTTCGCGGTCTGCCCGGCGCATGGGCGCGCACCATTAAGGCTATCGAGTGGGCGGGCGAGGCGGGCATTCCCATCCAGGTGCACACCACCATCAGCCGCCACAACGCGCACGACCTCGACAATCTGTGCAGCCTGTTCGAGAAGCTGGCGATCGTGATGTGGAATGTGTTTTTCCTGGTTCCGGTGGGACGCGGCCAACTGGACGATTTGCTGAGCGGCGAGGAGTTCGAGCAGGTGTTTGGGAAGATTTACGAACTCTCGCGCCGCGCCAACTTCCAGATCAAGACCACGGAGGCGATGCACTACCGCCGCTACCTGCTGCAGCACAATCTGGAAGAGCGGAAGATGGGACATGGTGCAGGACATCCGCACGGGGCCGCGTACGAGGCCGGCGCGCCCACGGCCGACGGCCAGACGCGCGCGATGAGCTGGGCGACGCGGCGCGTGAACGACGGCAAGGGATTCGTGTTTATCTCGCACATGGGCAATGTGTATCCCAGCGGATTCTTGCCGATCCACGCGGGCAACATTCGCGAAACGCCGCTCGGCGAGATTTACCGCAACGCACCGATCTTCAAGGCGCTGCGCGACACCAAGCGCCTCGAAGGCAAGTGCGGGGCGTGCGAGTACAAGGAGATCTGCGGAGGGTCGCGGGCGCGGGCCTACGCGCTCACTGGCGATCCGTTGGCCGCAGAGCCGTGCTGCATCTACCAGCCGAAGAACTGGGATCCGGAACGGGAGCAGACGGCGGAGGCGTTCAAGCAGCCGTTGCGGGATGGGACGCTGGTGGGGCTGTAAAGCGCGAGTGATCCTGCGGATGCGTCCCAAAATCCACAATAGGCGCGCAAGTCACTGTTCATGCAGCGGAACTGAACGCGCCCTCTCCCTCTCAGTGTCCGTCGGCGTTCGATTCCTGCTGCGTGCTGTCCTGCTTCTTGGCATTCTGGCCTGCCTTAATCGTGTCACGGATCACATCTTGGATCTGGTCGAGTCCGCATAGCCAGAACTCAAGCAGTTGGAAGGCTCCCGCGATCCCAACCAGCAAGCCTATTGGCAGAGGTACCCGAATGACATAGAAAATCACGGAGCCGGATAGCATGGCCGCCGCGGTACCACCGCGAAACTGCGAAATAGTTGATTGCCGCTCGAACTCGTTCAGCATCGCTGGATGGCTTTCCCGCAGTTCGATCAGATCGGGGTCGTGGCCCGTGTATTCCGTCTTCGCAGGGCTTGTCGCTTTGCCGCCCGCCCGGGCTTTCTTCCTCTTCTCCCAAAAATACTTCCAGTTCTTGGTGAAATATGCCACCTGTGCCATCGCATGGCCCGTCGTGTAGCAGGCGCCCAGCGCCAGAACGAGCGCCAGCCACGCCGGTATCTGATACGGCGCAAGGAAATTCTGCACATCGTGTAGCGAGAACCGACGGCAGAGTACTCCGATCGCCAAGAAAACCGCTCCAGGCAGTGCGTATCCGAAGATGTCCCGCAGTATGAGGAAGCTCTTCGTCAGTTCTGACAGCAATCCAGGCCAACTGTCAGCGCCACTCTCGCCACCGCCCGACTTTGCCATAGTGCGGGAATGCTACCGTGCGGGCCGGTCGCTGTCAATGCTCGACTCAGCTCGTCGAGCACCCGCGGCAGGTGGGTTTCGTCCTCCGGAAAAACACTGCAATCTTTCAGGCGTCTTCTGAAACCAAAACGGACGTTTCAATGGCCGCTGGCGGCGGCGGCTTTGCCTTTGAAGCGCGAGTAGACAAAGACCTCGTAGCCGATTGCCAATATCATGCCGAAAATCCACCAGGCGAGGCCCACAGCCAGCGTGTGCGGGCCGGAGATCGCTCGGGTGAGCGTGATGTCGTTGACCGTGCCGGTGGTGGCGGGCAGTAGCGTGGGATACAAGCCCCAGCAGGCCCCGGCCAGCATGAAGAAGAGATAGAGGCACGATGCGAGAAACGCCTTCAGCGGCTCGCCCTTGCGATTCCAGAGCCAGAGAGCGGCGAGCGACGCGATGACTCCCGCTGGAATGACGAATGTGAACGGATAATTGAAGTAGTTGTCGAGGCTGGCGGGGCGCACGGCGACGGTGGCGAAAAGGCTGACGACAGTAAGCGAGACAAGGATGAGCCACAGCGGCGAAACTACGTTGCGGGCGCGCTGCTCCAGGTCGCCGGAGGTTTTGAGCGAGAGCCACAAAGCGCCGTGCAGTGTGAGCGCGGTGAATGCGACGAGGCCGCCGATGACCGTGTACCAATCGAGAATGCCGGGGGCGACGCCGGGTTGCCAGTTGGTCCACAAGGGCAGGAAGAAATAGCCATCGGCATTGAG
Organism: Occallatibacter sp.; assembly: GCA_050015795.1. Lineage (GTDB taxonomy): Bacteria > Acidobacteriota > Terriglobia > Terriglobales > Acidobacteriaceae > Telmatobacter. The sequence goes on along the minus strand of JBEKAS010000062.1, from coordinate 1,817 downwards.
GGGTACGCCGCGCAGGACGTTGGCGAGGGCCGCGCCAAAAAAGATAGTGAGCAGCGCGCTCGAAAAACCGAAGACGCCGTCGAGCAGGGAGCGCCAGACGCCCATGTCGAGGTGGTTGCGCAGCTCGAGGCTTACGCCGCGCAGGATCAGGAGCCAAAGCACGATCATAAGCGGGAGATAGAAACCGCTGAAGGCCGAAGCGTAGAGGAGCGGGAAGGCAAAGTAGAGCGTGCCGCCGCCGGCCAGCAGCCAGACTTCGTTGCCGTCCCACACGGGGCCGATGGAAGCCAGCGCGGCTTTGCGCTCGGCCTCGGTGCGCACCAGAAACATGTGCAGCACGCCCACGCCCAGGTCGAAACCGTCGAGCACCACGTAGCCGACGATCATGACCGCAACAAGCCAGAACCAGAGAAAACCCATCATGACGGAAACCTCAGTTGGCAGTTCACAGTTCTTAGTCCACCGTTCGCAGTTGGCAATGGCAGTCGCTCAATCGGCTGCAACGGTTTCTGCGACGGGCGCTTTCGGATCGGGGCCGTTCGCGATCTCGCGATAGACGAGCACGGTGAACAGCAGACCCAGCAGCGTGTAAAGTCCCATGAAGCCGAGCAGCGTGAACAGCCCGTTACTCGCCGAAACGGTGTCGGAATAACCTTCGCTGGTGCGCATCAATCCGTAGATGAGCCAGGGTTGGCGGCCCAACTCGGCGGTCATCCAACCGGCGGTATTGGCAATGTAGGGCAGCGGGAAACTGAGCAGCAAGGCCCACAACACCCAGCGCGAGGTGAAGAGCCGCCCGCGCCAAAACAGGAATGCGGAGACAAGCATCAGCAGCACGAACCATGTTCCGAGCCCCGCCATGATGTGGTAGGCGTAAAAGAGTAGCGGCAGCGCGGTGGGCCACTGATCGCGCGGAAACTGATCGAGTCCCTTGACCTCGGCCTTGGTGGTGCCGTATATGAGGAAGCTCAGCATGTCGTTCACGACGATGGGATTGTCGATTTCGCCGGTGCTCTCATTGGGCTGGCCCATGAGTACGATGGGCGCACCGGCCTCGCTCGTGAAGAGCCCCTCCATGGCGGCAATGGCCGCGGGCTGGTTCTGCGCCACATACTTGCCGGCCAGGTCGCCGGTGGGAAAGATGATGAGGATGGATGAAATGACGCCTGCAATGACGCCCACCTTGAGAAAGATGCGGCCGTACTCTTCGCTGTGGCCCTCCAGCAGATAGAACGCGCCCACGGCGCTCATCACAAAGGCTCCGGTGACGACCGCGCCGGTCATGTTGTGCATGTACTGGAAGAACGCCCAAGGATTCATCAGCAGTTGCCAGAAGCTGAGCATCTCGAAATGCCCGTCGGACATGCGGGTGTAGCCCACGGGATGCTGCATCCACGCGTCGGTAACGATAATGAAGAACCCGGAGATCCACGAACCCAGCCACACCATGACCGCGGAGAACCAGTGCATGCGTGGCGAGATGCGCTTTTCGCCGTAAAGGAAGAGACCAAGAAACGCCGACTCGAGAAAGAAGCTGAAGACGCCTTCCATGGCCAGCGGCTGACCGATGACTCCGCCGGAAAGCCGCGAGAAGCGCGCCCAGTTGGTGCCGAACTGGAACTCCATGGGAATGCCGGTGACTACACCCATGATGAAGTTGATGCCGAAGATGCGGCCCCAGAAGCGCGCCGCGCGGTCCCAAACTTCGCTGCCTGTACGGAGAGCCACCGTCTTGATCACGACGATGAGCAGACCCAGACCCATGGTGAGCTGCGGAAACAAATAGTGGAAGGTGACGGTGAAGGCAAAATGCAGCC
>JBEKAS010000061.1:0-18257 GCA_050015795.1 Occallatibacter sp. | reverse complement strand
TTATGGCTGCGCCCACCTGCCAGGATGAGCGCTTGCGGCAGCCTCGCATTCGAGTACGCAAGACTCTTCTCAAACCAACGCCAGGTTACGGAGTGGCTGCGCTCGTAAATATCCAGCAGACGATTGGCGAGTACGTTGCGAGCGATTTGGATGGCCCTGTCGCCGGGGAACCAGTCGAGATAGGCCTGCAAACCGAGAACACTGAATGCCCAGGCGCGCGGGCTGCTGAACGTCAAAACCGCCGGCACGGCAGCTTCAAAAAGCCTTCCTGCCGCTCCGCGCAATCCCGCAATCTGCGATTGGCCGAGCACCGAACCCAGGGCCCACAGCGCGCGCCCATGGCTGTCTTCCGATCCAACGACTTCAAGCCATTTGCGGTCGTAGCCGAGGAAATTCCTGAAGCGTCCGGTATCGGAATGAAAGGCGAGCCAGAGGAAAGCCAGATAGCGGCGTGAGAGGTTGCCACGGTCCCCGCCGTGCTCGAACACAGCACAATTATCCAGAAGAGTGGACACGATAAGTGCCCGTGCGTTGTCATCGGTGGTATAGCCCTCGCGTGTGTAGGGCACGGAGAAGATGGCGTGCTGCAACATGCCCGTGTCGTCAGTCATGGCGAACAGATGATTGGTGTTCAGAGCCGGCAGGTGTTCCATCGGGTCGATGAGGTCCACTGCGATTTCGTCCGGCTGGGCGGGCCTGGGCTGCAAGGAGCGCTCGAATCGTGCCCGTTGAAAGGTCGCCATGTAGGCCCGCGCCGTGGTCGGCCATGTGGTTCCACGGGAGTGCAGATAGGCGCGCTTGCGCATCGCATGGCGCTCGGCATCGTTCTCCAGCAGTGCGATGACCGCTTCCGCGATGGCGTCCGGATTGTCAAATGGAACCAGTACGCCTCTTTTGTCCGCGAGCAGTTCCTTGGCGTGCCAGTAAGGTGTGGAGATAATTGCCTTGCCGGCTCCCAGCGCAATGGCCAGCGTGCCAGAGACAATCTGCGCCTCCTGGCGGTAGGGCGTGATGTAGATATCGGCGGCGCCGACGTGCTCAACCAGTTCTTCATTGCTTACGAAGCGATTGTTGAGGATTAATTGGGAAGAAACACCAAGCTGCGCGGCCAGCGCCTGCAAACTTTCGCGATAGCGTTCGCCTTCATGCCGCCGGATATGGGGATGTGTCACGCCGGAGACGATATACATGACGTTCGGATGCCGCGCCAGAATCGCCGGTAGCGCTCGAATGACGTTTTCAATGCCCTTGTTTGGAGAGAGCAAGCCGAATGTAAGCAGAACGGACTTGCCTTCGGTGCCGAACTTGTCCTTGAAATAGTTGGGATCCATGAAGGACATGTCGGGGACGCCGTGCGGGATCACATCGATCTTTCCGCCGGGGACCGCATACACGTCGCGCAGCAGTTGGGCCGCCAGTTCGCTCATGACAACCAGGCGATCGGAGAGCTGTGCGATCTCTTCGAGCACGATGCGTTGATTTGCGTCCGGCTCGCGCAGAACCGTGTGCAGCGTAGTGACCAGCGGCATTTTCAGCCTGCGCAGCAAAGCCAGAATGTAGCGGCCCGCGGCGCCGCCGTAGATGCCGTATTCATGTTGCAGACAGACAAGATCGTTGCCATTGAAGTTGAGGAAATCGGCGGCCCGCTCATAGGAGGCAATGTCCTCCTGCGTCAGTTCCAGGCGCACTTGTTCAGGGTAATCGTAGCTGGAGTCGGGATCGTTGACGGGAATGGCGAACAGGCGTCCTTCTCCGTATTCGGCTGCGAGCGCCGTGCACAAGTCGGTCGTGAAAGTGGCAATGCCGCACTCGCGCGGCAGATAATTCCCAACAAACGCAATGCGCGTGGGCAAAGGCAGGCGGCTCGCTTCGAACGCGGCGGGCAAAAAGCCTGACGAACCAGTTCTTTGAGCCTCGACCTCGGGATGATTCATTTCGGGGGAAGACATTTAATCCTCTTTTCACTCGGGATTCGATTTGCGCTTGAATTACGCTGCGCTCTCGTTGGTGCGGATGCGTGGCGCATAACTTGCCGTATGGCTTTTGTACACTTTCACACCAGACCAGGTCTGTTCAATAAGCGACATCAACTCGCAGAATGCCCGGGATCCGCCTTGTAATTCCACCCCACCGACGAAGACCTGTCGTCGGGCCCCATACTTACCCAGTGAGCCGTATAGACATTTATGAGACCGGTTTTCGGCTTATCTAAAAGGCACTGCCAAGCGATGCCATTCTTCTGCAATTTCCAGCCAGGTGTATTGCTGGACCTGGCGGGGTTGCAAAGTGACGTTGGCGGAGTGCAAGCCGGAAAATCTGCTGGCCGCAACGTGAATCAGCTCGGAGGCGTTGAATCGTCTCGCCACTCCCTTCAGGGCGCGCGCTAAAGCTCGCCGGGTCGCGGCTTCCCGCGTCAGCCCAAAGCCTTTTCGGGTGCAGGGGCGGTGCACCCACAGGAAATGCCAGCCCATCTGGCGAATCATGGTGTCGAAAATCGGCGCCGTGATCTCTTTCACAAGGGTCCAGTGTTCGCCAGCCGGCTCCCGGAGCGGATCCAAACGGTCCGGAAGGATGCACTCCTTACGCAGGAAAACGGAATGCGGCTTCACGCGCGCGCGCTTTTCGATACTGCGGGCGCCTCAGGGCGGAAGGAACCGGGCAAATGATCGCCTGCCGCGGCCGTTACGCTGGGCGACGAATGTTCCGCAACGAAATCCTGAGCAAAAGTCGATGGAGTGGCTTTGATTGCGTCCGGTTCGGGCACGGAGTAGCCGGTGGCATCGGGCTGGCTTACGGGCTCGCACAGATGTAACTTCGTGCGGAAGCGCGGAGACAGATGGTTCTTCACGTCACTTTGCTTCGTGAGGCTCATGGCGGCTCCAGTAGTTTGGTTGCGTACCTGAAAGATGCTCGTCTGGAGCGAAGCCTGGAGTGCCGAAGGCGAGAAGGGAAAAACGAGTTGCTCCTCCAAGCATACGCCTACCCGAGCCTGCGTGCCGACGGCCTTTCCTGTCGCCATGGCCAACGGTTTGCAAGTGGAACCAGCGCAATGATTTCGACCGCAACGATGCCCCAGAGAAACTGCCTGGGCCTCGCCCGAATGGGCGCGCCATGCTTTCCGATATCACCTGTGCAGCATTTCGGTCTCGCACCTGTAAACGCAGACTCCCCATGTGAGGTGGGATTGCCCCAGTTTGAATGGGGGACGACGCTTTTACCCCCTGCTTGAATCGGTGGTCCGGTATGCCTCGCGGCCAGCCTCGACCGCTGCGGCTACCCGGGTCGATTGGTCACCCACGAAGCTCCGGCCACGCTCCACATACTCACCTACCTGCTCTTTGCCCTTGTCCACCAGCATGCCCACCTGCTCGGCAGCCTGCTTTGAACGAGCTCGCAGGTACTCCGTTCCCTCGCGAGCACCACGAGCAATGTCCTCTCTGGTTTCGCGACCACTCTTGGGGGCATAAAGAATCGCCACCAGTGCACCGACGCCGAGTCCGACCAGCAACCATGCCAGACCCTGACCCTTGTTCTCCTCAGCCATGTTGAATCATCTCCTTTCGCTCAGTTCCTAGAAAGCCCAAACGTGCCAGATTCCGCGATACGCCGCAGATTACCAGCCGCTTGTGCGGCCAATTCAGCGGTCCGGCGAATGCTCTCGCCGGGAAGAATACGCGCCAAGTTCCACTCCCTTAGACGCAACTTCAGATCCAGTCGTTGCAAAGCCAGCCCTGATCCTGCGCACCTTTCTTACAGCCGTACAAATATGCCAACGAGAGTTACGGCTGGCCCTTGACGCTGATCGAGGCAGAACCCCTTGATCGCTTCGGATACCAGGGGCTCATTTGAAGGCTAAATCACCAAATGTACAGGCTCCTGCACCGAGGGTCTTCCATCTCAATTACCACGCCCCTGACCATGCCCCGGCAACGGGGGTCTTCCGCCTCAATCGCCGCGATCTTGCACCGAGGATATTCCAACTCAATCACCACACCATCAGGCAGGCTCTTGCGCCCGGCGGCTTTGTCAGCGGGCCGAAGTCAAGCTGACGCATTCTGCAAGACGCGGCCCCCCCTGCATTGGCCGATCTGGCAGATTTCGTGCGCCGGGGAAAACAGGAGGCTTCTCGGAGTTATGCTCAGGTAATTGGTCGAGCAGGATTACATTGAGTAGCGACTTGTGCACCTGGATCCGGCCGTTGTAATCGATAAAGCCGAGCTTGCGAAAGCGATTCATAAAGAAGCTGACACGCGACCGGGTGGTGCCGATCATGTCCGCCAGTGTTTCCTGCGTAATGGGAGGGATGAAAGATTCCGGTTCTCCGGGCTTGCCGAATTCCGCCATCAACAGGAGAATTCGCGCCAAACGCTTTTCGCTGGAGTTGAAAAGCTGATCGACAAGGTCAGCCTGGGTTCTCATGCTGCGGGCCAGGAGGAATTTCAGAAACATGTCGGAGAGGGCATGCTCCTCGTGCATCACCTGGATCATCTCCTCCCTTGCAATCCTGAGCGCTGTGCAGGTGTTGATCGCGGTGGCCGTGGCCAGACGCAGTCCAGGCACCGCCGCGAGAGACTCCTCTCCCACAAAATCGCCGCTGCAGAGAATCGTGATCGTGGCCTCTTTGCCTTCGTGCGAAACTACAGTAAGTCTTGCCCGGCCGCACTGAAGATAAAAGACAGAGTCTGCCGGATCTCCCTGGACAAAAAAGTTCTCTTTCGGCTTCACGTCGGTGATTCTTCGGCCAACGCCCGCGCGCGCAAGGTAGGAGATTGGGTCGAACGTCAAGTTACTGGCCGCGGTGTTTACCATGGGACCTCCTTCGAGCCTGCCCGGAAGCGCGTTACAGACCGCGGTTGGCGGATCAAGGTCAGGGAGGAACTGCTTCAGAGGATAAGAACCGAGCATTCCACGCAGCCTGACCGGCAACGCAGGTCCCGAGACGCTACCCTTGTTTGAGGCCGTAACTTTCGGGGCGGATCTCCCGCACTCGAGGCCAAATACACCAGTGCCTTGACCAGCTTCGCCCTCGATCACAGGCATAGTATGTTCCGTTTTGCTCACTTTTGAATGATTTCGCGGGACCCGGCGGGGGTCAGATGTTGAAGAATCGGCGAGTGACTCGTTGAGGTCTGGTCAGCGTCGTGTAAGCGCGCGATGCGGGAGCAGAATAGACAGAGGGCAACGTGACGCATAGTTCGGCCTGTGCACCAACGGACAGAAGAGCCGGAGCGAGGAGCGAGCATCTGCTCCATGCAATGGTGGTGGAGGCGGCGGGAGTCTGGTTGCTTCACTGCACTGATTCTGAATAACTTATTTATATTTCAGCGCCGCAGCAAACGCACGAAACGACCGAAACGCGCTTCCCAGGTACGTGAGAAGTGCACGTGATTTTGAGGTCTCTTTGACTTCTCCCACTCACCAATTGCCAGCACCAGGCAGCAGTCTCCCATGACTTACGAGCCCACAACACGCGTCGCGTGCGAATGAGGTGTGATGGCTGCATGAGTGCGATCAGAAGACGTACTTGAGGCTCAGCTGAATCTGCCGAGGCGGCTTGTTTCCGTAGGCGTTCGACGATAAGACAGCGCCGAAGTTTGCCGTTGGGCAAAGGAACTGGTTGCTGGCGCCGCAGGTTGCGAGCTCGAAGTCGTGGTAGGGATCGTCGAAGTTGGGGTGATTGAGCACATTGAATGATTCGCCGCGAAATTGCAGACGTTGGTTCTCGGGGCGCAGCGCGAGGCTTTTTGATAGAGACAAATCGAGATCGACGAAGGGCGGCCCGGCAAGAGCGTTGCGCCCTTCTGTGCCGAAGGCCGGGCCGAAGAGTTCGGTGGCAGGCGCGGCGAAGGCACATTGATTGAACCAGTTTTGGGGTGTCCGGACCTGAGAAGGCGCCATGCAAGTTGGATTTGCAGCCACGGTTCCGGCTTTTGCTGGATCGCCGACGAGGTTTGGCCGCTCCGGATTGCCGAAGGCTGCGGCGGAGGCGGTAGGTGCGCCCGCCAAAATCACAGTAAAGGGCGATCCCGACTGCGCCGAAAAGATTCCTCCCGCTTGCCAGTCATCGAGCAGCGCTTTGCTCCAGGCCGAGCCGCTGGCGCCCTGACGGCGCAGCGGCAAGTCATAAACGGAGCTCACGGACACGCGTTGCGTGGCATTGAAATCCGAAGGGCCGCGTTGTGCCTTGAGATTCTGCGAATTCTGGGGCAGCCCCGAACCTACGCTTCCGGAGAGGACGTCGGAGTCATTGTCAATCGAGCGCGACCACGTATAGGCAGCGATGAATGCCAGGCCGTGACTCACGCGTCTTTCCGAGCGAAACTGCATGGAGTTGTAGCTGCTCGCAGACTTTGATTCCGCGTACAGCACCGAGGAAAACTGGCCGTAGGGAGGACCGGTGATGGGATTCGTCTGGTTCTGATCGATCACGTTGGACAGATGCGTGCCCTTGGAACCGACATAGGCCAAGTCGATCAACCAGTTGGGCGCCACCTCATACTGCAGGTCGAGGTTCCACTGCTGCATGTATCCGTCACGGAAATGGGGATCGATCATGTTGCCCTGTTCCACGCCCGCTTGCTGTCCAGTTTGGTACAGAAGATCCTGCACGGTGCACAGTCCTCTTGGGCAACTGGCGCTTTGCAGGTATGCGTCCAGGTTGTAGAACGGGGGATTGCCGTGCGGCAAGACGTTGATGTTGCGAATGGCCACGTCGTAGAAGATGCCATAGGCAGACCGGACCACGAAGCGCTCTGACTTCATGGGCCGCCAAGCAAAACCCACGCGCGGAGCAATGTCGCGACGAGTGGGGAAGTAGGTTGCGTCCGGAATCCCATTGGTTCCTGCCAGAAGAAACTGGGGCGAGAGGGAGCAGGGTTCGGGGCAGGAAACAAGATCGGGAACGCTGAGGTGGTTCGAGGCTTCCAACGGAGGGCTCGAGTACTCGTAACGCAGCCCGGCGTTGACAAGCAAACGCGGCATGACGTGAGCATCGTCCTGGACGTAGGCGCTGACGCCGTGGCTCCCGAGATCGTTGAAACTGCTGCCGCTGACGGCAACTGCGTAATCGGGAGCGCCGATGAGCAACTGGGCAAGGATGCAGGTAGCGGGATCGTTGGGAGCGGCCGTCATGCAGGGAGCGGGATTGCCGAAAGCGCCAAGGATGCCGGCCACGGTCTCACCCTGGAAGAACCAATCTCCGCGGGCCAGAAAATCCAGGTAGCTGCCGATCTGAATGCGCTGCAAACCGGCGCCGAACTTGAGCTGGTTGATGCCCGCCGACCAGGCGAGGTTATCGGAGATTTGATAGGTGTTGTCGCGGCGATTCTGCGGATAATTAACCGGTTCGCCAATGCCGTCGAAGCTGATCTGGCTGCCATTTAGATTGCCGCTCAAGTTGATGTTGGGAGCGCCCAGGTCGACGGGATTGGTGAGGACGTCGGGAAATCCGAGCTGCGATTCAATGTTGTCGCCATGATTCTGCTGCAGCACGGTGGCGCCCATCCGGTTGTAGCCCAGGCGGAATTCGTTCACCATGCTGGGGCGAATGACTCGCGTCCAGTTCACTCCGGCATTCTGGCCGAAATTCATGGTGTAGCTGCCGTAACCGGGGAGCGATGTGAAGGTGTTCAGAGGGTCGAAGGGATCGAACCGGTTTTCATCGGTCACGGAGTAGTGGATCGAAAGCCTGTCGGCAGGGCTGGCTTGCACGTCCACCTTGGCAGAGATCAGGTTCAATGATTCGCGGATGACCGGGGCGGAAAGATAGGTATTCGAAATCGGTAGATCTGCGCCGGCGTTGGCGGCCGGGTAGAGCGCGGCAACCGCCTGGCCTGCCGGGTTCATATAAACAGAATGAGCAATGTTGCACGTGAAGGGATTCGACATGGGATTCCCGCCGAGCTCTTCGCCAAGTGCGCACGCATTCGCCCATTGGTTCACTGAAGGTACGGTCGCTTCCCGGGTCGTTGCCTGGCGCAAACGGAGCTGCTCATCGGAGATAAAGAAGAAGAGTTTGTCCTTGCGTATGGGTCCGCCCAGAGTTCCGCCGAACTGGTTGCGATCGAGGCGCGGAATGGGACCGCACTGGCCCGGCACCGCGCCCGGGCAATCGGGGAGATCGAAATAGTTTTTGGCATCCATATGACGATTGCGGACGAACTCGAAGAGTCCGCCGTGAAAGGCATTCGTGCCGCTCCTCAGAACGACATTGATCTCAGCGCCGCTGGCTTGCCCAAATTCCGCCGAGTAAGCGCCCGATTGAACCTTGAATTCCTGGATGGCGTCAATCGAAGGCAGAGCCACATACTGGTTGATAAACGGATCGGTGTTGTTCACACCCTCCAGCAGGAAATTGTTCGCCTGATCCCGTGCCCCGTTGACGTTCAGTGAGCCGCCCAGCGTCGCGTTCTGGGAGCCCTGCGTTGGCAACTCGCTCCCCGGCACAAGCAGAGCGAAGGAAAGAAAGTTGCGCTCGTTGAGCGGCAGGTCCTGCACCAGGCGATTATTGACCACCTGCCCGAGCGTGGACGCGTCGGTTTGTATGATGGGCGGCGTCTCGTTGACAATCACGCTCTCACTGGCTGCGCCCACCACCAGGGCGAAATCGACGCGAACCGTTTGGTCTACGTCCAAAAAAACTCCGTGGATCACGCTGCGGCGAAACCCCTTGCTTTCCACAGTGACGCTGTAGCGGCCTGGAGGTAGGAGGGCAACGGTGTAATCGCCGGCCCCGTTGCTCTGCGCCTCGCGGGTTGCGTTCGTCCCCTCGTCGCGCACAACGACTTGCGCCTTGGGGATCACCGCGCCGCTGGGATCGGTGATGGTTCCAGTAATGGTTCCCGTGGGACCGCTGGCAAAGAGTGGACAGGCAAAGGAAACAAGCAACCCAAGAGTGAGGTTGAATCTTGTGCGCCTCACGCTGACCTCCAGGCAATTCGCGGTGAGCCAAGCCCGCGACGAATTTACAGGATGCCGGTATGATCTGAAGGTTGTCTCAAGGTGACAGGGGTTCTTGCACCCCCCGAGCGCATATTATCAGACGGTTTTTGCCCGGCAAAGGACAATTTTCGGGACAGACTCTGTGCGAATTTTTATTGGCCTCGAGGGTTGAACCGGTAAAGGCGCATGCCCAGATGCAAGCTTTTTGCCGAGACCAGTTTTCCGCAGCCGCACACGGCCATCGCCGTAACTTTTCATCAGGCCCCCCGCCTCAGGAGTCGGGCTACTCATACCGCAGCGCATCCACAGGCGAAAGGTGTGCGCCGCGCCATGCGGGGTAAGCGCCGGCGGCAATTCCGGAAGCGATTGCGATGAGAAGCGCGTCAAGCAAATGAATGGGAGAAACGAAAGCCGACACCACGCTGGCGGATTGCGGCAACGCCGCAAGCACCCGCAATACTGCGCAGCCCACGCCGATGCCAAGAACTCCGCCTGCCAGCCCCAGGGCTGTAGCCTCAGTGAGAATAAGCAGTATGACGTGCCGACCTTTCCAGCCCAGCGCGCGCAGAATGCCGATTTCGCGCGTGCGCTCGAATACCGACATCGCCATGGTATTGGTGATGCCGATGATCCCGATCAAAAGCGCGATAGACGACGTTCCCCACGCAATTGAGCGAGCCAGAGATATGAAAATGTTATTTGCAGCCCGCTCGGCGGCCGGGTCTGCATGGACCCCGGGCACTGCTGCCTCGATCTCCTTTTCCGCATGCTTCACGTAAGTGTCATACGATTCGCCCGGCGGCGCCGGACGCAGCTTGACGTGGAAGGTCGACACCTTTCCATCCATATCTGCAATCGCCTGCATCTGATCGAGCGGCATGATCATCGCGCCATCTTCTATCACCGTGCCGGCATGAAAGATGCCTGCCACCGTGAAGTCCGTGCCCTGGATGGGAAGCGCGTCACCTGTGCGCTTTTTCAGGTCGTCAGCCAGCAGATCGCCCAGCATGACTTCGCGCTTTCCGTCATGAATGCGGCTGCCCGAGAGGTAAGTAAGCGTATCAAGCTCGTAGGAATTGCCCTGCCAGCCATAAACCAGCGCACTCACATCCGTCGTCAGTTCGACGATGTTATATATCACCGGAGCCGCTTGCTTTACCTCAGGAACGGCCTCGATCTTGCTCTCAAGAGACTGATCGAGCGAGCCGGCGATAAGGTTGGCGTCAATCACCGCAATATCGGTACCGGCGTTCGTATACAAGCGGACCGAATCGCGCTCAAATCCTTGCGAAAACCCCACCAATGCAACAAAAGCGCCGATGCCTGTCGTGATTCCGCCCAGAGTCAGCAACGTGCGCAGCGGCCGGCGCCAGAGATTCTTCCAGGCGAATCGGGTAAACGAGAGTTGCGTAGCCATCGTGATGGGAAGATTCCTCGTCTGCGTGGACGTTAGGGTGCGGCTTGAGCGTCAGATTATCGGGCGAATTTGTTTCCATCGATTGCGAATTAGCGGAACCGCAGCGCTACACGACCTCTTCACCTGGCACAAGTTGCCGGCCAAGCCAGCCAAAAAAAGAACACCATGATCTCATTCACCAGGAAAAGAGGGATAAAAATAGCCCTGTTATGCCGCGCCAGCCAGACTGGCACGTAGGCATCGAAGTTCGGCGACCGGTCGGCCGTGTATCTTGCTGCCAGGTCGGTCAACGGGCATCGCCGCCCGTTTAACCGGATCACAACTCCATGGCACAGCACCAACACCGTGGCAATCGCCACCCAGCGATAGGCGCCCGTGCCAAGCCAGAAAGGGCAGCGAAACGATGGCACCTCCCTGGATCACCCATACGCCCGTGTGCAGTGCCTTGATCGCGATCAGCATGCGGCCGCGAGCCGCTGACACAGCTAGCTCAGTCATGTCTCACCGATTGAGCGGGGTTTTTTGCAAGCCAAAATCTCCATTTTGGCGGCCGAGCATGGCGGGATTATAAACCGCGAAGCGGAGTCCATAGGAGATTCTTGTTAATTTGGCCTTCTGCGCCGCGCCCACGGCGTGTAAAGCAGCTGGCTGCTCCATTCGAAAGCAGGTACTCCCAATGAACCTGTCGAAGGACCGCAGAAGTTGGTGGAGGCGGCGGGAGTCGAGCTCGTGCCAAGCATTGAAAACACGCAACTTACTCATTCTGGGAATGCCCGAAACTCACAGATTTCCATGAGTGCCAGGTTTGCGTACAAATCGCGTACAAACAATTCCCAGAAGTCCCGAACCCCCAACAGCTTCTACCTTCCAATCCGTTCAGCGGACCATCTGAAGAGTTCTCCATCGTTTATACATCAAACCGACGACACCGAAGATCGGCTTTCGACAAGGATTCGGGATGGCTCAGCCGGAACCGCATTTTGATGTCGGAGCGCCGACAGCGCTGAAGTTGCAAGCTCCTCACCGGACCGCCATTCCCAGTGAGGTTTCGGAAATTAGCTTTAACTGCCCCGTACTTTGTCAGTGATCCCATCCGGTTGTCAAATCTAGTAGCAAGGTCTAACGCGCGGCCAGATGCAGAACCTGGCGCAGCGGAAGATCCGCCGACGACCCTCCCACCTCGATCAGGAAGTCGCCGGCCGGCCGTCTCCATGCGTCGTTCGCGGTCGAGTAAATTGACAGATAGAGCGGATCGATCGGAATCTCCACCGTCTGCGTGGCTCCCGCCCCCACTGAAACGCGCTTCCACGCGGCCAGTTTGCGGGACGGTTCTCCGGCTGAAGCCGGCAGTGTGACATACACCTCGGTGATTTCGTCACCCGCCCGCGCCCCAGTATTGCGCAGATCGAAGCTGACGCTCTTCACGTCGGGATCGACGGTCAGATTCGAGTAGGCGAAATGAGTGTACGAGAGCCCAAAGCCGAACGGAAACAGCGGTTGCTCGTTCTTCTCCTGGAACCAGCGATAGCCCACCGCCATGCCTTCGACGTTGTAATCGACGTCGAAGGGCTGGGGCCGGAATCGCGGCCGGTTCGCCGGGTCGCGCGCCGCTGCGCCTGCTTCTCTGCGGAAGTTCATCATCTGCTCGGTCAGGCCGGTGATCGCGGCATGGGGAAGCTGGCTCTCCAACGCGGGAAATGTGACCGGCAGCTTGCCCGACGGATTGACGCGGCCGAAAAGAATCGCCGCAATCGCCTGCCCGCCTCCGATTCCCGGATACCAGGATTCGAGGATCCCCTTCACGTTCCTGACCCACGGCATGGTAACGGGACCGCCCGTCTCAAGCACCACAATGGTGTTCGGATTCGCGGCGGCCACGGCGGACACCAGTGCGTCCTGATTGTCAGGCAGGCTGAGCGTTGGCGCGTCCCGGCCCTCCGACATCCACTGCGTGACGAAGACAATGGCCACCTGTGCGCCTGCAGCTGCCTTGGCCGCCTGCGCCAGGTCTGTACCGGCATCGTAGACGACGTTCGTGTCCTGCCCGGCCTCTTTGCGGACGTACTTGAGCGGAGAAGAAGGGAAGTAGATGGCACTGCCCCGGGGCGATGTGCCGGGTTCGGGACTGATGGCATTGCCTCCCGGCGCATCCACCTGCGCAGAGCCGCCACCGGAGAGTATACCGATATCGGCGTGACCTCCGATGACCGCGATGCTGCGGATCTTGCCGGTCGCCAGCGGGAGTATACCGTTGTTCTCCAGCAGCACGGCGCTCTCTTCTTCGATCTTTTTGGCGTCGTCGCGGCCTTGGAAGGGATTGACAACACTACGCACCGGCGGACCGTCGATTACGCCGCTCGAGAACATGCTGCGCACAATACGGTGGACCATCTCATCGAGCCGGGCCTGCGAAACCTGGCCGCCGAGTACAGCTTGCTTAAGCGGTTCGCTGAAATAACCGTCGTCGCCTGGCTGATCCATATCTAGGCCAGCCAACGCGGCCTTGACCGTGGAGTGAGTACCCCCCCAGTCGGAGAGCACGAAGCCTTTGAAACCCCAATCGTGTTTCAAAACCTGATTGAGGGTATAGTCGTTTTCGCAAGCGAAGTCGCCGTTCACCCGGTTGTAAGAACACATGACACCGGCGGGATGAGCGAGATTAATGGCGATCTGGAAGGCCAGCAGGTCCGTCTCGAGTAAGGAGCGTTGATCCAGCACCGCATCCAAGCTATTACGGCCTGTCTCCTGGTCGTTGAGAACGTAGTGCTTGATGTCTCCCATGATGTGGTTGGACTGAACGCCGCGAGCGAGTTGGCCCACCATGATCCCTGCGAGGATCGGGTCTTCGCTCGAGTACTCGAAGTTGCGCCCATTGCGCGGCTCACGTATCAGGTCCATCCCCCCGCCGATCGACATGTTGTAGCCTTGTGCGCGCAGTTCACGACCGATGACGGAGCCGTAGAGGAAGGCGGCTTCCGGATCCCAGGACGCAGACATGCCGAGCACGGAAGGAAGCAGGGTTGCATAGCGGCTCTGGAGTGCGGCCATCCGCACGCCGACTGCCGAGTCAGCGAGGTTAATGTCCGGGAGATGCAACCGAGGGATGCCGGGGACGAAGCCGGCGCCACCATTATGTTCAGGTGGGACAGTCGAGCCAGGGCGCAGCACTCCCCAGCCCAGGCCATGAACCAACTGGATCTTCTCGTCGAGTGTCATCTCGTGAATCATCAAATCGGCCCGCGTATCCGGGTCCAGCGATGGATTCATCCAGGGCTGCTGCGCTACGGACTGCGAAGCTTCGGCGCCCGGCTCTTGCGCGCCTGCGGCATGGGCGTAACAGATGGCCAAAGCGATGCAGACAATCCATGAAGAACTGGAAGTCATCGAGAGTACCTTGCTCCTTTCCATAGCAACCCGGGATTCCTTCGGCCAGGCATCGAGAGCTAATTCCATTGATCAAGGGTCAAATCAATGTCCGGCAATCTTCACGATTGCGCTATCCGGTTGGCTCCAACCGGCGGCGCCTTCGTGCGTGAGCGTCTTCTTTGCGTCGTCCCAATGGAGCCGGGTAATGGAGCCCGCGCCGTTCTCATAGGCATAGGTTGTGCCGTCGTCGGAGAAGAGCGTGAAGTTGGCGTCGGCGCCCGGATAGATGCTGACCTGCTCAATCGCCTGTGGTTGATGAGTGCTTTCGACCGTAACTCCCAGCGGAACGATTGACCCTGCACGGACGAACAGGGGAATAGTGTCGATAGGAGCAGCGACAGTCATCGTCTGCCCTCCCTTCACGCGCTCGTTCGTCCAGAAGTTGTACCAGTCGGTTCCGGCCGGCAAGTAGACCTCGCGGCTGGTCGCGCCTTGCTCAGAGACCGGCGCTACCAGGAAGGCTGGTCCGAACATGTACTCGTCCCGCAGGTCGGCCACCTTTGGATCATTGGGGAAGTCCATGAACAGCGCTCGCATGTAGGGTGCGCCGGTCAGCCAGGTGTGGTAGCCCAACGAGTAGATGTACGGCATCAGCTGGTAGCGCAGACGCAGGTACTTTTCCAGAATCGGCTCGGCTTGCTTGCCATACGACCACACCTCGTTAGCTCGTCGGCTCCCGTGAGCGCGGAAGATGGGAAGGAACGTGGCGTACTCGAACCAGCGGGTGTAGAGCTCCGGGTAATCGTCGTATCCGCCCACGTTGTCGCGGGCATCTGACGGGTCCAGCAGCGGCGGGCGGGCCGGATGGTGCCCCTTGGGAAGGAACACCCAGCCGCCGGTGTCGTTCGACCAATACGCAATCCCCGAGGCTGCAACGTCCAGCCCGGTGGGAATCTGGCGCTTCAGCGTATCCCAGGTGGGATAGATGTCGGAGGACCAGAAGATGGTTCCATTGCGCTGCGCTCCCGTGTAGGCGTCGCGAGAGAGAATCAGCACGCGCCGGCCCGGCTCGTCCTTGCGGAAGCCGTTGTAGAGCGCCGCCGTGTGGAAGAGTGGATATACGTTGAAGAATTCCGTGCCAGGGCCAATATGGAAGTAGGCGCCGTTGGGGGGCAGATCGGGCTCCGTTTCATCGGCCCACAGGGAGTCGAAACCCTTACTGATGATGTTGTCGCGGATAGTCTTCCAGTACCACGCGGCGGCTTCGGGGTTGGTAGTGTCGATGTCGGAACCGGCACGGTCGTAAGGCAACCCGTCGATGGGCGTGCCATCGGCCAGGTGAATGAACCAGCCCTTCTTTAGCAACTCGGCATAGAATCGGTCACCGGCCACAAAGCGCGGCCAGACGCTGATCATGGTCTCAAAGCCCATGTCGTGAAGTTGTTTGTTCATGGCTGACGGGTCAGGCCAGAATCGAGGATCGAGGTTCATTTGGCCCATTTCCGTGTAGTAGAACCAATCCACCACCAGCACGTCAGCCGGCAGATGACGGTCGCGATACCCCTTTGCAACCGACAGTAGTTCCTGCTGGCTGGCATAGCGCTGTTTGCATTGAATGTAACCGTAAGCCGCTTTGGGCAGCAGGTGCGTGGGGCCCGTGAGCAGCCGGTAGCCGGCGTAAATCTCGTCCGTGGTAGGGCCGGCGATCACGAAGAAGGAGACACGCTTGCCTGCCTCGGAGATCCAGCGGGTCTGCTCGTTGAAGCCCGGCTCGATGGCGGTCTTGGAAGGGTTGTCCCATAACACACCATAGCCCTTGTTGGTGATCAGCAACGGCACGCAGAAACTGGGAGCGGCCGGAGCCGTGTAATCAGCCCAGCAATGGACCGGATGTCCGCGATGGTCCAGAAAGCCCTCGTGATTCTGCCCCAGCCCGTAATAGTGCTCGTCGGCTGGCGAAACAAAGGTCGCGCTCACGGTGTAGAGTTCTGAGTCGGTCGGGCGGCGATCGCTGGCTAAGTCAGCCGTGCCGCTCTTGTGATTGGGGACATCCTGAGACCAGCCGGTAAGTTCAAGTAGCTTTATGCCCTCGGGTGTGTGAAAGATGATGTGCGTGTCCGGAGTGGAGCCGTTGAAGTATTTGGTAATGTCGGCCATTGTTGGCATTGGCTGAAAGCTGGAAGTCCGTTCGCGGTCCACAGTGACGACCATCCGCGACGACGCGTACACGTCGGCCTTCACGGTCTGGCTTGCGCTCCAGCCGGCCGCGTCAGGCGCAGCTAGAACACCATAGCCCGGCGCGGCCAGCGCGGACTCCCGCTGCAGGCTGAGCGTGACGCGCAGAATGTTGGGCGCGTAGAGCTCCAGCACAATGGTCTCGCCCCTGAGGTCGAGTTCCAGTCGCTGGCTGGGGTTCTGTGCCTGCGAACAAACAGCAGCAAGGGCTATTCCGGCAACGAGTACGGGAACCGCAAAAGACCTTTGCATAATCAGGATTCTCCTTCTTCGGCTCTGCCGGCCGAGTCATACCGGAGTCTTCTCCCTGGCTGACAAAAACGATTAACGCAGCGCCTAGCCCTCGCTGTTCCCAGCACCAAGCCACGCGGCTTTTCGATTCGGCAATTGCGCTTTAGCATTTTCATTCCGATCACCGATGTCAATAAGTTGCGACCGAGACCCGGAGCACCTCGGGTTCTGAACCAAAGTTGAGCCCCCAGTCCGTTTGATCGCCATTCAAGATTCGCATGAACTTGAAGGTGTCGTTTTCGTACGAGCCTTCTTCAACGCGAAGAAATTGCCGATGTTGCCACTTGCTGTCGATGAGAGCAGAAGGCGTCTGTCCGGTTCCTACGACGATATTTCCGGACTTCCGCTGCTGCTCGGTGCCGGCGGGCCGGAAATCAACGCGGCAAAAGTACCCAGCCACCAGAAACTGGTTGTCCTGGAGTTGAGCCACTAGCGCGCGCCCAATGGGCTCGGGATTTTCTTTGGCTGGGCCCCTCCCCGAAGCTCCATAGGAAATTACCGCGTCCCAATCTCCAAAATGGAGAGTTTGCGCCGTTTGGCCTTCGACTTCCGCTACGGCTTGGAGCTTGCCCTCGAAATCGAGGCGGGCAACATCGCGCATCATGGGACCAATTAGCCGGTAGTTCTGCGCCGTCGGCTCCAGGAACGCGTTCTGAGCAATCGGCTCGCCGGGTTGGACGAAATGAACTCGCGTGTAATCCAGGCCGAACGGCGAGTATCCGATAGCCTGAAGTCCGAGGGCGGAGAAGAAGAACCGGGCTTCATGAACGGCACCGCTCGTTTCCGGGACGAACAAGGCGTTGTCAGGGCGATGATAAAGATCCAGCACCTTCAGATACGCCGCGGTGTTGGAGAGATAGATATCTGGCGCGAGGATATCGACTGCGGGCGCCTCGGCCTTCCAGATGGACAGCACGTTGTCGGTGGGACCTCCGCTCTCGTAGGTGCCGGGTGCTCCCGGCTTGAGTGGATCACGCAATGCCGCGTTGACATAAAGCGGCAACGGGTACACAGCTTTGCCCGCGGCCGCGACCTGTCCCACGTACTTGGCAACCGCCCAGGCATGGAAGCAGACATCGGCCTCGGGACCAAAGACATCCTGCCAATTTGCAGAGGGCGTGCCTTGCGTCTTGTTCATGGCCTTCAACACTTCGGCGGGAACGGGTGCTTCAAAGAGCTTTTCCGCGGCTGGAGAGTAGTCGCGGAGAGTTCCCCATGTGCCGGTTTCGTTTTCAACCTGCACCATCAATACCGTTCTTTCTGGATCAGCGTCCTTCAGATGCTGCATGAAGGCGGTGAAGGCGCGCTTATCCCCTTCGAGAGATGCGGTAGCGAAGGGGGAGGGCGAGTCGACGAATTCTCCTTCTTTGCTGGTCACGTGGAAGTACCGCTGGGGATCGAGCTTCATCCATTCGGGCATATAGTGCTGGCTGCCATTCTTCCAGGTACCGAACCAGAGCAAGACTAAATGGACGTCATGTGCACGGGCCTGAGCGAGGATCGTATCTACCTCCGAGTAGTCGAACTGGCCTGGTTTCGGCTCGAACTGTTCCCAATAGATCGGCGTTTCGAGCGTGTTGGCATGCAGATATTCGATGGCGGGCCACACCTTGGGAAGTGTTGCCGGCCAGTCGCTGGAGTTGTTTGACTGCGCGCTCAGCATCAGGTAAGGAGCGCCGTCTACGAACAGGGCATAGCGCCCATCGTTCTTGACGAGACTCGGAACCGGGTGCCCCTTCACCTGCGCCTGCGATGCCAACCCGGTACTCAATGCCATCAAAATGGCTGCGATGATAAAGGTCTTCATCGTCTTCAATTCTCATTCTCCAGCGCTCTGCACTTCGGTTGGTCCAGTCGTTTACTACCTGGACAATTCGTAACGGCACGCATTTTCCCGAACCGCTCTACTGAACACGCACCTCGGTGGTCAGCTGGATGTCCGCAGACGAACTGCCAATCATGACTCGGATGGGTTCAGCTTCGACGCGAAATCCGGGCAGTTTCTCGT
>JBEKAS010000060.1:0-18360 GCA_050015795.1 Occallatibacter sp. | reverse complement strand
AGCAATCGAAAAATTCGCGAGACTTACGTCGGTCTGGCCAGCGGGGACGTCATCGTAACTGAAATTTCCCTGCGCAGAAAAGTCAGTCGCTCCCATCGCCTGACGCAGGAAGCTTAGTCCAATGCCATTGCTGCGGCTAAAAAGGCTCTGAAGAAGTGTAGTTTGTTGTGCGGCGTTCAATTTGTTGTAAATGAGATAGCTCGACGAATCTGTCATCGATGCGCCGAAGCCGTCGATCTCCTGAAATTGAACCGATGGGTTAATCGTGATGGTCGTTGAGCCAGCCCCGGACGATCCAAACGACACAGACGGCTGCTGTGCCAACAGCAAGGATTGATCGGCATTGGTCTGATACACAGTCACAGTAGGACCGGCCGGTCCCGTCGTACCGCCCGATGAGCTCCCTTGCGGGCCTGATCCGCAGCCAACAGCCGTAATCAGGCCGAACGCAGCTAATCTTACGCAAGCTATTCGTCGCATCTGAGCCTCAAATCTCAATTCGTGTGCGCAAATCAGTCTCCTGCAATTGACGGGATGGATCAGGCCCACTGCAGCGTGAGGATGGAATCAGCAGGCAGTTTAACGCTGAGGGACTTGCCCTGGACTCGGCATTGGATATTGCGGTCCTTGCCCTGATTGGTGAGGACCAGAACAAAAGTTCCGTCGGGATTGGCGAAGGCGACGTGTTCCACACCGGGAAGCGATGAGCGGCTTGCGATGACGCGCGCTCCGCGTTGTACCGTCTTCGAATAGTGTGCGAGTGCCCAGTACTGGCCGCTGCGGGTGAGCTGCCGGGTTTTCGAGCCGATGGTGACGACGCCGCCGCAAGTGAACGGACCGAGGTTCGGGCCGCCCTTCTCGTTGAGCAAAAGATTCCAGGCGACAGCACAGCGGGCCCAGTTCCTGAAGACCTGCGCGTAGGACGCGGACCACTTTGCCCAGCCTGTCAAGTAATCGGCATCGGTGATCATGGGGCCGTATTCAGTGAAGTAAGCGCTTTTCGACGGAAAGGCGTCGTGGACGCGGGTCATGGCATCGGGCTCGCCGACGTAGGCGTGCCATGCGACGCCATCGACAACGCGGTAGACGTCGGGATCGCTGAGCAAGTCCATGACGCGGCCCCAGAGATTGAAGTTGTGATCGAGGAGCCAGATTTTCGTGTCCAGCGATGCGCTGCTGAGTGCCGGACCGAGAAAGTTCTTGATGAAATCGCCTTCATATTCCTGGCCCCAGAGAGCGGCCGGCATTGCGCCGTCCTGGTCGGTGTCGACTTCGTTTTGAGTGGTGACGGCGCGAATGTTGATGCCGGCGGCCTTGTATGCCTCGATGAACTTGACGAAGTATTGCGCGTAGGAATCGAAGTACTTCCTCCGCATGGAGCCGCCGAGAAGCGAGTCGCCGGTTTTCATCCAGGCAGGCGGGCTCCAGGGAGAGGAGAAGAAGAAGAGGTCGGGCCGAATTGAGGCCGCCTCACGGAGAGTAGGCAGAATGTATGCGCAGTCGTGCTCGATGCTGAAATGGGAAAGACCGGGATCGGGTGCCGGCGTGTCGTCGAAGGTGTAAGCGGTGAGGGAATAGTCGCTGGAGCCGATGCAGGTGCGGGAGACAGAAAGGTTCAGGCCAGCCGTCGAGAAGAGCTCCTGAAGCAACTGATGACGTGCATCGGGCCTCATCTGATTGAAAAGAAAGCAGGATGAATCAGTAAATGCGCCGCCGAAACCGAGGATGCTCTGGAAGGTCCGGGATGGGTCGACCTCGATAGTGGAGGCCCCCGTGGAGGAAGGCGATCCGGTTGGCGCCTGCCAGCCGGAGAGGGAAATCTCCTCATATCGCCGGCTGCCGGCCGTCAGCCAGGCGCGGGGTGAGCCCGCAGTAGAAGCCAGCTGGGCACGTGACGGTAGCCCCTTAGCGCAAACCATTGCCGCGAAAGAAGATGCCGCCTTCCCCAAAAAAGCACGACGTGAAGCGGGACACATAAAGTTTCTCCGTACCCTTCCGATCACAGAAAATCGATTTAGACAAGCGTTTGCCTTAACTAAAGCATCCAAACAATCGCTTTACCGGCATGACACACAACGTCATGGCCGCAGCCGCCGGGTTGCTCAGGTAACGGCAATCATACCGAATCAATCGTTTGTCTACAACTAAAAAATGACTTGACAGTCTATCTTTTGGTGTGCTTTAATCGCTCCCGCGTTCAGAACGTGTGACTTAAGTGTATCAAACAACCGTTTGTCTTAAGGTTTGACGGCTTAAGCCAATGGATTCAGACGCGTCCGGTTCGGCGCCGGACCAGATTCGAAACCGCCGATGCCGAAACGGCGAGATTTGAAAGGTTGAGGAGGCAATTCATGAAGACGTTGTCGCGATGGATTCTGCCCATTCTTCTGTTAACCGGCTGGTTCCTGGCCAGCGGAAGCGGGGCAAGTTTCGGACAGGCCATAAGCTCAGGCGATATTAGAGGGACCGTGACGGACACCAGCGGAGCGCTGGTGCCTGGAGTGACGGTTTCGGTTTTGAACGTGGACACCGGTGTTACGAAAGATTTCACCACCAATCAGGACGGTTTGTTTGACACCTCCTCGATTGTGGCTGGACAC
Organism: Occallatibacter sp.; assembly: GCA_050015795.1. Classification (GTDB taxonomy): domain Bacteria; phylum Acidobacteriota; class Terriglobia; order Terriglobales; family Acidobacteriaceae; genus Telmatobacter. The sequence goes on along the minus strand of JBEKAS010000060.1, from coordinate 15,760 downwards.
TACACGCTCACCTTCAAGAAAGCGGGATATGGGAAGTTCACACGCGGACCGGTAACGGTCGACGTTGGCTTCACGACCGTCAATGCCGAGCTGAAAGTCGGCCAAATCACTCAGGAGGTGACGGTTACCACCGACGTTCCCTTGCTCAATACGGAAGCGGGCGACCAAACAGCGACTTTGGAAGCAAGCTCGATGGATCAGCTTCCCCAGGTGGGCACCGCCAATAACAGCGGCAATAGCTGGGAGAATTTCATTGTTCTGCTGCCGGGCACGACGGGTTCGGCGGGCGGGGCGCAAGGCAGCTCCAGTCCTGGCCAGGAACCGTCCTCCAACGGCAATATGCCGTTTACCAGCGTGCTGAACGATGGTGCGTCCTCTACGCTGCCTGCCAGCCAGAATGCCAACCCCGCGGTCTTCGATGACCTGGCGGAAGTCCAGATCTCCCTTTCTTCGTTCTCCGCGCAGTACGGGGTGGGCGGATTGGTCATCAATCAGATCACCAAGAGCGGGACCGATAAGTTCCATGGCTCCGCCTACGAATACCTCATGAACAATGACTTCAACGCGAATCCCTTTGGTTTTGGGAACAAGCTAACGGTTCCGTTCCTCCGCTACAACGACTATGGCGGGACCATCGGCGGACCCATTCCGGTCCGTCAATTCCACAAGAAGGCGTTCTTCTTCTTCGGCTACGACCGAATCGATAACAACGGCAATTCCAGCGGCTACCAGACAATTCCCACCGCCAACGTTCTGGCCGGCAACTTTACCGGCGGCTACACCATCTACGACCCGACCACGCAGACCATCGCGTACGACGCCAACGACAATCCGTATCCGGTAAGGCAGACGTTCGCGAGCGAATGTGCCAGCGGCTATTACTCTAGCTGCACTGGGAACGAACTTCCAACAAGCCTGATTGACAAAGTATCTGCGGCTTTCGGGAAGTTCTACCCGACTGCCCCCAACAACGTCGGCCACTTTGTAGCGGGCACCCAGCTGGCGAGCGGTGTGCTGCAGAACAACTGGTACGACAGCTATGGGGTGCCCCGGCCTTGGCGAAGGTATTTTGGACGGCTGGACTACGACATTACGCCCAATAACCGGCTGTCCCTATCCGATAACCAGGGTGACGAGCTAGAGAACGGCGCGAACCCAGTGACCCCCTGTCCACTTGCCTGCCAGCTCGGCGACGTGGACAACAATAACGCCGCGATCACCGACGTGTGGAACATCAGCTCGCGCACCATCAACGAAGCTCGCATGGGCTTCACGGATCAGTTGAACTTCTTCTCCGACTCCACCACCGGCCAAAACTATCCAGCCAATCTCGGTTGGCAGTTTGCCAAGGCGAATATCCTTCCCGCAGTGCAGTTTCTGCGCAATTACCCCTATGCGTGGATTCAACCTGCCACCAACGCGGTATACAAGGAGTTCACCTACGATCCCTCGGATGTGGTGACCATGATCCGTGGCAAGCACATCCTCCACTTCGGCGGCGAGTTTGCGTTCTACCGGGACAACGCCACGCCCTGGGGCAACATCAATGCCGGAACCTTGCAGTTCTCCGGTGGATATACCGAGCAATGGACTCTCAACGACTCCGGAGTGGCCTCTCCGAACACTTCTACCGGCGAAGAATACGCAGACTTCCTGCTCGGCTATGCCAGCAACTGGAGCGCGGGCATCACGCCTGAGTTCGGCGCACGCCTGAAGAAGCCGCAGATGTTCGTCCAGGACGATTGGAAGGTGAAACGCAATCTAACGGTGAATCTCGGCCTCCGCTATGAGATCAGCCACGGCTTTAGCGAGACCAAGGGCAATGAGGCCACCTTCGATCCCACGGTGAATAACGACGACGGCACCCTGGGCGCCTACTGGTTCGGCAGCACGCATGCGAATGGAAGAACATCGCTGCAAGCCAATGTGTTCTCCACCTGGATGCCACGCGTGGGATTCTCCTGGCAGGCAATGTCCAAGACCACGGTGCGTGGCGGGTTCGGGCTGTATTCCTCCAATCTCAGCCTGGACAACGCCGGTAGCGGCATGGGTGCGGCCGTCTCCTCATCGGGCGGCTTTGGCGATCAATCGAATGGAATTTACCCGGTGACGAAGTTCTCCGGAACCGGCACGCTCTTCCCACTGGGAGGAGGAACGGCGGCAGCCTTGCCGTACAGTGCCGCCGGGACAGACCCAGGCAGGTTCAACGGCCAGGGCGGCAGCTATAACGAATATCACACTCCCGTATTCAAGATCTATCAATGGAACCTTGCTGTGGAGCGGCAAGTGGGCACCGATGCTGTGGTCACCCTCGCTTATGTTGGTAGCCACGGGTTCCACCTCACCGCGGGAACCGCTCTGAACGCCATTCCCGAGAGTAATTTGTCTTCCAACGACACGTCGCTTCGCCCCTACCTGAATTACCAGGCAGGAGGCCTCGGCGGCAACCTTTACAATGCGGTCTCCAATTACAACTCGCTGCAGGCGACCTTCACGAAGCGCATGAGCCACGGATTGAGCACGAGTTTTAACTACGTCTGGTCGCACATGCTCGCCGACCAGGACTCGTCCGGATGGGGGAGCCACGCCGGCGCGACGAACTGGCAGCATGCAAGCACCTTGACCTTGGATCAGGCGGCGTTGAACTACGGGCCCTCGAACTTCGATGAACGCCAGGCCTTCAAGGGTTATGTGGTTTATGAACTTCCCTTCGGCAAGGGCAAGCAGTTCATGAATAACAGCGTTCTGGCGGATGAAGTGTTGGGTGGCTGGCAGCTTGCCGGCACGGTGCTTGAGTTGGCTGGAAACCCATTCGAGGTGACCGGACCGGGTTCTCTATACACCCACGCAGGAACGCAGTACCTCAACCGCGTCTCCGGGGTTAGCACCGCACCTTCGGGAGGCAAAAGCTGGCACAACTGGTTTAACGAAGGCGCCTTTTCGCTGCCCGCTTCCGGAGCTTTCGGTACCGTGCAGAGAAATCCGCTGGTCGGACCGGGAATCAACGAATTCACCTTTTCCGGAGGCAAGGAGTTCTCGATCTGGGAACAGGTTAAATTCCAGCTTCGTTGCGACGCAACGAACGTGTTCAACCACCCGAGCTTCGGCCCGCCATCGGGAGTGGGAAGCAACGGCAGCTATGGCCTCAGTGGCGGAGGCGTGGGTTTGCCGTTCACAGGCACAGCCGCAATCAGCAGTACTACAGTGGGCGGCCGCGAGCTGGAACTGAGCGGGCGTATCACTTTCTAAGTTCACCAACACTCACCCAACAGAGAGACGGCGATTCGTCGCCGTCTCTTTTTGTGTGTAAGGGAATATTGCGCTGTTGCAACTCTTATAATGTGACCTATGAATGCGAAGATCAGAGGGGTTCTTGGAAGTCTCATGCTGTTGATCGCTGGGATATGCATGGCGCAGACGGGAGCCGATCCCCAGGCAGAGTTTTCCCGGCACATCCAGCAGGCGCAGAGATACCTGGCGCAAAAACGGCCTGATCTCGCGATTCCTGAACTGCAGGCAGCGGTAACGATCGATCCAGACAATGTTGAAACGCAAGGCAACCTTGGCGTGCTGTTGTTTTTTCAGGGCAAGGCGGCCGAGGCGATCCCGCATTTGCGCATGGCGGTTGAGAAACAGCCGGCTCTGAGTAAAATCCAGGGGATTTTGGGGATCGCAGAACTGCACACTCAGGATTTTGTAGAGGGGCGGAAGGATCTGGAGACAGCCTTCCCCGCGATTGACGACCAGAGATTCAAAGTGCAGGTTGGCCTGGAACTCGTGGGTATTTATACGGACAGCGGCGAGCTTGAGCAGGCGGCCAGCATCCTCGCGGAGTTGAAAAAGACCGCACCGGACAATCCGGAAGTGCTTTATGCTTCGTACCGGACCTACTCGGATCTCTCGGGCGAGGCCATGATTGCGCTCTCGCTTGCGGCGCCCGACTCAGCGCAGATGCATCAATTACTCGCGCACGAGGAAATCAAAGAGGGGAACACGAATGTCGCTATCGCGCAGTACCGGAAGGCGATTGCGCTGGATCCGCATCTACCCGGCGTGCACTTTGAGCTTGCCGAGCTGCTGCACACATCGCAGGATCCCGCGGTGAAAAAGGAGGCAGAACAGGAGTATCGCGCCGCGATTCAGGAGAACCCGCAGGACGAGAAAGCGATTTGCGCGCTGGCGGAAATTGCCGAGACCAAGGGTGACACGCAGCAAGCGTACGACGACTACTCAAAGGCAGTGGCGCTCGAGCCGGGCGATGCGAATGCTAAATTGGGACTGGCCAAGATGCTGATCGAATTGAATCAACAGGACAAGGCGCTGCCGCTGTTGGAAGCCTCAGCGCAGCTGGAGCCGACGAATGCAACCGTGCACTACAGGCTGGCGACACTTTACAGGAAGATGGGCCGCATGGACGACGCCAAGCGCGAAGTTGAGCTTTACCAGAAGTACAAGGACATGAAAGAAAAGCTTCGCGCCGTATATAAGGAGCTGCTTATTCAACCGGATGAGATCCGCGCGGACGAGAATCCTGAAGAAGAGCCACACGGCAAGAAGTGATGCGGATCGATGAGAAAATTCACTGAGGGACAGGAATCGCTGAGCGGATGAGATCGCGGATTGTGATTCTGAGAAGCGTCATCGCGCTGTCATGTCTTGGGTTCCCGGGAATGATGGCGGCGCAGATGGGCACGCCCACGCCTCTGTCGCCGGCGGAGCGCCAGAAAGCCGAGGCGGAGCGCGCGGCGACGGGGCCGGTGGCGAATTATCCGCAGCTCGTCGACATCACGAAATCGACGGGAATCGTCTTCGATCACAAGTCGAGCCCGGAAGCCAGATTCATTGCGGAATCGATGAGCGGCGGGGTGGTGCTGATCGATTACGACGGCGACGGCTGGCCAGACATCTATTTCACCAATGCGCAGAGCGTGGACATGGCGCTGCATGGCGTGAAGTCGCGCAGCGCGTTGTTTCACAACAATCGCGATGGTACATTTACCGACGTGACCGACAAAGCAGGTGTCGGTTATCCCTGCTGGGCGATGGGCGCCGTAGTCGGTGACTACAACAACGACGGCCGGCCGGATCTGCTTGTAACTTGCCTGAATGGCGTAGTGCTCTACCGGAATAACGGCGACGGCACGTTCACCGATGTGACAAAGTCAAGCGGCCTCGATGCCGACGCCGGATGGGCGACAGGGGCGGCATTCGGAGACTATGACAATGACGGCCGCGCCGACTTGTTCGTGTCGCATTACGTGGATTTTCATTTGGACAACCTACCGGTCTTCGGGTCGGGCAAAGGGTGCAAGTATCTCGGACTCGACGTTCAGTGCGGTCCGCGCGGATTGAAGGGGCTGCCGGACAATCTCTACCACAACAACGGCGATGGGACCTTCACGGACGTTTCAAAGCCGGCCGGCGTGGATGATGCCGAGCGCCGCTACGGACTGACCTCGATCTGGTCGTACTTCAATAATGACGGGAAACTTGATCTCTTCGTAACCAACGACGGCGAGGCGAATTATCTGTACCAGGGTGACGGCGCCGGTAAGTTTGAAGACGTGGCGCTGCTGGCGGGCGTAGCCGCCAACGAGGACGGAGTGGAGCAGGCAAACATGGGTGTTGCGATCGGGGACTATCTGCACTCGGGGCGGATGTCGCTGGCAATCGCCCATTTCGACGTGGAGTACACCGCTTTGTATACGAACGAAGGCGGCATGAACTTCACGGATAACTCCATCGCGTCGGGGATCGCGCGCGGGACGCAGGGCTACGTTGGTTGGGGCGATGCGTTTGTCGATTTTGCGAATAACGGGTGGCAGGATTTTTTCCAGGTGAATGGGCATGTGTATCCACAAGTGGATTCGACGCATACGGCAACGCGCTACCTGGAGCCGAAGTTGCTGTTCTTGAATCAGCGCGATGGGACGTTCCAGAACATAAGCCGGCGCGTGGGGCCGACGCTTGAGATTCCGCAAGTGAGTCGTGGGCTGGCGGTGGGCGACCTCTTTAATGATGGACGATTGGAAGCTGTTGTCGAGAATCTCATCGGCGAACCGATGATTCTGCGGCCGGAGGGCGGCCCAAAGAACCATTGGGTCAGCTTTCAGCTCGAGGGCGTCACCTGCAATCGGCTTGCGCTAAACGCCCGAGTGCGCGTGACTGCGGGAGATCTGGTGCAACTGGGCGAGGTGATCAGCGGGGGAAGCTATCTTTCGCAGAACGATCTGCGCCTGCATTTTGGATTGGGCAGTCATGAGTCGGTCGATCAGGCCGAAGTATTGTGGCCGGACGGAAAAACGGAGATGCTGACGCATCTGGCTGCCGACAAGTTTTATGTGGTGCGCGAAGGGCAGGGAGTTGTTGCAAGTAAGTTGCCGGAGCACTCGGCGAATCTGCCGTAATAGCAGCGTACAAATAGGGAGCGGCGGTTGGAGTGATTTGTGCGTACTGCGTTGGAGCGATGCGGCGAATCGCACAGGAAGAGACGATGGTCGACAGGAATTCATCGGAAAGAGTTCAACGCGCGCCGCGAGCTTTGTCGACCGCAATGCTGAGCACGGGATTCAGCTTGACCGGAGCGGGAACGGTGATGCTCGGGGTGTTGCTGCCTACGATCTCGCTGAAGTGGGGTCTGCGCGACGACCAAGCGGGGTTGCTTCTCTTCCTGCAGTTCTTTGCATCGGGACTCGGCGCGGTTGTTACCGGATTGCATCGTGTCCGTTCGCTTGCGATTGGCTTTGCATTGCTGGTGGCGACTCTTGGCGCGCTGGCGATTGATGAGTCGAAGATCGCCTACGCAGTGTTTTTCTTTTACGGCCTGGGCCTAGGCATGGCGATGACGTCGACCAGCCTGCTGTTTTCCGATCGCTGGGGCAGCGATCGCGCGGCGAAACTGGAGTGGCTGAACTTTGCATGGTCGGCTGGGGCAACCGTGGGTCCAGTTTGCTTTTTGCCATTTCTGCACCAGGGTAACTTTCGCTGGCTCTTTGTCGCGATGATGGTGTTGTCGGTCGCGATGCTTGTGTGGGTCGTCTTGCTGGAGCGCGATGCGCCACGAGCGGCGCCGGGACGCAAATCGGGTTCAGTCGGGAGCTCTGCTCGGACGGTTTTTGCTCTGCTCCTGCTTCTGACGATGACCATCGTTGGGGTGGAGTCATCGCTGAGCGGATGGTTGACGACCTACTCGCATCGCGCGGGGATGCGCAGTCTGGCAGGGGCGGCTCTCGCGACTTCGATCTTCTGGCTCGGAGAGATGCTTAGCCGGCTGGTTTTCTCGACGCGGCTGCTCGCCAAGGTGGGGCGACGGCAGGTTTTGCGATGGGGAATCTGGGGCGTGACAGTCGCAGCGGTCGCGGTGATCGCAACTCCGAATCCCTGGCTGATCCTGGTGGCCGCCGGAGTGGCGGGCATGTTCATCGGACCGCTGTATCCGCTTTCGCTTTCCTACCTTTTGGAATTCTCGCCGTGGGGATGGTTTTTTGCAGTGGGTGGTATGGGTGCGGCGCTGTTTCCCTGGCTCACGGGGGTGGTTTCGGCGCACTTCCATTCGCTGCGTTATGGGTTGATGGTTCCCTGCGTTACGGGAGTTGCGATGGCGGCGCTGAACTGGCTTATTTTCCGGGGCCGGCAGACGGCAGATACGACTCATACTGTCTCGTGATAAATTCCTCTAGACAATCGAGTGCCTGAATAAGATCTGCTGAGCCCATAAAGGCGACGTGAGTGGCGGCACGGGCTTGCCTGGAGCAGCGTGCATTCATGAATGGGTGAAAACCAGTATTTATGGGCTAACAAATTCGTATATCAGCTTGACATGCGCAGATTGTTCGGAGTCTAATATTTTTGGAAAGAGAAACCGATCTGCATTCGATTCTGAAGTAAAACGATTGTCTTGCCGGTTGATTCGATGAGCTTTGACTGCGGAATTTCTGGGAACCTGAGGCCGCTGCCTTCGCCGCTGAGAACTTAACTTGGGGATGGACGTGATACCCGTCACGACGGACGATCTCCGAATCAATCGGCGAGTTGGCAATCCAACGAAGTTGGAAGAGGAAGTCTCGAACGCAGGCACCAATAATTCATTTGGCAGCGTCCATCAGTTCAGATGGTGCACATCGAAACAAGGAATGATGGATGCATATTGCTCCTTGCTGGCTTCGCAAGCGTAGGATTGTAGAATCGACAGTGAAGACGATTACCGAAGGATTTGAGCAGCGACATGAAGGATACCGCGAGCGACAGAAGGACAAGAGAGCACGTGAAGCCGCGGGTTCATCAAACGACGAGCCTGAAGCAACTTGCCGAGCATCTGGGACTGAATCCGGCGACGGTTTCGGTGGTTTTGAACGATGTGCCGGGGAGATCGATTCCTCGGGCGACGCGCGACCGGATTAAAGCTGCCGCCAAGGCGATGAACTACCAGCCGAATCTGCTGGCGCGATCGTTGCGGAACAGGCGGACGCTGACGATCGGCATCCTGGTGCCTGAGCTGGGCGACGGCTACCACACGCAAGTGATGAGCGGCATCGGCGATCAGCTGATTCAAGCCGGATATTTCTACTTCACGGCGCATCATCGGCACAAGCCGAACCTGGTGGAAGAGTACACGCGGATGCTGATTGGGCGTGGCGCTCAAGGGCTGATTGCAATCGACACGAAGCTCGAGCATCCGATTTCGATTCCAGTGGTGGCTGTGGCGGGGCACAGGCATATCGAGGGCGTAACAAATGTGCTGCTCGATCATGCGCGCGCTGCCGAGCTTGCGCTCGAGCATCTCTATGCGTTGGGCCACCGCAAAATCGCCTTCATGCGCGGGCAACCATTTAGTTCAGACTCTGATGAGCGCTGGAAGAGCCTGGTGAGAGTCGCAATGCGGCTGGGAATTGAAATCAAACCGGAACTCGTGGTGAGTCTCGATCGCGATATGACATCACCGGAGCTGGGCTACCCGGTCGTGCAGCAACTGCTCGCGACAAAGCTGCGGTTTACCGCGATTGTTGCCTTCAACGATATATCGGCGATCGGTGCGATTCGCGCGTTGAAGGATTTCAATTTGCGCGTTCCGGAAGACATATCGGTAATAGGCTTCGACGATATCAAGGCGGCGGCGTTCACTTTGCCCCGTTTGACGACGATCAATCAGCCGCTCGAGGAGATGGGCAGAGTGGCGACGCAGAGCCTTCTGAATCGCATCCATAACACAGTTCCGCCGCGCGACGAAATCACAGTTGAGCCGGAGCTGATTATTCGCGAATCGACAGGCCCGGTGAAGGGCTGAAGCATCCACATTCTGCTGGTACGATAAACTTGCGGAGAGTGAGGGGATTGTTTTGCTGAGGCTTCGCAAGTCTGGCGCCGGAGTGTTTTGCTCCATCATCTTCTTTGCCGGTCTGGGCCTGGCGCAGCAACAGCAGGGCGGCATGGGCGGCATCGCCTCCGGAGTGAACGCGGCTCCTGTCTACGACGAACAGAAGCGGCCGATCACTGCCGGCGGATTCGTTGACGGCGGCCCGATTGTCTTTGAGGACATTACCAAGCAGGCAGGGTTGGCCGGCTGGCGCCACAAGATGGGCGTGCCGGAAAAGAATTTCATTGTCGAGACTAACGGCTCTGGTGTTTGCCTGCTCGACTACGACAACGATGGCTGGCTCGACATTTACCTGGTGAATGGGGCGACATTCGATTCACTGGATGGGAAGGAAGAGCCGCCGCACGCCGCGCTGTTCCACAACAATCATGACGGCACGTTCACCGAGGTGGCGCAAAAGGCCGGAGTGGCGAATGATCGCTGGGGATACGGCTGCTCGGTTGCGGACTACGACAACGACGGCTGGCCCGACATTTTCGTCGGTAACTACGGAAAGAACCGGCTCTACCACAACAATCACGACGGCACATTTACCGACGTTGCCGAAAAGGCCGGCGTGACGCTGGGCAACTGGTCGAGCGGCTCCGCGTGGGGCGATTACGACGGCGACGGGCTATTGGACTTGTATGTGGCGGGATATGTTCATTTTGATCGCGATCATTTGCCGATCGGCGGCAGCCAAGCTGTGGGATACACCTTTTGCCAGTATCGAGGCGTAAGCGTGAATTGCGGTCCGCGCGGATTGCAGGGCGAGCCCGATCGTCTCTTCCATAACAACGGGGATGGGACATTCACCGACGTGACGGTGAAGGCCGGCGTGGAGGATAAGAACCGCTACTATGGGTTCACATCGATTTTTGTTTCTCTTAAAGGCGATGGCAGGCCAGACCTCGTGGTGGGGAACGACTCGACGCCGAATTATCTTTACGTGAACAAGGGCGATGGTACTTTTGACGATCAAAGTTACCTGTCGGGATTTGCCTTGAACAACGACGGCCGCGAGATTGCGTCGATGGGCATTGCCGCGGGTGACTACGAAAACAACGGGCTGGTGGATTTCTTCGTCACAGATTTCGGCGACGACTACAAAGTTCTCTTCCACAACGATGGCGACGACGGCTTTACCGACGTGAGCTACAAGGCAGGCGTTGCGCAGATCACGATTCCATTCGTCGGCTGGGGCGATGGATTCATCGACTATGACAACGACGGCTGGCTGGACCTATTCATGACCAACGGGCACGTCTATCCGCAAGTGGACCAACACAACTGGGGTACGTCGTTTGCGGAACGGCCGCTGCTTTTCCGTAATGTGCCGGATGCGAGCGGGAAGGAACGCAAATTTGAGTATGTTCCGGCGGTGAAGGGAACAGGCCTGTCGGTTGTTGTTGTGGGGCGAGGGGCAGCGTTTGGCGATTTGTTCAACGACGGGAAAATTGACGTGGTGATTAATCCGGAGGATGGGCCGCCGGTGCTGTTGCGCAACGTGAATCCCGATCATCACCATTGGGTTGAAGCAAAGCTTGTGGGCACGGGCAAGAGCCCGCGCGACGCAACATGCGCGACGGCGTACTTGACTGCGAATGGGATGCGCCAGCGCCAGGACGTGCTGGCGAGCGGGAGCTACATCAGCGCCAACGACCGGCGGCTGCACTTTGGATTGGGCGATGCGACCGACGCCGGTAGTCTGGAGATTCACTGGCCATCAGGAAAGAAGGAAACGGTCAAGCTGCCTGCAGTGGATCGCATCTATACGATTACTGAGGGACAGGGAATCACGGGCGCGCTGTGCGGCGGGAATCCGTGCGAGGCGGCTCGAAGCAAGTAGTCGCAGCGTGCAGCGCGGCCGGTTTGATTGGTGAATCCAGGACATCGACTGTTAGTGGTCATTCAGGCGCCGAACTGGTAGCAAGTTGCAGCGATAGGAGTAACGGATTCTGCCTAAATGATGGATTGAGGGAATGCCTGACCCTACCTCGTTCCGCCTTTCCCGGCGATTCCGGGGCGGTGTCTTGCTGCTCGAGTAGCTGTACGAATCGGTAGGACGCTTAGGACCAATGTCAAGAGGTTTGACAAGCTCGAAGATTCTCGAGATTCTCGAGGACGACTTGATGTCAACTGCCTGAGACCAGATTGAAATGGCCGCCAATCGGTCACGAAAGACACAACACACTATTTATATAGACAATCGGTTGTCTTTGCCGCATAATGGACACCGTCAAATTAGCGGGGGAGGATGCACGATGAATCGAGGGAGGCTACAGTTTTGATTGTGCCGGCCGCGCTCTGGGCTAGCGGGGCAAAGTATGCACTTCTGAATCTCTGAAACGTCACAGGAGCACTCAATATGGAAATGACGCGCCGACAATTCGCTCTGTCTATCGCAGCTGCCAGCAGCCTGCATTCCTCCTTGTTCGAACCCGCGCTTTCTCCGTTAGGCGTTCCCCGCGGCGTGGCGCCCGGCCGGGTCACCTGGGCGCACAATCCGGCGGCGGTGACCTGGGATGGGACAGGTTCCTGGTGGACGGACGACCACAACAACCAATCAGTAATTGACAGCATGGTCTCTCGTTCCATCTGCGGTCTCACAAACAAAAAAAGCGATGACCATGCGTGGAGCGCCATCTTTCAGCATTTCAACCGCACTCATGGCCGCGGCAACACGGGGTACAAGGCCGGCGAGAAGATCGCAATCAAGCCGAACCTGAACAACACGGTAGATCACGGTACGATCGACCGTCTGAACTCATCGCCCCATTTGATCCTTTCGATCGTCCGGCAGCTAACCGGTCCAGGAAAAGTGCCGCAATCATCGATCACCGTCTTCGATTCCAGCCGGTTCATTCCGGGGAATCTCTATGACAAAATCCACCACGAGTTTCCCGGCGTCGTGTTCGTGGATCATATCGGCGGCGACGGACGATTGCAGGCTGAGTTTAAACTCAATGCGATCCCCTTCTCAATTACCAGCTACAATGCTTCGGGACTTGATACCACGGTTATCGAGGCTGCCTATCTGATCGATGCGGCCTTATTGAAAGGGCACGTTAGTACAACTGTGACGCTCTGTGCGAAGAATCTGTTCGGAGCTACGAGTATCAATCCCGACTGGCACAAAAATGCGCACGATGGCTTCCCCCACAACGGTGACGGATCGGCAAGTTACTCCGCGTTCGTAGATTTTTTGGGTCATAAGGATCTCGGCGAGAAAACCATGCTCTTTCTAGTCGACGGGCTCTATGGCAGCGACAATGCGGATGGTCCACCACAACGCAAATGGAAGATGGCGCCTTTCAACGAAGCCTGGCCGAACAGCATCTTCATGTCGCTTGACGGCGTGGCGATCGACTCCGTCGGCTTCGATTTCCTGACTTCGGAATGGCCTGATCTTCCGGATATTGCAAATGCAGACAACTACTTGAGGGAAGCAGCTCTCGCAAACGATCCACCTTCCAAAACGTTCTACGATCCTGAACGCGACGGCATCCGATGCCGCAGCCTTGGCGTACATGAGCATTGGAACAATGGAACAGACAAGAAGTACTCGGGCAATCTCGGAAAAGCGCAAGGGATCGAGCTTTTTCAGGTTGGTTGATCGGGGCCGAGGGGAGTTGGAGATGAGCCGAAAAGTCTTGTTCTTGTGCTTGACCGCAGCATCGGTGTTAGCGTCAAGTGCGTTTTCCCAGTCATTTTTGAGCCAGTATAAGGGCTTGCCCTTTCGCGACAGCCGCTATCAAGGCGGCCCACAGAAAGTACCGGGTCGGGTGTTGTGCGCCTACTATGATCTGGGCAGCGAAGGCGTGGCCTATCACGACACCGACCCGCAGAATCACGGCAGCGGAGAGTTGAATCCGGCCGATGGGACCTACCTTAATGAATTTCGCATGCATGAAGGAGTAGATACTTCATACACGAAGTTTGACCGGAAGCCAGATCCGATTGACGACAACCCCTACGACAAGGTTGTTCCTCCGCGAGATTTGCCCTATGTTGGCTGGACCAAACCCGGAGAGTGGTTCAACATAACCGTTGACGCGGCGCACGCGGGAACCTACGATGCCGATTTTCTTTACACCTCGAATCGCGGCGGAACCATCTCAATCGACGTGAATGGAAAAGATGCGACAGGACCGCTGCAGGTTCCAACCACATATGACGCTGCAGACCCCGTGGCTTGGCGTCAGTGGCACCATTGGAATTTGGCTTCGAAGTTTTTCAAGGTTCGCCTTAGCAAGGGGAGGAATGTTCTGACTGTTCACATCCTGACCGGGGGCAACATGAATCTGGCCTATTTTGACTTCAAACAGGATCAATGACGAAAGCGATGCTAAGTCTTGCATCTCGGCTTAGACGTTCATTACTTGGAGCATCAGCAGCTTCGGTACAACTACGGTACATTTGAAGGTGAGAGAGAGTCCGGCGATTTATCCCTAAGCGGCACCAGCTGAAGCAATTGGATTTTGACTTTCATTTGGTTCGAGACCAGGGGGCCGGAGGTTCAAATCCTCTCACCCCGACCATTGCATGGAGCAGAGGCGGCCTTCGGCCGCCCGTCTTGAGCATCTACGTTTCCGTGCTGACGGCCGGCGCATTTTCGATGTTCGGCACGTCCTCCGCGCTTTGAGCACCGACCGGATCGTTCAGTGCTGCCGAAGCGTTTTCCGCGACACGGCTTTCCAGAAGATCATTGGACGTGGGACCGGAGTTATATTCCTGGATGCTCATTCCGCGCCTCGCAGGGAGACCCAGTAGTACCGCCGCCAGCAAAACTTGCAGCGAACGGGACGGAGAAAAAATAAGCCAAGCAGTCCATCGACGGAGCGCAATTCGGCGGGTTTGAATTGCACGGATTTGCAGCGAGGGCATTTTCGCCGAAAGCAAAGCACTTTGGGCAGCCAATCCGGCCAGGTCATGGATGCGACATTCATGGGGAAGTTCCTCTCAACGGAAGAATGGAATCGGTCACTGCTCGGTTCCGTCTCCCGCGCTGGAATTCGCGTCAAGCCACGTAAGAAGACAACGAATGCTTCCCGTGGCTAAAGCTACGCTGGAATCGGCTGCTCCGTAATACAGGTTGATGGTATCCCCATCCGCGCCGATGGTCTGGCCGCAAGGAAACACGACGTCGTGCACATCTCCAACGCGCTCATAGGGGGCGTCGGGACCAAAAATCCAAGAGTTCCCTCGTTGCAGGCAAATCTCTGGTTGATCAAGATCGAAGAGCGCGAGGCCCAGGCGGTAGATGCTTCCCGAGGCCGTGACGCGCACACCGTGGTAGATCATCAGCCAGCCTTTCGGCGTTTCGATGGGCGGAGAGCACAGGCCAATCTTGTTCGCATCCCACCATCCCCCGCGCCGTGCTACCAGAATGACTTTATGGCTGCCCCAATGCCGCAGGTCGGGAGAGTACGAGATCCACATATGAGCGCCGGTGGTGGTCATGGGCCGGTGGATCAAGGCCCAGTAGCCGTTGATTCTTCGTGGCAGCAGAGCGGCGTCCTTATCCTCAGGAGACATGATTACGCCGTACCGCACAAAACTTCGGAAGTCTTTGGTAAGCGCCAGCGAGACTCCTGGACCGCCGCGCGCAAAGGAGGTATATGCCACGGCATATTGCTCGAGTTCCGGGACGTAGGTGATGCGCGGATCTTCGATGCCCCAGATTTCTTCAGGGTAGTCCTGGGGATTCGGCATCAGCGTTGGCTGGGCATCGATGCGCCATCCGTTGATTCCATTCTTTGAACGTGCCGCGCACAAGTGCGAAAGGCCGCTGCGGTCTTCCACGCGGCAAAGCAATAACGTGTCTCCGTCGGGCAGGAGCACTGCTCCGGCGTTGAAGACGCTGTTCACGGCATAGGGCCAATCGTGCCCGCTGAGAATCGGATTATCGGAATAGCGCGTGAGCAGAGGAAGGTCAGTACATGCTCCCGGTTGCGGCTGTTCCGATGCGGTAGCCTCTGGAAAGTCCGGTGGATGAATAATTGGATTCAAAGGGAGATGCTCATTTCCTGAAACATATCTTCTGCGTGGGGCTCATTCGCTCGCTGCATTTCCAGGAGCGCCATGAGGAAGGAGAGCGTTGATTCCGCTCCCTGATTTTCATTGACGCGGTCGGGATGAAGTCCATCTTTGCATCCGCCGGTTGTTGCGTCGTACAGCGGTACCTGCAGGTCGTTCTTGCCCAGGAACCAACGGAAGACACGATGGGCTTCCTCGGTCCAACGTTCATCTTGAGTGAGCCTGTATGCCTCAAGACAAGCAGAGATGGTGGCACAGGCTTCGACGGGCTGCTGATCGAAGCGGGGCTTCTCACCGCCCTCAGTGAAGCATGCGCTGGAGCCGATGGGCACAAAGATCTCCGGGTCACCGCAATGCTGAGCAGCTACG
>JBEKAS010000059.1:0-18384 GCA_050015795.1 Occallatibacter sp. | reverse complement strand
CTGGATCGCCATGTGGCCGATCCCGTGGACCTGATTGTGGGCGACAAGATTGTGGCGCGCGGCGAGGTGGTGCTGGTCAACGGCAATTTCGGGCTGCGGGTGACCGAGGTCGCTGCGCCCAGGAAGCGTCTGGAGAGCGTGCGATGTCTCTTTTGAGGCGTCATGGGGCGCGGGCCGACCGGAATGCCGGTCGGGAGCGTCAGTTGATGTCCGCGCGCGATCGAGCTGCGTCTTCCGCCGGGCAGACGTGGCCGGGACAGTCCCGAGCAGGGGAAAAGCCCGGAATTTTGCGCACCTGCGCCAACCCGCGATGCGGTTCGGCATGGTTTCGGCTCTGGCGCAGCCGCGAGGCGCCGATTCTTGAAGGTGGCTGGTGCTGCTCCGCCGCATGCACGCAGGCGCGGGTGGAGGCGGCGCTAGGCCGGGAGATGGATGCGCGCGGCGCGGCGCGCGAGACCCACCGACACCGCATTCCCCTGGGATTGGCCATGCTGGAGCAGGGCTGGATCACGCACGGGGAGCTGCGCACGGCGCTTGCCGCGCAGCGCACCGCGGGCAGCGGCAGCGGAAGGCTGGGCGAATGGCTGGTGCGGCAGAGGAGTTCGAGCGAGGAACTGGTCACGCGGGCCCTGGGGCTGCAGTGGGGCTGCCCGGTGCTGAGCATGGAGTTTCATAACCCCGAAGACCTCACCGCCCTGTTGCCAAGGCTCTTCATCGACGCCTTCGGCGCGTTGCCCTTGCGCGTGGCTGCGGGCAAGATACTCTATCTGGGCTTTGAGGACCGTGTTGATCCGGCCCTGGCGCTGGCCACGGAGCGCATGACCGGACTGCACGTCGAAGCCGGCCTGGTTCAGGGCTCTCTCTTCCGGCCCGCGCACGCGCGTGCCCTGGAGTCGCGCTTTCCGCCTGTGGGGCTCATTGAGGCGGCTACGGAGCAGGCATTGGCCGTGGCGCTGACCAAAGCTCTCGAAGAGTCGCGCCCCGTGGAGGCGCGCCTGGCGCGCGTTCACGATTGCGTCTGGCTGCGCATCTGGCGCCGGCGCCAGGGCGGGCCGCTGCCGGACCCCGGCTCCATTCGCGATCTGATTGCTTCGACCGCCGCACATTGAGACCGGCCCTGCTGGGAGTCCGCTGCGAAAGAGGGAGACATTGGAAAACTGAGGAGAGGGCGAGGGAACCTGGACCTCATGGTTCGGAGCAGAGCGCCGATAAGAAAGAAGGGGGCGTGGGCATGAACGAGACTCGGGCTCTGATCGTGGACGACTCGTCGGTGATGCGCAAGATTGTGGAGCGGGCGCTGCGCCAGGCGGGGCTGGACGCGCTGGTGGTGCATGAGGCCGCCACGGGTGCCGAGGGTCTGGAGGTATTGAAGACCAAGCCTGTGGACCTGATCCTTTCCGATATCAATATGCCGACGATGGATGGCTTGGAGTTTCTGCGCCAGATCCGCGCGCAGAATCTGGCCCAGGGTGTTCCCGTGATCATGATCACCACCGAGTCGAGCGAGGAGCATGTCAAGCAGGCGATTCAGGCCGGAGCCCGGGGATATATCCGCAAGCCATTCACGGCCGAGCAGGTGAAGGAGCGGGTGTTGCCGCTGGTGCGGGCGGCCTGACAGGGAGGTACCTGTGCTGTTGAACGGAGTGCGTGCGGCAGCCGTGGTGGGGCGTGTGGGTGGCGCAGTCCAAGGCGGCGCAGACGAAAGGGAGCAGACGATGGCGGTATCGTTGCGTGAATCCGTGCAGCGGGTCTCCGATCCGCGAAACCTGGATGCCAGCGTGGAGGAGGTTTTCCGGCTGATGCTCGCGATCGAGTGCAGGCGCGAGGCCGGTCAGGCTGTTGTGGAGAGCGAATCGGTAACGGCCGTAGTCGGCTTTGGCGGCCTGTTGAGCGGCGCCTGTGTCTTCCGCTCCGGAGCCCGGACGGCCATGAAGATTGCGGCGCAGATGACGGGCATGGAGTTCGATGCCATCGATAATACGGTGAAGGACGGCATCGGCGAGATCTGCAACATGCTGGCGGGGGCATGGAAGGGCAAGGTGCCGGAGCTCGCCGCCAACTGCGGCCTGTCGGTTCCCGCCGTCATTACGGGCCGGGACTACAACCTGCACGTGCAGGCCCCGGAGTTTCAGCTGCATCACGGCTATCGCTTTGGCGAAGAGATCTTTGAGGTCACCATCGTCTGCGACGGCCTGCAATAAGACAGGGAGTAGGGTCCTGATCCGCTACTCCCTATTGGCTACTCCCTTGAATCTCTTCTAATCTCTCCATCCCCCCTTCGGTCCTCCATCTGCTTGAACCTCCTGTGCGGCTCCACGAGGAGAGATCCGGATGGACAGTGGCTATTACGCGGCAATGACCGGACTGGTGGCGCGCACCCAGGCACTGGATACGGCGGCAGCCAATCTGGCTAACGCGCAAACGCCGGGGTACCGTGCGGAGCGCGAGTTCTTCCGTTCCGTACTGCTGGGGCCAGACGCTGCCGACTCCGAGCTGGGAGCGACCGTGAACAATTACGGCCTGTTGGGCGGCGACCGGCTGAGCATGGCCCAGGGCGCACTCGAGCCCACGGGCAATCCCCTGGATCTGGCGATTGAGGGTCAGGGATTCTTCATGGTGCAGACGCCGAACGGGCCGCGCTACACGCGTGACGGCAGCTTCCACCGCGCGCAGAACGGCCAATTGGTTACACAGGCCGGAGAGCCGGTGCTCTCCCAAGCGGGCCAGTCGATCCTGATTCCACCCGGCGAGGTCACGGTGGGCGCAGACGGAGCGGTCTCGGTGGCTGGCGGGGTGGTCGCCGAGGTGGGCGTCTTTGTGTTTCCTGCCGGTACCGAGCTCACACCGGAGGGCGCAAACCGCTACGTGGCGCCGCCGGGGGCGACGGCCACGGCTGCGAAGGACGCATCGATCCACCAGGGCGCCATCGAGACCGCCAATCAGGATGTGGTCCAGGGCTCGCTTGATCTGGTCATGATGCAGCGCCAGGCGGAGATGATGCAGCGCGCATTGACGGTGTTTCACACCGAGTTCAACAAGTTCGCCACGGAGGACTTGCCGAAAATCTAGTCCGAGACAAGGGAAAAACAGAATTCAACAAGTTTGCCACTGAGGACCTCCCAAGAATTTGGTCCGAAACGAGGAAAAAGATGATTCGAGCTTTGTATACCGCTGCCAGCGGCATGAGCGCACAGCAACTGAACCTCGACACCATCGCCAACAACCTGGCCAACTCGTCGACCACAGGCTTTCGCCAGCTGCGCCTGCAGTTTCAGGATATGGTGTATCAGAACCTGGTCATGCCGGGTGCGGCCCAGAGCCAGAGCACGGTGTCGGCCGGGTTGCAGATTGGGTTGGGCACTCGGCCCGCGGCGACCGAGGTCATCAATACCCAGGGCGAGCTGAACGAGACCGACAATCCGCTCGACGTCGCCATCCAGGGCGCGGGGTTCTTTCAAGTGCAGCGGCCGGACGGCACCATCGCCTACACCCGTGCCGGCCAGTTTCACCTGAACAATCAGGGCACCATTGTGACCACGGACGGCGATCCACTCATCCCCACCATCACCATTCCGTCCAATGCCACGGCAGTCACCATCACGCAATACGGTGTGGTGAACGCAACCTTGGCAGGGCAGCAGAATCCTTCGCAGCTGGGACAGATTCAACTTGCCACCTTTCCCAACCCAGGGGGCCTCGAGAGCATGGGCAACAATCTGCTCACGGCCACGTTAAGTTCCGGCGATCCCGTCCTGGGAAATCCGGGCGGCACTGAAGGCCTGGGCACGCTGCAGCAGGGATACCTCGAAAACTCGAATGTCGACGTGGTGACGGAGTTTGTGCAGATGGTGCTGGCGCAGCGGGCTTACGAGTCGAACTCCAAGGTGATCAAGGCCGCCGACGATATGTATTCGCAGGTCAATAACATGACGCACTGATCTTCGCGCGCCGCTTGAAGTGGGTTTCGGAAGTAGGGCAAGCGAGCGGAGCAGGGAAAGCGGGGCTGGTGAGGATGGATTGGAAGCGGGTATCCAGAGCGATCGCGGGGTTGGGAGGTCTGGTGGTGGCGGTTGTCGGCGCCTGCGCTCAGGCAACAGGCAACAATGCCGCGGCCGTGCCAGAGGCCTTGCGCGTGGCGGTTGCGACGCTGGGGACCGCGCTCGAGCCCGATCGCCAGGTGCTGCTGCAGATTGAGGATCCGTCGACCGGCGACCTCTGGCTGCTGCAGCGCGACCCAAGCCGCCCTGCGGGACCGGGGCGCCTGGTGCTCGCCCGGCAACGGATCAGCATGCGGGGAGCAACATCCGGTGGCCCATCACAGCCTTTTTCTGCCGGAGAGCGGCCGGTGATCCATACGGGGGATGCACTGTTGGTGGAGGAGCACACGGCGGTAGTCGATGCGCGCCTCGAAGCGGTGGCATTGGAGCCGGCAGTGAAGGGCGCCCATTTCAAGGCGCGATTGAAGATCGGCGGCAAAGTGGTGCGCGTGGTGGCGGTCTCGCCGGGACGCGCCAGCTTCGCGCCGGAGGGTGAGGTTGCGCCATGAGAGCAGGCATGAGGTTTTGCTTTCGATTCACATTGCTCGCCGGGATCGTGCTCTGTGCCTTGTTGACGTCCGCCGCAGGCGTGACCAGCAAGAAGCAGAATGCCGCCGCCGCAGCTGGCAAGGCGACGCCTCCGGAAGAAGCCTTGCGCACCTACATCGCCAAGGTGCGCGCGCAGCAGGCGGCCGAGGTGCGAACCCCGGGTTCGATCTGGAGTGCGCAGGGGCAACTGGTGCGGCTTGGCACGGACGTCAAGGCCTTCCGCGCCCACGATGTGGTGATGATTGTGGTCAGCGAAAGCCTGACCGCCTCGACGGACGGGCAAGTCAAGAACTCACGTGCCTCCAGCGCCAGCTCGGGCATTGCGTCGCTCTTCGGCAAGCTCAAAACCTCGAACAATTTGCAGAACCTGCTCAGCGCCAACGCCGCTTCCGGGCTGACGGCGCAGGGGCAGAGCACGACCGATTCCAGCCTGTCCACCACCTTTGGCGCTGAGGTAGTGGATGTGCTGCCCAACGGGATGCTGGTAGTGCAGGCGACAAGGCAGCTGACCTTCTCGCAACAGACGCAATTGATCACGCTGCGCGGCCTGGTGCGCCCGGAGGACGTGAGCAACCAGAATCAGGTGTTATCCACGGCCATGACCGATCTTGAACTGGAGGTGACGGGCAAGGGAATCGTCAACGACTCCACGTACCGGCAGAATCCTCTGGTGCGCCTTCTCGAAAAACTGCTGGTGTTCTGAAGCCGGCATGGCAGGCGAGGTAAGGGCGTTGCAAGCGAGGGACGGGCGTAATCGGCGGGGGCAGAAGGATGCGGGAATTCGTAAGCGCAGAACGATTCAGCAATGATTCGCCCATAGAGGAGAGGAAGATCGCACTGCGCATTGCCCAGGCAAGGGCAAATGCAAGTGCGAATCGCGCCTTCTGGTGGTGGATCGCGCTGGCCGCGGCCTGGCTTGTCTCGATTGCTTTGGTGCAGCCGCAGGAAGCCCAGCGCCGCTCACGGATCAAGGATGTCGCGACCATCGAGGGAATTCGCGACAACCAGCTGGTGGGCTACGGTCTGGTGGTCGGACTGAAGGGCACAGGAGACAGCTCGCAGACCGTGTTTCCCGCCCAGACCCTGGTCTCCGCGTTGCAACGCATGGGCATCAACGTGCCGACGAGCGGCTCGCAGAGCGCCAGCAACATGCAAGTCAAGAATATGGCGGCGGTCTTCGTCGTGGCCACGCTTCCGCCCTTCGGCCGCCCCGGCTACAAGGTGGACATCACCGTCTCGTCGGCTGGCGATGCGCGTTCTCTCGAGGGCGGCATTCTGTTGATGACGCCGCTATACGGGGTCGATGGGCAGATCTACGCCCAGGCACAGGGGGCCCTGGTGCTGGGCGGATACATGGCGACGGGCGGCGGCAACTCCAAGCAAGTGAATCACCCGACCACGGCGCGCATTCCCGGCGGCTCCATGGTGGAGCGGGCCGTGCCCTACGATCTTGCCGAGATGCACACCGTGAGCATCGTGCTGAATGACGCCGATTTTCACACCGCCGAGGGTATGGCGGCGGCGATCGATCGCGAGCTGGGCGCGCCGCGGGCTCATGCCGTCGACAGCCGGCGCGTGGAGATTGCCCTGGAGCCGAAGGAAGACGCCGCGGCATTGCTCGACAAGGTCGAGCAGGTGGAAATCAGTGTCTACCCGCGGGCGCGCGTGGTGGTGAATGAACGCACGGGAACAGTGGTAATCGGCGGCACGGTGCGTCTGCAGCCGGTTTCGATCCTGCACGGCGGACTGAGCGTGAACGTGATCTCCCGTGTCGAGGTCTCGCAGCCAAATGCGCTCTCCTCGGGAACGACGCAAGTAGTGCAGCAGACCACGGTGGAGGCGCAGGACAAGCCGGTCAATGAGATCTACCTCAAGGAGGGCGCAACCGTCGAGGATTTGGTCCAGCAATTGCAACGTACCGGGGCAGGAGCGCGTGACGTGATCTCGATCCTGCAGGCCATGAAGGAAGCTGGCGCGTTGGAGGCGGACCTCGAGGTACTGTGAGGGCACGGAACAAGCCACCCCAGCGGGCACAAATCGCCCGCCGGGGACCCCGGCAGGGACCGAGGGAGCAACGGAGCAAGGCAAACGGGAGCAGGGGATGCAGGCAACACTGAACGGCGCGTATGCGGTAACGGGTGAGGGCGGAAAGAGCGATGCCGCGCCTTCGCCGCGGCTGGTGCGCGCGGCGCACGAGTTTGAAGGGCAGATGATGCAAGAGCTGTTGAAGCCGATGACCAACGGCGACGCGCTGACCGGCACAGACGCGGATAAGGACTCAGGCGCGGGCTCGGGTGGAGCGCTAAGCGAGTTGGCCTCGGAAGCGCTGGGGCAGTCGCTGAGCGAACGTGGTGGTCTTGGCATTGCCAATCGGATCATCCAAGAACTTTCCCATACAGGTAACCAGCACGGAAGCGGGAAAGTAACCACAAATCTGCACCAAGGGCAGGGGATGAGAACTTCTGAATGACTAGAGTGATTAAGAGGTTCAGACGATAGACCCAGCAAGGAGTCACGTATATGGACATTCGCAATAGCCTGGACGGATTAAGGTCGCTCCTGGGGGTGAACCCCACGGCCCCTTCGGCGCCTCAGGGTAAAGGCAGCACATCCGCGGCGCCGAGCAGCTTCGACAGCGACCGGGCGACCTTCAGCAGCGCCGGGAGCGAGATTTCGCAGGTGGCTTCGGGCGAGGGCGTTCGCGCCGACAAGGTGGCTGCAGTGCAGGCGGCTCTGGCTGCCGGGACCTATAGTGTGCCGACTTCGGCGGTGGCTTCCCGGGTGATCGATTCGATGTTGACGGCTGGGCTGGCTGCAGGCCAGCCGTAGAAGGATCGGAAAGCTGCCGATGCAGGAGCTTGCTAGGCGTCCCGCGAATCCGGAGCTCAAAGAACTCGTGGTGGAGGCATCGCGCGCGCTGGCGCATTTGGACGCGACGCGGCTCGAGGAACTGGCGCTCTCGTGCCAGGCTCTTACCCTGGCGCGAAATTCCGAAGACGCCGGCGAACGTGAGCGCGTGGCGCGGCAGGGGCGGGAAGCCGCGGCGGATATGGCGGTGTTCGCCCGGGTTCTGGAGGCGACGCGCGCCAATCTGAACGTCATGAAGCGGCTGCGCGAGCTGCGCGCGGGGCGGTTAGAGTACACGGAACGGCAGGCACGCGGCGGCGCCGGCGCGGGGTCCCCATCGACGGGTGGCTCGAAGAGCCGGGGTCGATGGGGTGAGAGCGCGGAGGGCGGACATGGGGACCATTAACTCTGCGCTGAGCCTGACTACAGGAGCGCTCGATGCCGACCAGGCAGCTCTGAGTGTGGTGGCCAACAACGTGGCCAACGCCAACACGCCTGGCTACACCGAGGAAACGCCCGACTGGCAGGAGAATGCGTCGATCAGCGTCGGTGGAATTCAGGTGGGCGACGGCGTCACGGAAACCGGGTCTACATCGCAACGCGACCGAGTTCTGGAGGAACGGCTGGATCAGCAGCAGCAACTGGCCTCCGCCTCGAGTTCGCGGCTTACCGCGCTGAACAGCATGCAGGCGCTGTTTACGCCGGACTCCGGTTCGTCCAGTTCCACGGCGGGCGACATCGGCAGCGATATCACAAGCTTTTTCGACTCTTTTTCCTCGCTGGAGAGCGATCCCACCGACAACGCGTTGCGCGAACAAGTGCTTGCGTCGGCGTCGACACTGGCCGGCGACATTTCGAGCGCCGCAAACAGCCTGAATACGCAAGGCGCCGCGCTCGATCAGGACGCATCGGGAATCGTCAGCCAGGTGAACGCGCTGACCGGCGCCATCGCGCAGCTGAATCTCCAAATTCAATCCACTTCGCCTGACGCCGATGCGGGAACTCTCGAAGACCAGCGGCAGCAGGACCTGAGCCAGCTCTCGCAGCTGATCGGAATCAACCAGGTCACGACAGAGAACAACGGCCTTTCCATCACAACAACCTCGGGCCAGTTGTTGGTCTCCGAAGGGCAGAACTTCCAGTTGTCCACGGGAACCGTGAATGGCGCCACGGACTTCTTCCTCGGCGGCGCGGACATCACTTCCGAGCTCGCTACCGGCGGCGGACAGCTGGGTGGTGACCTGACAGCGCGCAATGTGGATATTCCCGGCGCGCTCAGCTCGCTCGACCAACTGGCATACAGCATCTCAACCTCGGTGAATGCGCAAAACAACTCCGGCACGGATCTCGATGGCGTGACGGGGACGGTCGCCAATCCGCTTTACATCTTCAACGAGCCCGCCACGGTTGCCGGCAGCGCGGCCAACATGAGCGTCATCATGACCGACCCCAACCAGATTGCGGCGGCGGGCGCGGGAAGCGGAACCGGAGACAATTCCAATGCCGTGGCCATGGCGAATTTCGCCAAGGAGCCGCTCGCAGGACCGACGACGAGCTTCAGCCTCACGGAAAATCTGGATTCCACTACTTTGGTGAACGGCACTACGACGGGAAATGTGCAGGTGTACGACACGCTGGGTAACAGTTACCAGGCCACAGTGACCTATACCCAGAAGGGCGCCAGCACCTGGGGCTATTCGGTTGCACTCCCTGCAGCGGCTTTTGCCTCCGGAGTGTCAACGCCGGTAACGGGAACCATGACGTTTAATCCTGTGACGGGCAACCTAGCTCAGATACAGCCTACCGGCGCGGCCAATCCGGAGACAGTAGGAACCGCGGGTGGCGACGTCTCTTCGATCCCGCTTGGTTTTACCGGACTAGCAGACGGCGCCGCGAATCTGAACATCGGCTGGAAGCTGCTCGCCGCCAACGGCACATCGATCATCAACCAGAGCGCTGCGGCATCAGCTCAGACGGGACAAAGCCAGAACGGGTTTGCGGGTAACCAAACCCCGATCAACTACTACTCGAATTTTGTTTCCACGCTCGGCGCAACAGTTTCTGAGGTGCAGACGGAGAACACGGCGCAGAATGCCTCCGTGACCCAGTTGCAGACGCAGAACAACGCGCTGTCAAGCGTGAATCTAAACGATGAAGCGGCGGCGATGTCGACACTAGAGAGCAGCTACCAGGCAGCCTCGCAGGTCTTCACGCTGCTGAACACCATCATGGCCTCGGCACTGAACCTGGGCGAGGAAACGACGGTGTCGTAAAAAGCAGCTCTTAGCCATTAGCTCTTAGCTTGACGGTGCGGGCGCGAAATTTGCTTCGATGCCTTGAGTAGCGAAAGGGCCACCAGCCAGAAGCGAGAGCTAAAGGCTAAGAGCTAGAAGCCAGGAGCTTTTTCAATGCGGGTCGATCCTTCGTACATTACGAGCCTCGTGGGTTCGCTCGATCAGGCGCAGTCCAACGAGCAGCAGCTAAGCTCGGAGCTGTCGAGCGGTGTAAGCATTACGTCGTTGAGCCAGAATCCGGTGGGCGCAGGACAAAATGTGCTGCTGCTCAACCAGATTCAGCAGGACGACTCGTTCACCGCGAGCTCCAGCCTGGTGACGGGTCAGTTGCAGGTGGCCGACTCCGCGCTGGGCAGTGTGGTGAGCGAGTTGACGCAGGCCGTAACACTTGCCACCAGCGCCAACAACGGAACCATGAACGCGAGCGACGTGAAATCGATTGGCAACCAGATCTCGGGCATTCTCGACGAGGTGCAATCCCTGGCGAATACCAGCTACGAGGGCCAATTTATTTTTGCCGGCGGGCAAACAAGCACGGCGCCGTTCTCGACATCGACTGCCTCTTCGCCCAGGGTCACCACATATAGCGGCGATGAGGACGTGAACTATCTCGAACTGCCGAATGGGCAGAAGATCCAGCTCAATGTTCCCGGAGATCAGATCTTTCAGGGCAGTGGCGCGAACAGCGTTTTTGGCGCGCTCAACGCGCTGGTTGCCGATTATTCAACCGGCACGGTGGATACTTCGCAGGCGGTAAACGACACAGAAGCCTTGGGAACAGCCCTGAACTTCGTTTCGCAACAACGCGTGACCGTCGACAATTCGATTACACAGCTCAACGCGGCATCGAGCGCGGTGACGAATGAAAAGACGCAACTGACGGCGGCGCAGACCGATCTCATGCAGGCCGACATTCCCACGGTGTCCACGCAACTCTCCCTGGCAGAGACGCAGCAGACGGCGCTTGAAGACGTCATCGCACAGCTCGAATCCACTTCCAACAACCTCTTCGCCAAGCTGCAGCCATAAATAGCGCCCTGCGGCGCATTCTCTATACTGAATGCGAGAGGGCATCTCTTGTTCGCAGCACTGCGATTTCTCTGGAATGCGACGCGCGGGCACCGGCTTGCGCCATGGCGCAGCCCCTATTTGCGCTGGCGTGTGGAGACCTATTCCGGCCGGCGTGCCGAAACGTTGACGGCCAAAAGCGTTCTTGGTTTTCTTTGGGCTACGCGCGGGGAGCTTTTGCGCTTTCTCGTCTGGACGGGCGAGATGCAGCGCGAAGCGCGCAAGCGAGTGTGATGAGGCAGGGAACGAGGGACCAAGTCACCCCAGCGAGCACAAATCGCTCGCTGGGGGCCCCGGCAGGGACCAAGGGAACAAGAACGCGAAGGCTCACGAAGCGCCCTGGTGGGCGGCGAGATTTCGCTTGCACAGTCAATTTCACCAAAATGATCGCTGATCTTTTGAGAATTCGAGGGGGTCTGTTTTTTGCCGGGATGGTGCTGGTGCAGATTATCCCGGCTCTTGCGCAGCAACTGCCTCCCGTCGAGCCTCCGCAGCCCATGCAGGTCCCTCAAGGCGAGTCGGCGAATTTGCGCGTGGCCACCACCGAAGTGCTGGTGCCGACACTTGTGGAAAAACGCGGCGGCGGCATTCTTTACGGTCTGAAGGCGAGCGATTTCGTCCTTGAAGATAACGGCGTGCCGCAAAAGATCCGCGTGCAGGAGGAGATGGATACGGCGCCGATGGCCCTCGTTGTCGCTGTGGAGCAGGGAGGCGCCAGTGTGCTGGAGTTCGACAAACTCGCCAAGATGGGCCCGCTGCTCGACATATTTCTAACCGACCCGCGCAGCCAGGCGGCGCTGGTGGGCTTCGATTCCGTGCCGCATCTGCTTGAGGATTACACGCACAACGGCGACCGGATCAACTCCGATCTCGAACGACTGCAACCGGGCGATGGAGGAGCGGCCATTCTGGACACCGTGAATTACGCGGTGACTCTGCTGGAGATGCAGCCCAAGGATTTCCGCCGCGTGCTTTTGCTCATCAGCGAAGAGCGCGACAGCGGCAGCAAGCACACCAAGCCCGCACAACTGATTCAGAAAATCGGCGAGTCTGACGTGCTGGTGCTGAGTGTTTCGTTTTCGCCTGCGCTGGCCGAATTAGGCCACGATGTCAAGGACTCCTCACCCGACCAAGCCACGATGAATATGGTTTCGGCGCTGGTGATGGCTATTAAGGCTTTCAAAAAGAATGTCGCCAAGGAAGTGGCGGAGATGAGCGGCGGCGAATACACAACGTTCTTGGGTGACAAGCGCTTTGAGGCGCGGGTAATGTCTGCAGCGAAGGACGCGCGCAACCGCTATCTGATTACCTTCAGACCCACCAATCTGACTCCCGGCCTGCACACCATTCGCGTGCGGACGACGCAGGATTACGGGGCGCGGACCGTGGCGCGGGCAAATTACTGGCTCGACGCGCAGCCGTAGCGGTTGCATGTGGGACTTCACCGCGGAAGACTGTCCAAGAGCAAACTACGGCGCTGCGCATCGTTCCGAGCCAGAGTGCGTTGAAACTATGGTTCTTCACGCCGCATGAGTTCCCTCAACGGAAGCGTTCATGTTAGTCTTTCAGTAGACACTGAAGAGTGGACCTGAGAGAACAAGAGGAGTAATTGACGCCGTGCTGGCGACTCAACAAAAGACCGACCTGATCAAGCGCTTCCGCACCCACGAGACGGATACCGGATCGCCGGAAGTTCAAATTGCGATTCTGAGCGAGCGGATCGGCGACCTGACCGAGCACTTCAAGACCCACAAGAAGGATCACGCTTCCCGGCGTGGGTTATTGATGCTGGTCAGCAAGCGCCGCCGCCTGCTGGACTACCTGAAAACGCACGATTCCGATCGCTATCGCGATGTAATCGGCAAACTCGGCATCCGCAAGTAGTCAGAAAGCTCAAGTTGAACCGGAAGCACCCAGACCGGACAATGGTCCCGGTCCCCATACGATACGGAACACCGGACCAAGTCGCGGCCGGCAGCCTGCATGGGTTGCCCGGCCTTGCGCACCCGTGTTCCATGCGCGCACGCCGCGCAATCCCCACACAAGTTTCCCAAGCGAACAAAACGAAACGAGGACTCTATGTCTACGAAGCATGAAGTGGCCGTCGAACTTGCGGGCGGCAAGCGCCTGGTCTTTGAGACCGGCCGCATGGCTAAGCAAGCCTCCGGCGCCGCAGTGGTGACCACGGGCGAAACCGTGGTTCTAGCCACCGCTGTGGCCTCTCCCGATCCCCGGGAGGGAATCGATTTCTTTCCGCTCACGGTGGATTACCGCGAGTACACCTACGCCGGCGGGCGCATTCCCGGCGGCTTTATCAAGCGCGAAGGCCGCCCCAGTGAAAAGGAGATTTTGACCTGTCGCCAGATCGATCGGCCTCTGCGACCACTCTTCCCCGATGGATTTCGCAATGAGACGCAACTGATTGCGCTGGTGCTCTCCGCGGATAAGGAAAACGATCCCGATGTGATTGGAATCAACGCGGCGGCCGCAGCCGTGGCTCTCTCTGACATCCCCTTTAACGCCACGGTGGGCGCAGTGCGCGTAGGCCGTGTGAATGGCGAGTTCGTAGTGAACCCCACTTACGCCGAGCGTGCCGGGACCACAGTGAACATCATGGTGGTCGGCCATAAAGACGGCATCGTGATGATCGAGTCGGGCGCGAAAGAGGAGACCGAAGAAGTGACCCTCGCGGCGATTGAGTTTGCACACGAGGAAATCAAGAAGATCGTTGGGGCGATCGAGGATCTCGTGGCCAAGGCCGGCAAAGCGAAGCGGGCGTTTACGCCGCCGGAGTTCGACGAAGCGTATTACGCGGAATTGAACGCGAAGATCGGCGACCGGTTGAAGGACGCACTCGACACCAAGACGCACGGCAAGACCGAGAGCTATGCGCTTATCAAGAAGCTGAACGATGAGCTCGCGGCCGAGCTTCCCGCCGAGGACGCCGTGGCCAAGAAGAAGCTGGCGCATTACTACGAACTTCTGCGCGAGCGGATCTTCCGCGAGCAGGTCACGAAGGAGCGCATCCGGCCCGACCGGCGCGCCTTCGACGAGATTCGCCCCATCAGCATCGAGACGGGCGTTCTGCCTCGCACGCACGGGTCGGCGCTGTTTACACGCGGCGAAACGCAGGCCCTGGTGACGGCGACGCTGGGCACCATGGACGACAGCCAGCGCCTGGAGTCGTACGAGGGCGAGCAGCGGAAGAGCTTCATGCTCCACTACAACTTCCCGCCGTTCAGCGTGGGTGAGACCGGCCGCATGACCGGTGTGGGCCGTCGCGAAGTGGGCCACGGAGCCCTCGCAGAGCGCGCCATCACTGCGGTGCTGCCCGGCGCCGATGAATCGCCCTATTCGATCCGCATTGTCTCCGACATTCTGGAGTCGAACGGCTCGTCGTCGATGGCTTCGGTGTGCGGGGCCAGCCTGGCGCTCTTTGACGCAGGCATCGTCTTGAAAGGCGCAGTGGCCGGCGTGGCCATGGGCCTGGTGAAGGAGGGCGATGATTACGCCATTCTCACCGACATTGCCGGCGCGGAAGACCACTACGGCGATATGGACTTCAAGGTGGCTGGAACGCGCAAGGGAATCACCGCGCTGCAGATGGATATCAAGATCGGCGGCCTGACCCACGAGATTCTCGAGCAGGCGATGGAGCAGGCGCGGCGAGGGCGGTTGTTCCTTTTGGACAAGATGGATGCCGAACTCAGCGGCCCGCGCGTGGAGCGTTCGAAGTATGCGCCGCGCATCGAGACCGTGATGATCCCCACGGACAAGATCCGCGACCTGATTGGCAAGGGCGGCGCGACCATTCGCGGCATTGTCGAACAGACGGGCGCCAAGATCGACGTGGACGACACTGGCAAGGTGAGTGTGGCGTCGAGCGATGCCGAGGGTCTGAAGAGGGCTCTGCAGATCATCAGTGATCTAACCGCCGTTCCGGAGATAGGCAAGACGTACCTGGGCAAGGTGGTGCGCCTCGCCGAGTTCGGTGCGTTTGTCGAGCTCTTCCCGGGCACCGATGGCCTGCTGCACATCTCTGAGATCGCGGAACACCGCGTGAAGGAGGTCAAGGACGAACTGCGCGAAGGCGATCAGGTGATGGTGAAGGTTCTCGCTATCGAAGGCAACCGCATCAAGCTCAGCCGCAAGGCGCTGATCAAGGAGCAGAAGGCAAAGCTGGCACAGTCGGCCCCGGCCGAAATCGAGGAGACTGCGGCGGCTCCGGCGCCTGCGCCTGCGGCATCGCCTGCGCCGCCGGCCCGTCCGCGGCACGAGTTCGACGAACGCCAGCCGAGCTCGAACCAGAGCACCATTCTGATCGAGGGCGGCGACGATTTCGACGGAGATGGCGGGGTGGAGTTCGACGAGGAGAACGAGCCCAACTTCAATCGCGTGGATAACGCGCCTGCTAGTGTCGGCCAGCAACCTGTTGCGGGAGGACGGCCAGGAGGCACAGCCCGTCGTCGCCGTCGTCGCGGGGGACGTCCGGGCGGCAGGCAGGGATGAACAACGAACACGGTTGTAGATCGAGAAGGCCCGGACGATTGGTTCGGGCCTTCTTGTATTTACCAGCAACGTTTAGCTGCTATTCCGCGCGCTGCAGGCCGGAGTCCGGGTCGGTCGACTGAAAAGGGTCAGGCACGAGCGGGGCCCGGGCAGTGCGATCTTCGCGGCTCCTTGCTGCGCGTTTGCTGGCGTACATGCGCAGGTCGGCGGCTATGCACAAGGATTCGGCATCGCCGGCATCGTCAGGAAAGATCGCGATGCCCACGCTGGCGCCAATATGCACCGTATTCTTTTCGAGTAGGATGGGCGGGTCGAGAAGTTGCATCAGAGTCCGCGCCACGCGCATCGCGTCGGCGCGATTCATGGGCTCCTCCAGCACCACCGAAAACTCATCGCCTCCGGTGCGGGCCACAGTGTCGGTACGCCGAACCCTGCCTACGAAAAGCCGGCCAACATGCTTGAGCAACTCGTCGCCGATATGATGCCCCACGGTGTCGTTGACTAGCTTGAAGCGATCCAGATCGATCAGCAGAAGGGCTGCTTGCGAACCTGTGCGCCGCGCGCGCTCAAGGGTATTCGCCAATCGATCCTGAAAGAGCCTGCGGTTGGGCAAGCCGGTGAGTTCGTCATGCAGCGCCAGATACTTGTTGTGCTCAATCTGGTCCTCGAGCAGGATCAGGATCATGCCCACGGCAACCACGTATTTGGGCAGATTCCAAACCTCACTCTCGAGATGGAAGCCGGGGAAGAACGTGCCCATGGCTGGCGCGATCGTAAAGACGTTCGCCCAAGCCAAAAATCCCAGAACGGTGATGAATGCCCCCGCAGTGGCGCGCCGATAGGCATACCAGAAATGCATGCAGCATCCCAGGTAAACGGTGAAGAAGACCGCGTTCAAAGCCAGGTCAAGGCCGTTGCCGGGCCTATTCTGCACCATCAGAAGAAAGACGGAAAGGGCAGCGTAAAGAAGCACCAACCCCCAGCGAAGCGGATGGTTGAGCTTGCGTATGTTCAAAAGCGAAATGACGAGCGGCAGAGCGCCCATCAAAACCGCAGCCGGCGTCAAGAGCCAATGACCCGCTGGCGCGATGGAAGCGACAAAAATGTAGAGCGTGTTCGCCGTCAAAATCGCGACCAGCATCCAGCGGCTCGACACCCGGCTGCGATAGGGAACGGCTGCCCACATGAAGAGGATGCCTGCCCATGCGAGCGCTGCTGAGCCCAGAATGGAGGCCGCAATGCCGAAATTGCCCGGTGCCGGCAGAAACAGGAAAGCGGCAAAGTGAAGAACGATCATCAACCAGCCAATGAGCCATACACTGGAAAACGATGTTCGTCCATGCCGCGCTACCGAGAAGAAGGCCAGGGTGAGCAGAGCTACAGCTGCAACATCAGGGATTTTGCTCAAGTCCACGAGGACCACCTCAGCAATCAGTCTGGAAGCAAAAACATCGCCAATCTATACAATCGGTCATTCTTCAAAAAATCACGATACCGCTTTTGTTGGTCTTTGAATTAACTTTTGTGCGCACTTTCGTAATCTATCCCCGCCTGGTTCTGGGGAAAACCGAGGCAAGTTCCTGCATTGACAACAAGATGGCGCAAGCACACGAGGGAATCGAATCGCGGCAACCCTTCGATTTCTCGATTCAATAAAAGCATATCTTTTCCAACGTCTTAGAGATCTCAGGTGAATAAATGGATGGGTTCGCGCCTCTCATGAACCGATCGCGCTCCGCCGATAAACCAGAAGGCCCGTGTTGCGTGAGAGCCCTCCGCAATATGGATCTTCCGAGGAGCCGATGATTTCAATCAAGAAGTATCTAGATTCCAATTCGTCAGGTTCTGGCCAGGACGCTGAGGCAGTTCAACAGGATCCATTCGCCGTGGCCCTCGACGCCTACGGCTCTTCCTTGCTTGAGATGGGCAATTGCAGTCTGGATGCCTGTCCGGGCGTCGGCGGCGATCTGAAGCAGTCTCTTGGACGACTGAAAGCGGAGCTTTCTCCGTTGATGAGGACTGAAACACTTGCAGCCCATGGCGAACAGACACGAGAACAATTGCGCGCATGGGGCCGCGACGCTGCGCGTCACTACCAGGGGAAGGCGCGCGAAGTAAAGGAACTGCTTCTCACCATGGCGCGCACTGCGGAATCGGTGAGCGCGCGCGATCAGCGCAGCGCGGGCCAGATGAGCGCGGTCACCGAGCGGCTCAGGGCGATCGCCACGCTTGAAGACCTGACAGAGATTCGGGCGTCGATCGACAAAAGTGCGGCGGAGCTGAAGACGTCGATTGACCGAATGACCGAAGAAGGCAAGGAGGTCCTCGACCATCTGAAGAGACAGGTGGAAGACTATCAGACCAAGTTAGAGGAGGCTGAGAAGATTGCTGCGCGCGACGCGCTGACCGGCGTGAGCAGCCGCGTGTACGTCGAGGGGCAGATCGAGAAACGCATTGAATCCTTCGCCGCTTTTTGCGTAGCCATCGTCGACATCGACGGCTTCAAGAAGGTGAACGACGCGCATGGCCATCTGACAGGCGATGAGCTGCTCAAGCAGTTTGCCGGCGAACTAAGGTCTGCCTGCCGCTCCACGGACATGATTGGGCGCTGGGGCGGAGACGAGTTCATCCTGCTCTTCGATTCCGGCCTTGAAGAGGCGGAGGCGCAGACCGAGCGCCTGCGCAAATGGGTTTGCGGCAACTACTCCGTGCCGGGAAAAACCGGGACTCTCAAATTACGCGTCGATGCCTCCATCGGACTGGCAGCACATGCCGCCGGCGAGGGGATGAGTGAGATTGTGGGGCGGGCGGACGCGGCGATGTACGAACAGAAAGCAAGGGTCCGAACGAAAGTTGCTTGATCGGAGGTAGTTGGAGCCGAAGAACCGGCCCGCTCCACGCGCGACATCTGTTGCCCCGTTTTGGGACACTTCCTGTTCTGGGGCCATTCCAGCATTGATTTCTTCACTTTTCCTCATGTCATCCTTGAGTTCCTCTTCCTCTAGCGGGAAGGTGGAAGAGCGACACACCCGACATGCCGGACGCAATCATCGAGCGGCGTAGCGCGGGAACAGCACAGA
>JBEKAS010000058.1:0-18481 GCA_050015795.1 Occallatibacter sp. | reverse complement strand
GCGTCAGCTCTTCTTCGCTGAAAAGCAGCGCCGTACGCGCCACGCGCGCCCGTTCGTCGGCGGAAATCTCGAGCAACTGCGTTTGCTCGCCGCCCAGTTTAGCCATGAGCGTGTTGCGCAGGTAGCGTACCATCTGTCGTGCCAGCGACAACGGGCTGTGCCCGGCGTTCAGCAGCGCATTCAATTGCTCCATCAGCGGAGCGGTCTCGGCAGCGGCCACGGTTTCGAGCAGCTTTTCAAACACTGTGCTCGGCACCGACCCCATAAGCTCGCGAATCTGCTCGGTCGAAAGCTTCGGCCGGCCCTCCCCTTGAACAATTTCGAGCGGAGCCGACGCAATGGCCTGGTCCATGATGGAGAGCGCGTCGCGCATCGACCCGTCGCCGGCCTCGGCCAGCAGCGCCAGTGCTTCCTCGTCAGCCGCAACCTTCTCTTCGGCAGCGATCATCTTCAACTGCGCCAGAATGTCGTCGAATTTGACCGCGTGAAAGCTGAAGTGCTGACAACGCGAGCGGATGGTCTGCGGAATGTTCTCGGGCTCCGTGGTCGCCATCATGAAGATGACGTGCGCTGGTGGTTCTTCCAGCGTCTTCAGCAGCGCGTTAAACGCAGCTTCAGTAATCTGGTGCGCCTCGTCGAGGATGTAAACCTTGTAGCGGTCGCGCGCCGGCGAGTAACGCGCCGCATCGCGCAACTCGCGAATCTCGTCGATGCCGCGATTGGTGGCGGCGTCGATCTCGATTACGTCCACCGCGTTGCCCTGGCGAATCTCCGTGCAGGCATCGCACACGCCACAAGGCTCCGGCGAGGGCCGTTGCGCGGAACCCACCTCAGTCCGGCAGTTCAGAGCCATGGCAAGAATGCGCGCAATGGTCGTCTTCCCGATGCCGCGATGCCCTGAGAAGATGTACCCGTGCGCAATGCGGTTCTGCTCTAGAGCATTGAGGAGTGTGCGCGTAACGTGGTCCTGGCCGGCCACGTCGGCAAAGCGTTGCGGCCGGTATTTGCGGGCCAGAACCTGATAACCCATGCGTACAAGGCTCCTGCACGGCTGCCGGAGGGCAAGCAGCCTGGAGTGATTCTATCGTTCCGGGGCAGGGAAGCGACGCGTGGAAAAGTGCGAACACAGAATCAAGCGCGAGACTAAAGTATGCACCACATGACAGTCACCGATTAGAATCTACGCCCTGTGCACTTCAATTTGCGCTATGATGGGGCCCATGAAAATGCAAACCCAGGGGCTGAGGTTCAGGGGAAAGCCTTGCTCGGTGCAACATCCTTCGGTGTTCGCATCTGCCGCACGGCTTGGGAGGCTTTCGCTTCTGATGTCTCTTGCCCTAATCTCTGCACCGCCGCTTACAGGCCAGAAGATGTCGAAGATCGACCGCGATCTCGCAAAGTCGATGCTGGAGAATGTCTCCTCCGATGTGCGCGACCATTATTTTGATCAAAGGCTCGGTGGCCTGGATTGGACTAAGCTGGTCGCAGATGCGGAAGAGAACATCGCGTCGGCTCCGAACATGGCGTTCGCCAACGCCCAGATCGAAGGATTACTGGAGCGCTTGCATGATTCCCACACATTCCTGATCCTTCCCCGCAATGGCAACGTGGTGGATTACGGGTGGCAATTCCAGATCATTGGAAAGCGCGCCTATATAACCCAGGTCGATCCGGGCAGCGATGCCGAGAAGCAAGGCATGCGACCGGGTGACGAGTTGCTGACCGTCAACGGATTCGCCTTGGAGCGCGCCACCATCGAAAAACTGAAAGATGCCATGTACGTTTATGTCCCCGGGGCCCACGTCGAAGCGGATCTGCGGGACCAGACTGGAAAGGTAGCTCATCTGAGGATCGCGACCAAAGTCGCTCGACGCCAGATCGTCTTTGGCACGCCGCAGTGGAACTTCACTCATTTTATAAACAATATGGAAAACGAGTGGAACCAAAAGCGAGCCAAATACAAAGAGCTCAGCCCGGATGTGGCAGTCTTGCGAATTCCCATGTTCGTCGAAATGGGCGACGACGTGGATGGAATCTTTAAGAAAATCGACTCTCATAAGACGCTCATCGTCGATCTGCGCGGAACGCCCGGCGGAGAATTGACCTCGGTTGAGAGCTTTCTCGCGCATGTGTTTGACCGGGACATCGCGGTTGGCCAGGCGCTGCAACGCGGCAAGACCAAGCCGATTGCAGTCAAAGGCAGACGCCACGGTTCCTTTGAAGGTGATCTGATTGTCCTGATAGACAGTGAATCGTCCTCGGGCGCTGAGATTTTTGCGCGCGCGGTGCAAATCGAGCAGCGCGGTACGATACTGGGCGACCAAAGCGCCGGACTCGTAAGAGAAGCGCGATTCTTCTGGCATGAATTCGGAATGGACCCCGTGATTCATTACGCTTCTGAGGTGGCAATCGCCGACACCATCATGGCCGATGGCAAAAGCCTGGAGGGTGTGGGCGTCCAGCCCGACCGAATGTTCCTGCCAACCCCGGCTGATCTCGCCGCTGGACGCGACCCTGTGCTCGCCCACGCGGCCTCACTGGCTGGCGTCACGCTCAGCCCCGAAGAGGCGGCAAAGCTTCTTCCGCGCCCAAAACCGGAGGAGTAGGCCCAAGACAAGCAGCGGGTCAAATGTGCGATCCTTTTTCTTGAAGATAATTGCTTGTTTGTTCTGCGGACCGCATCCCTCTGCAGGCTGCATCGCGTCTAAGAGACTGGGAGTCGGCTGTGAATTCTTCGCTTGGTTTTGCGCTCGCGATCGCCTGCCTTCTGTTGGCAGGGCCGTGGCTGCGCGCCCAGGCTGCAAATGGCTCCAATCCCTCCGGTTCAGGCCAAAGCCAGCCCGCTGCGGGTGCACAAAACCCTCCTGCCGCACAGACTCCCGCTCGCGTGCAAACGCAGTCGGACCAGAATCCGTTTCCTGAAGACACCAGCGATATTCCCGTGATGCCGACGCACGTTTCGCCCGGCACCATCCCCGGGGACAGCGACGAAACCCGGGCCGGCCGCATCCCCATGCCTGCCGACGACGTGGATCCGGTGCGTAGTCCGGAAGACGCAGGAACTGCGTCCGAGAATCAGCAACAGAGTTCCAGTTCGAGCCTGGCGGGGATGCGCGACCTGCTTCCCCCCGCTGATGACGATGTGCAACCAGGGAAGCACCATCGCAAGGGCGAGCAAACCGTGCCCGAGCATCATGAAACGGCGGCCGAGGACGAGAGCGTCGGCCAGTACTATATCGACCGTAAGGATTGGAAGGCGGCGCTGTCGCGCTTCCAGTCCGCGCTGGTGCTCGACCCCGATAATCCCGATGTGTATTGGGGCCTCGCGGAGGCCGAGTATCACCTGGGCAACTTTGCCGATGCCCGCGCGAATTACCAGAAAGTGATGGACTGCGATCCGGGTAGCCGCCACGCCAAAGAGGCGCGCAAGGCTCTTGCGGATCCTGCCATCGCCAACGCCAAGCCGCCACAACCCGCGCGGCCCTCTGCATCACCGCAATAAACTGCCAGAACTCCGTCAGAACCCGGCCCAGCTCAGATAGGCAGCGACCAGGGGCACGCCCCAAAAGGCGCTCACCGCCGCGCCGATGCAAAGGAACGTTCCGAAGGGAAGCTTCTTCAGTCTCCAGGGTTTATTGCTGGCGCGTGCCGACGGTAGAACGAGTATCACAAGTGCGAAGAGAGCGCCGAGAATGACGGCGATTCCGAAGGCAAGCACCGCACAATGGACGCCGAGCCATCCGCCGATCATAGCCACCAGTTTGACGTCGCCCATGCCGATCCCCTCCTGGCCGCGGATCATGATGTAAATCCAGCGGACGACCAGGATTCCGAATGCGGAGGCCACAGCCCCGATAAACCAATAGAAGATGGATAGAGCGACGTAGTGTCTCCATTCGTCGAACCCGCCGCCAAAGATCATCGACGCGGAAAGACCCCCTCGCGTGCACGCCAGCGCAAATCCAAGAGCGATGCCGGAAAACGTGAGCCGATCGGGCAGCCACAGATTTTCCGCGTCCATCACGGCTAGTGCCACCAGAACCCACAGAAAGATGATCCGGGCGATTCCGGTTGCCAGGACGGTGGCTGCGTTGTACGTGAATGTCCCGGTGCTGAGTTCAGGGGCCTCAAGGAAGGTGTGCCACGTGGAAAACGCCCAAAGGGCGCCCACTGCCAGTTCAGCCAGCGGATACCGCCAGCCTATCCACGCCTTGCAGGTCCGGCAGTGCCCGCGTAATGCCAACCAGCTTACCAGCGGTATGTTTTCCCACCATGCCAGGGTGCGGCCGCAGTTGCGGCAATGCGAGCGTCCCTTGACGATGCTCTCTTCTTCGGGCCAGCGGGTTGCGCAAACGTTCAGAAAACTCCCGAACGCCAGCCCGAAAACCGCCGCAAAAGCCGTCACTAATATCGGGATCATTGCAGACCGAGTATATACGCCCGGCACATGGTCTCGACATGCGGTCCCGGCAACGGATTTCGTGAGACGCGCTCAACCTTGCTGCGACGCCCTGCAAGGTACACTGGAGGTGCATGGATCTTCCGCCGGCAGCTTCCAGCGCAAAGGATTCCACGCCGCAAAACGTCACCGACCCGGCGCGGGCGGCTGCGTTGTTTGAGCAGTCCGTGGCCATCATGGCGCGGCTTCGCGCTCCCGGCGGCTGTCCCTGGGACCGCGAGCAATCGTTCGAGTCCATTCGCAAATACACGCTTGAAGAGGCCTATGAGGTCTTTGACGCCATCGAGCGTCGCGACTTCCCGCATCTCTCTGAAGAACTTGGCGATTTGCTCCTGCAGGTTCTGTTTTATGCGGAGATGGCCGCCAACGAGGGCCATTTCACCATCTCCGATGTGCTCGACTCTCTGAATCGCAAACTGGTGCGCCGCCATCCGCATGTTTTTGGCGACGAGGCGGCGCGCGCCGCCGGCAATCGCGCCGAGGTCGACGCCAATGTCGAAGGCTCGGCCGATGCCGTCCTGCGCAACTGGGAGGAGATCAAAGCCGCCGAAAAGCCATTGCATGCAGCGGACAAATTGGGTGCCGCAGGCGCTTTGCATGCCGCGGGCGCTCCTTCGGCGCAAAGGCCACCCGTCTCGCGCCTCGATAGCGTTCTCCGCGGCGTGCCGGCGCTGGCTGAAGCCGCCAAACTCGGCGCCAAGGCGCAGAAATCCGGCTTCGACTGGCCTTCCTGGCGCGAACTGCTGCCCAAGATCGCTGAAGAGACCGCCGAGCTCGAAGCTGAAGCCGCTTCCGCCGATCCTCGACGCAAGCCGGCGGTTGAAGCCGAGCTGGGCGATCTGCTGTTTACCGTCGCCAACCTCGGCCGCCATCTCGGCGTGGATGCTGAAATGGCCTTGCGCAACTGTAATCTCCGTTTCCGGCAGCGTTTCCGCGAGATGGAGTTGGCCGCGCCGCGACCCCTCGAGGAACTGTCGCCGAACGAATTGGAAGCACTTTGGGTGCAGGCCAAGAGGAAGCTCGCAGCCGATGCCGCGGCATCTAAGCCTCAAGAGCAGGCAAAGCCATGATCCGAATTCGCTCCTGCTCGGGAATGGATGAGATGCGGGCGTGTGTGGATCTCCAGATTGAAACCTGGGGCTACGACGAGAGCGACGTCATTCCGCGCAAAACCTTTCTGTTGGCGCAGAAAATCGGCGGCCAGGTGATCGGCGTATTCGATAGCGATCTTGCCAGCGATTTGGCCGCGGGCCCTGACGGAACCCTCGTCGGTTTCGCCATGTCTTTGCCGGGATTCAAATCAACTCAACTTGGGCCTCAGCCGTATATCCACTCCCACATGCTGGCAGTTCGCCCTTCGCACCGCAATCGCGGCCTTGGCATGCAACTCAAATGGGAGCAACGGCGTGAGGCGCTTTCCCGCGGCATCCGGCACATGGAGTGGACCTTTGATCCGCTGGAAATCAAGAACGCTTTTATAAATATCCACAGGCTGGGCGCTATCTCCCGCGAGTACCGCGTGAATTTCTATGGTGTATCCTCATCTCGACTGCAGGGTGGTCTGCCAACCGACCGCCTTTTAGCGGAGTGGGAGCTGGATTCCCCGCGAGTTGAGGCCCTCCTGGCTCCGCGACCGGCAGCCGCACGCACCATCGAAGAACGTATTCTGGTTCCGGCCTCCATCGAGCGGTGGAAGGCCAGCGAAACAACTCGCGAACGGGCTTTCGATGTTCAGTTAGAGAGTCAACAGAAGTTTCAGCAGGCTTTTTCAAGAGGTCTGGTGGTACTGGATTTCTCTCTCGATGCCGAAGGAAATGGTGTCTACGAATTGGGCCCTTTATCTCAACGCTGACTCACGATGAGGAACGAATGAGAATTGATGCAATGATCCTGCGCGAAGTGCACATGCCGCTGGTGCGTCCATTTGAAACCAGCTTTGGCGTCACCCGCAATCGAAGGATCGTGCTTGCCGAGGTGCAGTCCGAAGGGCTGATCGGCTGGGGCGAGTGCACCGCGGGCGAGCGGCCGTTTTTCTCCGGCGAGTCCACCGATACAGCCTGGCAGGTGATGGCCAATGAGCTGGGTCCTATGTTGGCCGCCGAGTCGCCGGAGCACGGTGGCGAGTGCCCACGCATCTTTCGCGCCGTGCGCGGCAATCCCATGGCCAAGGCCGCTCTTGAAAACGCCATCTGGGATCTCGAGGCGCAACGCGAAGGCATCTCTCTCTCCCAAC
Organism: Occallatibacter sp.; assembly: GCA_050015795.1. Taxonomy (GTDB): domain Bacteria; phylum Acidobacteriota; class Terriglobia; order Terriglobales; family Acidobacteriaceae; genus Telmatobacter. The sequence continues at coordinate 11,789 of JBEKAS010000058.1, read as the reverse complement.
TTATCGGCGGCGTCCGCGAAAGCATTTCCTGCGGCGTGTCCCTGGGAATTCAGTCCTCGATTCCCGAGCTGCTCTCGATCGTTGAGCGCGAATTGGACGCCGGCTATCAGCGCATCAAGCTCAAGTGCAAGCCCAGATGGGACGTGGAAGTGTTCGAGCGCGTGCGCAGCCGCTGGCCCGGAATTCTGCTTAGTTGCGACGCCAACTCCGCCTACCGTCTGCACGACCAGGAGCACCTCGAGTCCTTCGATGGCTTCGATCTGCTCATGATCGAGCAGCCGCTGTGGCACGACGATTTCTACTTTCACTCGGTGCTGCAGAAGCGGCTGAACACGCCCATCTGTCTTGATGAATCGATCCGCAACCGCCGCGACGCGCTGGCGGCTATCGAGATGGGATCGTGCAAGATCATCAACATCAAGCTGGGCCGCGTGGGCGGATTCTCTGAAGCCATCGCCGTGCACAACGCTGCGCTGGAACGCGGCATTCCCGTTTGGTGCGGCGGAATGCTGGAGTCGGGCATTGGCCGCGCGCACAACATCGCGCTGTCTACGTTGGAGGGGTTTACGCTGCCCGGCGACGTCTCCGCCTCGGCGCGCTATTGGGCGAACGACATCATCGAGCCCGAGGTTACGGTCTCTGAGGAAGGCGAGATTGCCGTTCTCGACATCCCCGGCCGCGGCTACGAGGTGCGAACCGATCTGATCGAAAAGCTGACCGTGCGCAAGGAGACCATCCGCGCCATGGCGCTGGTGGCGTAGAAGCAGCGAGTCGGCAAGTCAGCGAGTCAGCGGGTTGGCCCTGCCCTCTCCCCGCGCTGCCTCGGCCTGCAACGTTCTTATTGTCGGAACCTTTTCGCCTTCCTCTGTCGTATGGTTTCTCTGGCCGGGTCGAGCCGCTGGCCATTACACTCAATCATTGAATGTTGAGGTCAATCGAATGAATCGACTTTATCGCATTGCTCTGTTTGGAATGATGGGCGCAGTCGCCTTCGCTCCGTGTGGGGCTGTTTTATATGCTCAGGCCACCAACTCCACGGCAAGCAACGCTCCCCAAAAGGTTGAGCTTCTGCCGGGTCTCGACAAGCAAGTGATGGACACCAGCGCAGATCCTTGCGTGAACTTTTACCAGTACGCGTGCGGAAACTTCAGCAAGCTCTACCCAATTCCGCCGGACAAGCGTGGGTACGGCTCGTTCGATATCGTCCGCGACTATACGCAGGACATCCTGCGCGGTCTGCTCGATCAGGTAGCGCAAAAGAGCGCACAACATACCGCCAACGAGCAGAAAATCGGCGATTACTACGCGAGCTGCATGGATGAGGACGCGATGAATGCCAAGGGCCTGCAGCCGTTGCAGCCCGAACTCGACCGTATCGCGGCGCTCGGCAGCAAAAAGCAATTGACCGATCTGCTGGCGCATTACCAGATGATCAACGTGGGCGCATTCTTCGGCTACGGCGAGCAGCAGGATTTCAAGGACGCGCGCAAACAGATTGCCTTCGTCGATCAGGGCGGACTCGGGCTTCCGGAGCGCGACTATTACTTCCGCACCGGCGACGAGGCCGAGAAAACGCGCAAGCAATACGTGGAGCACGTGGCGAAGATGCTGGAGTTGCTGGGCGAGTCCGCAGCCCAGGCTTCCTCCGATGCGCAAAGGATCATGACGCTCGAAACGGCGCTGGCCAAGGTGTCGATGGACGTGACATCGCGCCGCCAACCCGAGAACGTTTATCACTTATTGCCTGCGGCCAAGCTCACCGAGCTGACGCCCGCGATCGATTGGCCCAAGCTCTTTGCCGATACCGGCGTGTCCGGAATCGCGGAGCTGAATGTCAGCGTTCCCGACTTCTTCAAGGGCATGCAGTCGGTTCTGGAGTCGACCGATCTCGACACCATCAAGGCCTACCTGCGCTGGCAGCTGATCAGTTCCATTCCCGAGTATGCGCTGCCCAAGGCGCTGAGCGAGGAAGATTTCAATTTCAACGACCATGAGCTGGAGGGCCAGCCGGAGCAGCAAGCGCGCTGGAAGCGCTGCGTCGCGGCTACGGACGGCGCGGTGGGCATGGCGCTCGGCGAAGTCTACGTCGCCAAAAATTTCCCCGCTGCGAGCAAGGCCTTCACGCTGCAGATGGTTCATGACATCGAAGCCGCCATGGGCGCGGAGCTGGAAACGCAAACGTGGATGAGCGATCCCACCAAGCGCACCGCCGAAGCCAAGCTCCATCTGGTGGCCAACAAGATCGGCTATCCCGACAAATGGCGCGATTATTCAACCTTGACGATCGTGCGCGGCGACGCGCTTGGCAACGCCCTGCGCGCGGCGGACTTTGAGAACAAGCGCGAGCTCGATAAGATCGGCAAGCCTGTGGATCGGGGCGAATGGATCACCACTCCGGCGACTGTCAATGCTTACTACAATCCCTCGATGAACGACATCAACTTCCCCGCCGGAATTCTGCAGGCGCCGTTTTACGATCCACATGCCACCGACGCGGAAATCTACGGCCACATCGGCGCCATTGTCGGTCACGAATTGACGCACGGTTTCGACGATGAGGGCAGTCAGTTTGACGGCTATGGCAATCTGTCGGGCTGGTGGACTCCGGAGGATCGCAAGAAGTTTGATGCCATGACGGATTGCGAAGTGCAGGAATACGGCAACTTCACGGCAGTGGGAGATGTGAAACTCAACGGCAAGCTGGAGTTGGGCGAGAATACCGCCGATAACGGCGGTTTGCGCCTGGCCTATCTTGCATTCCTTGCCGATGCCAAGCGCAAAGGCATCGAGTTGAACGCCAAGCAGGACGGCTATACGCCGCTGCAGCAGTTCTTTCTTGCCTTCGGACAGAACTGGTGCGGCAGCCGCAGGCCTGAGAGGATCCGGTTGCTCGCGCAGACCGACGGCCATGCTCCGGAACAGTTCCGCGCCAATGGCGTGGTGCAGAATCTTCCTGCATTTGGCGAAGCCTTCGGTTGCAAGGTGGGCCAACCCATGATGCCGGTCAACGCCTGCCACATCTGGTGATTGTCGTGGTATGTAGCGCCGGTCTCCCGACCGGCTATCGCGGGGGTCTCCAGACCCCCGCATTACTGCTTCCGTTTGCTCCAGTCGAACCGCCGGGCGCAGCCGCTCTCACTGCGCATCCACGACGCAGCGGAATCCCACCGCGCCCGAGCGGTCGTATCCGGGCGCCATCAGCAGCAGCTTCCCGTGCTCGTTATTCCTGAGAGCCGCAGGGAAATACCAAATGGAGCCTTGCGGCCGGTAATATTCACCGCCGCGCACAATGGCCGCGCGGGTGTGTTCGTCGGCGAACTCATCGGTCCACTGCCACACGTTGCCGGTCATGTCCAGTACGCCGTAGGGACTCGCGCCCTGCGGATGCGCGTCCACCGGATCGGGTCCGCGCATGGTGCGCCCCGTATCGGGCGTGGGCATGTTCGCTGGCTGCCACTGGTCGCCCCACGGATACCCGCGCCCATCCGTGCCTTGCGCCGCCATCTGCCACTCCCATTCGTGCGGCAGCCGCTTGCCGGCCCACGCGGCATAGGCCCGCGCATCTTCCAGCGAAACCCACGTCACCGGCCGGTTGTCCCAGCCCTGCGGGAACATCCCGTTCTTCCAGTCGCGCAAAAAGTTGATTGCATCCCTGGGCGCGTAGTGCGTCGCATCCAGAAACTGCTTGAACTGCGCATTCGTCACCGGGTATTTGTCGATGTAAAACGGCGCCACTTGAAGGGTGTGGTCGTGGAAGCGCCGCGGGGAATTCTCCCACGGATATTCGACGTCGAGTCCCGGATACGCGCCGCCCTCGATCTCTACGCCGTCCACTTTGAAGTCGAATGCGCCGCCGGGAATGCGCACCATGCCAGCCGGCACGTCGGCCGCGGGCTTTGTCGGCGCAATGTCGACGATGTGCTGCTCCAGAATCACCGGCTCATGCGTAAAAGCCGACAGCGTCTTTGTCGTCATCGCCGCCATGTGCTGCATCAGGTCCTTCATCGCTGAGCTCGGCTCGCCCGGTGTGGCCAGAATCGCGCCGTAGCCGTTGGCTTCCATAGCGAAGCTCAGCACCGCAGTCTGTCCATCCACTGCAGGTTTAAGCTCCACGCCATGGTAGAGGTCGAAGTAGAGCATTCCCGGTGTCAGCGGCACCTTCATCTGTTCGCCGCTCGTGTCGTAGGAAGCGCGGTTCACAATCGTCCACACCGTCTGCTGCGCCAGCGGCCAGCGGCTGGCGTACACGCCGTAGTTGAGCATCGGATACAGCGGCTCCCAGTCGGGACTGACCAGGAACCGCGCCACCCCGCGCTCCAGCGTGGCCATGCGCCGCGTGGCCTCTGCATCGCGCGGAGTGATCCCGTTCCAGATGCCCCACACGTTCTCCCAGCTTTCCCAACCCACGCCGTTGAAGAACGCGTATTGCAGATCGCTGGTCTTGTCCTGCGCCCAGCGGTCGCTGATGTTCACCATGTGGCGCGTCTCCAGCCACTTGTACCGGTCCACCATGGGGATGAAGGGAAAGTTGTACTGGCCCCAATTCATCACGTCCCAGCTCAGGTCTTCGTCGCTGGGGCTTTGCTCGGGCTCGAACGCCAGCGGATGCTCGATGGCCTCCGCGGCCAGTGAAAATCCCAACGACACGCCGTCTTGCGTGTCCCCGTTGACGCCGTCCGCGCCAATCTCCTTCATCAATTCTGCAATGGCCTGCGGCCACGGCTGCGGTGGCGGATGCGTCCCCTCATCCCACATCATCATGGGGAACAGCACACGCACGCCTCGGCGATGAAAGTCCGCTACCATCTGCCGCACGCCATCGACGCCACCCGGCATCGACTCCACCATTTGCAACTGGTTGCGGTCATCAATCCCCATGTTGGGATACGTTGCCCACACCAGCACCGCATCGATTCCGCCGTAGCGTTGCTCCAGGTCGTCCAGATAGCGGTCCACCGTGTAGCGGCCCGCCAAAGGATCGTAGAAATATCGATCGTGCACCATCATTTGCGGCTGAATAAAGCTCGATTGTGCCCATGCAAGCGCGGACGACTCGTAGCGCGACGGATCGAATGCGACGCGAATGCGCCGCTCGGCGCGCCAGTGCTGCACGTCCTTGAGCCAGCGGTCGTGCGCATCTTGTGGGCATGTCGGCTGCAGGACGTTCTCCCACGCAAAATGCAGATTCATGCAGTCGGGCACGGGAATCTGCTGCCCGCGAGCCGGGTATTGCGTGTCCTGCGCCGCCGCGGCAGCGGTCAATGCGACGGCAAGAATTCCAGGAATCAAAGCGCGTGGCATGCGTATCGAGTTTAAACTGTTGGATGCCCGAGCGGCCGGATCGGCCTGGATTGCGCGCTGCCTGGGAACCCACGACGGCAACACAAAGACAAACGCGAGCCATTTTAGGTCTACGTATTCATCTGCAACCGCGAGCGCTTTCTTCCACGCCGGCCGGCGCTGGCCTATTCTAGCTGTGTTTGCCCAGAAACTCCTCAACCTCGGCGCGCCACGGCATCGAGGCCTGTGCGCCCTTGCGCGTTACGCTGATGGCCGAAGCGGCATTGGCAAACCGCGCCGCCGCCCACGGGTCCTTGCCCTCCTCGAGCGCCACGGCAAACGCGCCATTAAAGCAGTCACCCGCGCCGACGGTATCGATGGCACCCACCTTGAACGGCCTGACCCACTCAGCCCTTTCGCCCGCAACCGAAACAAATGCCCCTTCGGCGCCGCGCTTCAGCACTACGCCGCGCAGCCCTTTCGCGTGCAGCCGCTTCGCGGTGTCCTCCACGCGCGCCTCGTCGCCCACGTAAAATGCCGCCTCAGTCTCGTTGGGCGTGAACCACGCGACTTGGGCGAAGGCCACATCGGGAAGGGTCGCCGCCGGCGCGGGATCGAGCATGACCGGCACCTGCGCCTTGGCGCAAAAGTCCAGCGTGTAGCCGAGCGTGTCCATGGGAATTTCGAGTTGGCAGAGAACCATGCCGGCCGAGCGAATCAGCTCCGCATGGCTCTGCACCGCCGCGCGATCCATCTTGCCGTTCGCGCCCGGGACCACCACGATGGCATTCTGCCCGTCGTCGGCAACAAACATCGGGGCCAGGCCCGAGGAACCAGTGGTTTGGGCCATCGCCGCCGTGTCCACGCCCGCGTGCTTCAGGTTCTCAAGCAGTAGCGGCCCGAAGGTGTCGTCGCCCACCTTGGCCACCATGGCTACTGGATAGCCGAGGCGCGCCGCGGCCACGGCCTGGTTCGCGCCCTTGCCTCCGGGCGTGGTCTCAAATCCCGTTCCGATCAGCGTTTGCCCGATCGCGGGAATCCGCGGCGTGCGCGTAACCAGATCCATCGTGATGCTGCCGACAATCACAATCGGCCTGCGTGTGCCGCTCATAGCAGGGACCTCAATACAGCGGAGCTGCGGCCACCGATCCCAGCCCCACCAGGAAACACAGAAACATCAACACCAGAAGCACCGTGGCCGCGCGCGGCGCGCCGGCAAACTCGCGCCACACAAATACGCCCCAGCACGCCGACACCATAGTCGCGCCCTGACCAATGCTATACGAGACCGCGGGGCCCACCAGGTGCGCGCCCGAGGCCAGAAAATTCGCCACACCGCCGGTGCACCAGATGGCTCCGCCCAGCACTCCTGCCAGGTGCCAGCCGAAGGGGGCCTTCCAGTAATCACCGCCGTCCACCGGCTTGCGGCCATCCAGCGGCTTCTTCATCAGCAGCCAGTTCGCCGGCACGGTCGAGATCAGCAACCCAATGGTGAAAAACAATGTGACTGCATAAGGCCCCGGCGCAGTTTGTCCGGGCTCGCCGTTCAGCGCCCGCGCCACAAAGGGATAAAAACAACCCATCAGCACACCGCACGCGAGACTAATGACAATGCCCCGCACAGTCGTCGACTTCGCCGTGGCTTCGCGCTTGCGATAGGCTGCCGCATCCAGCACAATCGCCACCACCACAAGGGCCACGCCGCCAAACAGCAGCAAGGGATTGCCCACCGGCTTGATCACGTAATTCGAAATTGCGCCGATCACCAGCGCCAGCCCGATCCCCACTGGGAAGGCCACGGCCATGCCGGCCACATCAATCGCGGCCACCAGCAGCAGGTTCGCCACGTTGAAAATGGCGCCGCCCGCCATCGCGTAAAGCATGGGCGCGACCGGCGTCTGTGCCACGTCGTGCAGAAAGGCCGTTCCCGCGTGCCCCATGCTGCCCGCCGTCAATCCCCAGAAGATCGCGCCCACTGCCATGCCGATCGCGTAATCCCAGTAGAAAAGCTGGAAGCGATAGCCGGGGCACAGTTTCAGCGTGTTGGCCCACGATCCCCAGCACAGCATGGTCAGGATCGTGAGGCACAATGCGGCCAGATACGTTTCGGGAGCTAGCATCGTACATTCCCTCCGTTCGCACGGCAACTTGCGGCAAACAGGGAACCATAACGCATCGGCGTTGCCGTTGTATACCGTTGTATACCTTGGCATTGAGGAGCCAAGGTGCAATTGAGGCTGAGCGGTATAAGATGAGTGGGGTATTCCGACAAGTCGAGGGGATCAACCGAGATGGCAAGCCTATGGGACCAGTTGAATGAGATTTACCCTTCAGTTCTTTCTGCCGATTCTGAGCAGTCAATAAATGGGACGCAATTGCTCGCCAAGGTCCAGCCGAAGCTGACGGGCGACTATGCTGAGGGCTCTATTCGACAACATTTCTCCGATATGTCGAAGGACCCGACCTCAAAAATTGCGAGGGTCACTTCGGGTCACGGCTACTATCTCCGAAATCCTGAGAACGTCGCAAGTGACCAGCCGGCCTCCCCGGAGTTGCCACCACCCGCGCTGACGAAGGGAAGGGACTCGCAGCCGGAAGAAAAGTTCAGGTCCATCTTCATCAAATACTCCGAGGAAGTGAGCCGGCAATTCCCGATCTATATAGAGCACACCAAAGCGTCGCGAAAAATGGGGGGAGTTAATAAGTGGAAGTTCCCGGACGTCATTCTCCTGAGCTGGGGAATTGGCAAGGTGACTGACGAAGAGTACGTCCTCGACCAGGACGCCCTGACGGTTAAGACAAGCCTCGGAGAGCCATCTTTCTCGCTCGAAAGCGTTGAACTCAAGGATACGCTGTCACTGGCGACCCTGAGGGAGACATTCTTCCAGTGCGTCAGCAACTCAAAATGGGCGCACCGGTCCACCCTCGCCGTTGCGAACAGCATCGCCGATGAGACCCTAAGAGATGAACTGAAGCGCCTCGGTGCTTCATATGACGTATCAGTCATCTCGTTTGGGCTTAGCGACAAGGTTCTTGAAGAACTCCCGAACGCCAACGAGATTCGACAGATGACGGCGGCGGATTTCGAAAATCAAATAACTGGGAGGATCGCACTGTCCGTAATTAGCACCGGGAAAGAGCGACCCACCTTGGATTGGGAGCATTTGAACGACTTGCGTTCGCAGTCCGGTGACTTTCGAGATCTATTCGAATGGATAGCATATTGCCTCTCGCAGAAGAAAGCCCACACGGTCGAGGAATTCAGGCAAATACGGAAGCTTACTAAGAAACGTTAGCTTGCACGAAAGCCTCCTAATTCTTCGCTGCCTTCACCGCCTCCGTCAGCGCCGGAACCACCTCGAACAGATCGCCGACAATCCCGTAATCGGCGACCTCGAAGATGGGCGCGTCGGGATCTTTGTTGATGGCTACGATGCACTGCGAGCCTTTCATGCCGACCAGGTGTTGAATGGCGCCGGAGATTCCGACGGCCAGATAGAGCTTCGGCGCAACCGTCTGTCCGGAGCTGCCCACCTGCCGCTCCATGGGTAGCCAGCCGTTGTCGCAGATGGGCCGCGAGGCGGCCAGCTCCGCATTCAGCGCGCCGGCGAGTGCCTCGATCAGCGGCAGATTCTCCGCACCCTTGATCCCGCGGCCCACGCTCACGATCCGCTGCGCGGAGCCGAGGTCGACCGTCTGCGCCGATTCGCGAAACGGTTCGCCGGGTTTGGTACGAATCTGCGCTGGTTCGAGCGTAGGCGTGAAGAGTTCGATCGGGGCTGGTCCCGCGCTGCCCTGCGTCTCAGGCGCGGCAATATTCGAATCGGGATTCGAATCGGGACGAAATGCCCCCGCCTGCACCGACACAAAGCACGGCCCATTGCCGCTAGGCCGGTAGCTGCCGTTCAACCGCCCTTGCAATAGTTGCCGCGTGAAGATTGGACCGTCTTCGATCGCAATCACATCGCCGATCAGCACCTGGCCCATGCGGCAGGCCAGCGCCGGCGCGTAGTCGCGCACCTGGTAGGTGTGTGGAAGCACTACTTGCGTGGGGCTCTGGTTTTGAAGGACCTGGTGCAGGGCGAGAGAGAATCCATCCGCCGTATACGCCTTGAGCAGCGGGTGCTCCACACGCACGACTTTCCCTAGAGGTTTTACCGCGGCCTCGGCCGCAAGCGCTTCGGTCTCGGCGCCGATGACCACTGCCGTGATCTCCTGCGCGGGCGCGAGCCGCTGCGCAGCCGCGAGGGCCTCCCAACTCAAGCGGCTGACCTTCCCACCACTTTGCTCCAAAACCAAAAGAACACTCATAGCACCCGCGCCTCCGTTTTCAACTTCTCCACCAACGCTACGGCAGCTTCTTTCGCCGGTCCGCCGAGAATCTGCGTCGATTTTTGCTTCTTCGGAGCCGAAATTTGCTCGAGCGTCGCGACCGGTGCTGCCTCCACACCCAGTTCCACAGCGTTCACCGCGCGCAGTTCCTTGGTTTTGGCGCGCTTGATGCCCATCAGCGTGGCGTAGCGCAGCTTGTTCCCGCCCGATTGCATCGTCAGCACTGCAGGCAGCGGCATCTCGATGGACTGAAACCATCCCTCCTCAAGTTCGCGCTTTACCTTGAGGCCCCCATCGGTTTTCTCCACGTGCAAAATGAGCGTGGAATGCGGCAGCCCCAGCAGCTCCGCCATAATCACACCGGTCTGGCCCAATCCCAGATCTTCCGACTGCAATCCGGTCAGCACCAGGTCAGGATTCTCCGGCTTGATGGCTTCGGCGAGCAATCGCGCCACACCCAGCGCATCGCGCGCGCCCAGGTCGTCGCAGACAATATGGATCGCCCGGTCCGCGCCCTTGGCGAGGGCTTCGCGGATTGTTGATCCCACGCGCTCCGGTCCCGCGCTCAACACGATCACTTCGCCGCCGTGCTTTTCTTTCAACTGCAGCGCCTCTTCGAGCGCGTAGGCATCGGGCTCATTCATGGCCCACTGGAGCTCACGCTCTTCTATCCATTTCGCGTCCGCGGCGATGCGAACAGGCGCATCGCGATCGGGGACTTGCTTGATGGCAACAACGATCTTCATAGTCTGCCCCGTGGAGTATCCATTCTATTCACACTTTCGATTCTTCCATCTGATCGTCACAACAACATCGCCGTCACTGCATATCGAGCCCTTCTTGCATCTGTCGGATTGCGCGGCGTCGATCTCGACCACGACGTTCTCGTAATTCCTGGTTCTTGTAATGGCGTGGCCATCGATCAAGATTGAATCGTGCCCAGCCAAGCCAGATGGTTTCGGACCGCGGACGCTCGCTGGTGCGAGCTCGTCGACAAGCTCATCGATTTCTTCACTCGATAAAGCTGATTCCGTGCGGATCATTTCCGGTGAGTAGTGGCGTTTCTCCAAGCCGATTTCGCAAACCTGGCCGTCGCTTGTGTACCTGGGCATCATGAGAATGCCGGGGCGGATCTCGTATGCCTCGACCTTCTTGTATTTTGAAAGCTGTGGGTTTTGCGAGTTGGCAGGCAAGACCGTGAGCATTGCGAAGCATGCCAGCCAGAATAATTTTGCCATCACATTCCGTCCTTCCGAGAGCGTCTGTTAGAGTTAATTTTCCGGCAATCCTCGCGCCACCAGCTGTGCAATGTCCATCAGCTCCGGTGCACCTTCGCCGCGTGCTGCGAGTGCATCCCGCAACATCGTATTGCAGAAGGGGCAGGCTGCGGCAACAACACCCGCGCCCGTCGCAACCAGCTCTTCAGCGCGTACGTGGCTCACGCGGTCGCCCTTTTCCTCGCCGAGAAAAGCCAGCCCTCCGCCTGCGCCGCAGCAAAAACTGCGCTCTCGCGAGCGCGGCGCTTCCACCAGCTTGCCGGCCAGCGCCGCCACCTGCCGCGGCTCGTCGTACACCCCGCGGTAGCGCCCCAGATAGCACGGATCGTGAAACACAATTCTTTCCTGGTTTTGGACGGAGGGCATTTGCGAAGCGAAGCGTGCCAGAAACTCGCTGTGATGTTCAACCTCGGGCGGCGCGCCAAACTCCTTCCAGTCTTCCTGAATGGTGCGCACGCAATGCGGGCAGATCGTAATGATCTTCTTTACGCGATTCTGCGCCAACGCCTCCAGATTCGCCTCTGCCAGTTGCTGAAAGAGCAGATCGTTGCCCAGCCGGCGGACCGGATCGCCGGTGCACTTTTCTTTTCGTAAAACCCCGAAGCTCGCGCCCAGGTGCCGCATCACCCGCACGAGTGCCAGCACAATCTCGCGTCCCCGCGGATCGTATGCGCCCATGCAGCCCAGCCACAGGCAGTATTCCTGCGTTCCGTCGAAGATGGGAAGCGCATGCTTCTCCACAAACTTGTCGCGCTCCGTAGTGCTCATGCCCAGCGCATTGCTGCCGCGCTCCAAGGCCAAAAACAACTTGGATCCGTAATCGTTCTCCCACGCGCCCGTGTTCACCGCGCCGCGCCTGAGGCCCACCAGAATCGGAACGTGCTCGATGCCCACCGGGCA
>JBEKAS010000057.1:0-18650 GCA_050015795.1 Occallatibacter sp. | reverse complement strand
CGATGCCGCCAGCGCAACCACCATTGCCATCAACATTGCCGTCGAGCCAATAGAAAAACGCACCTTCACCCTCCCTGAGCGGACCCGAGCCCACCATATCACGCGCGGTGCGCGGGCAAGGCTGAAGTGTCTTTCCGCCCTGCATCGCCCACAAAAAAAGCTCCCGGTCGCCGGGAGCTTTTTTGCTTCACTCTAGTTCCCTTATTGGCCGGGGGGCGTTACCGGTTCCAGGTTCGAGGCCTGTTCGTACGTCACGCGCAGATACTTGTGCGGATTCACGGGCACGTTGTGCAAGCGCACCTCGTAGTGCAGGTGGGGCCCGGTGGCCCGGCCCGACTGGCCCACATAACCAATCACCTGGCCGCGCGTCACATGCTGTCCGGGAATGACCGCAATCGCAGAGAGATGCCCATACAGCGTCAGCACGTCATGACCGTGGTTCAGCACCACCGCGCGTCCGTATCCCGCGCCCAGGTCGGCGCCGGTCACTTCGCCATCGCCCGCCGCGCGCACCGGCGTTCCATAGGGCGCGTCAATGTCCACGCCGGAGTGGAACGCACCTTCGCCGTTGATCGGATCCTCACGCTCGCCGAAGCTCGACGCCACGCGGCCTTCCACCGGCCACATCGATGGCGCATCGGCCAGCTCCGTCCAGTCGCCGGTAAAGTTCGACGTCAGTCCGCTCTCCAGGGCGCGCGAAATCTGCCCGGAAAGAGCCTCGTTACGCAGCGCGTAAAACGTGTCGATGGAGTTGGCAACCTGCTGCTGGCTCATGTCGTCAGATTGCGACATGCTGGCCGGAGCCGGTGCCGAAACATTGGCGCTGGCCGGAGCCGCGGCGGGCTTGGCCGCTTCCAGTCGGTTCTGGCGCAATCCGTAAAGCGCCGTCACCTCGTTGGCCAGAGCGCCCAGTGACGCAACCTGTATGCTGCGATTGTGCGCGATCTCTTCCATGCGCTGGTAATTCAGGCGCAGGGTTTCGCGTTCCGCGCGAACCTGGTTGTAACTTTCGGTTTTGAGCAGCATGCGCGTGTAGGACCCGGCCAGGCCCACAATCGTGAAGGCGCCGATGATCGCGGCCACCAGGAATCCATAGGCATACTTCAGCGGAAGCGGAATCTTCCGCAGCTGACCGTCCTCATCCCTGGCGACAAAAACTATGTAATAGCGTTTGCGTAACATTGTGCCTGCGATCCCCGGCGACCCTCGGGCCGCAATGAATTCCAACACGATCCAACACGGGGGGAAAAGTATCGCGTACGGACATTAACGCCCATACCGAAGCCGTACAGCCCCACAGGGCAAATGCGAGAACTTTGGATAAGACTAGCAGACCCTTCCAGCAGGGTCAATCGAAAGCATCGGCATGCCATGACTTAAGGTTTAATATGCAATCGGACCTCGCCGACAGCCCGCTTGCTGGTAACGCCTTTCGCATCAGTGGGACACACCCTTGGGACGGGTGTCGAGCCGCTGGCATCGGCAGGTGCAGGATGGCCCCTCGGAGCGCTGCCGCTCCGCCGTACGGGCCCCTCCGGAGCCCCAATACCCTATCCTGAAGAACATGCAATCCGGTCGCAAGCAGCCCCATGCCGGCAAGGCGGGCGAGTTGGCCCTCGGCGAACTGGCCGTCTTGAAGCAGATCCGCGCACGGGCAACGCAACTCTGCCCCGGCGCGGCCCACAGCGGGTTGCGTCTAGGCATCGGCGACGACTGCGCCTTGCTTCGGGTCGGGCCCGGCGAGGAGCTTGCCGTGACGACCGATCTTTCCATCTCCGGCCGCCACTTTCAGCTGGATTGGCAAACTCCCGAGTCCATTGGGCATCGCACCCTGGCGCGCGGATTGAGCGACCTCGCCGCCATGGGCGCGCGGCCCGTCGCGGCTTTCCTCTCTCTCGGCCTTCCCACAGAACTCGTCCAAAACGCAAAAGGGCGTGAGCCCTGGCCCGGCAAGAAGAACTGGTTTGACCGGTTTCTCGATGGATTCTTTGCGCTGGCCAGCGCCTTTCAAACGCCCCTGGCAGGCGGCGACCTGGCGCAATCGCCACTTGCTATCGCCGACATCGTCCTCGTTGGCGCAGTGCGGCGCGGCAAAGCATTGCTACGCTCCGGCGCCCGGCCCGGCGACCTGCTCTACGTCACCGGCACATTGGGCGGCGCGGCTGCGGGCCTCGCCCGGCTTGCTCAGCTAGCCGCGACGGCGCACGCAGCGCAGCCTGGCTCCAAGAGAATTGCCCCGCCGCGCATTCCCGCCAAACTCCAGTCCCTGCTCGCGCCGTTTCTCTCGCCGCAGCCGCGCATCGCGCAGGGCCTATGGCTCGCTCGCCGCGCGCTCTCCACCGCCGCCATCGACCTCAGTGACGGACTCTCCACCGATCTTGCCCACCTGTGCGCGGAGTCAGCTGTCGCCGCAGAAGTCGAAGCCGCGGCGCTGCCCATCCATCCCGGCGCAACATTGGCTCAAGCCCTCAACGGTGGTGAGGATTACGAACTCCTCTTCACCGCTCCTTCAGCCGCGCCCATGCCGCGCAGTATCGCAGGCGTTTCCATCACATGCATCGGCCGCATGGTGCGCCCGCGGAAAGGCAGGCCTCAGGTCGCGCTCGTTACTGTGAAGGGCACGCGGCCTCTCGCGCCCCAGGGCTGGGAGCATTTCTCTTAGAAGGCTTATGCGCCGTTGCGCTGTGCCCGCGCTTCCTTCACCATGATCAGGAATCGGCGCGCCAGCTCATGAATGCGATCCCCCTGCCGCTGCTGCAAAGCCTCATTCGGCAAAAGCTCCCCGCCCACGCCGATGGCGCGTGCTCCCGCAAGAATGTAGTCGAACGCCGTCAGCTGATTGACGCCGCCGGTCACGATCAACGGAATTTGCGGCAGGGGCACTTCGAGCGCGCGGATATAGTTAGGGCCGCCCGCCGTGGCCGCCGGAAAGATCTTCACAAAGTCCGCGCCCGCCTGCCAGGCCGCAACCACCTCCGACGGCGTCAGCGCTCCCGGAAAAACGCATACGTCGGCCTGCTTGGCGCAGGCCACCACGCCCAGAACCAGTCCCGGACTGGTGATAAAACGGGCTCCGGCATCAAGGCACCGCTGCGCCGACGCTTCATCCAGCACGGTTCCCGCTCCGACGATCAAATCGGGATAACGCTTGGCCAGCTCCTCGATCACTTCCGCAGCCTTGGGCACGGTGAGTGGGACCTCGAGCACCGGAATCCCCGCCGCGTACAAAGCATCCGCGGCAAATCGCACGTGGTCCGGATTCCTGACGCGCGCACACGGGACAATACCAATATCGTTTAGCCGCTTGCTGACTTCCTTGCTGTGCATCAACCCTCCGTGCAAGAACCACTGCCCATCGTGCATCGAAAGAGCGGTCTTCGTCAAAAGGCAGTGGTTAGTGGTTAGTGGTTAGTGGTCAGTGGTTAGTGGTTAGTGGTCAGTGGTTAGTGGTCAGTGGTCAGTGGTTAGTGGTTAGTGGTTAGTGGTTAGTGGGAATGCCCCACCCAGATGATAGGCGGGATCAGCGGCGGCACGCGGCGCGCATGATTGCCTCGACCACCTGCTCCGGCGTCCGCGCATCCACTGCGACGGACACGTGCGCCGTTCGGTAAAGCGGCAAACGCCGCTGATAGCGGCTGGCCAGGTTCGCCTGGTCGGCCAGAATGGGCCGCAAATGCTGGGTGCCGCGGCAACGCTCGAGCGTCGTGGCCAGCTCTACCTCAAGGTGAACCAGCAGTGTCTGCGGTGCGCTGCGCAGTAGCGAGCGCGTGACCGCATCTTCAATCGCCCCACCGCCCAGCGCCAATACCAGCGCTTCTTCGCCGGCCAGCCGCGCAATGGTGGCGCGCTCCCGCTCGCGGAACGCGGCCTCACCCTCCCGCGCGAAGATTTCCGGAATGGTCGAGCCGGCCTCGGCTGCGATCACGTCGTCCGCATCCACAAACTTCCAGCCCAGTCGCCGCGCCAGCAGCGGCCCCACGGTGCTCTTCCCCGAGCCCATAAAGCCGGTAAGCACAATGCACCGCGCGCGCCCCCCCGCCCCGGGTCCGCCTTTAGGAGTCGCATTCGCTGCACTCGCCGTCATTGGTTCCAGTATAGGAGGACGTGTCAGGTTTCAGGTGTCAGGTTTTAGGTTTCAGCGAATTGCGAACCGCGAACTAAGGAACAGGAACTGACACCTGACACCTGAATCCTGAAACCCGTTATCCAAGCACCATCACCACGGCCCCGGCGGTAATCAGTGCGCCGCCAACGATGGCCGCGGCATTCAGTTTTTCACCCAGCAGCAGCCACGCAAAGATCATCACCAGCGGAACGCTGAGTTTGTCCAGCGGCGCGACCCGCGAGGCCGGCCCCAACTGCAGGGCGCGGAAGTAGCAGAGCCACGACAGGCCCGTGGCAATCCCCGAGAGCGCGAGAAAAAGCACGGTGCGGCGGTCGAGCGAACGCATCTCGCCGTGCTTGCCCAAAGCGAGAGCGATGCCCCAGGCAAAGACGACCACCACGGTGGTGCGCAGCGCCGTGGCCAGGTTTGAGTCAACGTGCGCCACGCCCACCTTGGCCAAAAGCGCCGTGGCGGCGGCAAACACGGCGGAAAGCAATGCCCATCCAATCCAACTCGTGGTCCAAGTCGAAATCCAATTCATGGCAATCAGCATACGCGCCCGCTCTCGACCCCGGCGCAAATTCCGTCTCACAAGAAGAACCCTCTTCCAATTCAAAACCTCCGTGCTATCATCCCCTCATTCCCCCAGAGCCCAGGAGGTCTCTATGAAAAATTCCCTCACTCCCACGGGGACCAGCGACGCGGTTCTGCGTCTGACCCGATGGGTTTTTCCGGCGATTCTCGCAGGCAGCATGGCGACAGGTTGCGGGCCACAAGCGACACCAGGAGGACAAGCGCCCCCGGGGCCACTAGGTTCACAAGGGCCACAAGGGACACCAGTGCCGCAAGGGACACCAGGGCCACAAGCGCCTCCAGCCTCGCAAAGCGGCTTGGTCGGCCAATGGCGCAGTGTCCTTCAGGGCAGTACCTATACCATTACGATTGAGGCGAACGGTCAATATATGCAAGTGGCAGTGCCGCAAAATGGAGGCACGCAGACGGCGCAAGGTGGCCCCTACCAGCTCGTCGCACCCAACACCATCCACTTTACGGTCACAGACTGGTCGCCGAAGACCAGATGGAACTTTGTTCCAAATCCAAGGTGTGGTGTTCCGGGTGTTACAAATCCAACCAATCCAAAAAGGGACAGTTGCAATCAATGGCAGGAGTGGACGGAGCCACAGCCGCCCGGATCCACGTACGCGTATGTGTTCAACGGGCCGAATAGCATGACACTGAACAACGAGAACGCGCAGGAGACCATCGCCTTTACGCGCGTGACGGCGCAATGACCTTGTGGGCGTAACGGCCAAGCGCATCTCGCGAGATAGAATGGCCTCATGCGTTCGTTCGCAGGCTTTGCCGTCGCCGCTCTGGCCGCTCTCACTTCACTGGGCCTGAGTGGCTGCGGCTATCACACGCTGGGCGCGGCCACGCATCTGCCTCCCGGCGTGAACACGCTTGCGGTGCCGGTGTTCGCCACGCGCACCGAGTCCAACGGTACTGAAACGGCATTGACTGAGGCGGTGGTCCGCGAGTTCATCGCGCGCACGCGCTTCCGCGTCACCACTAATTCGGGCTCCGATGCCGACGCGGTGCTGCACGGCACCATCCTCAAGCAGGCCGTTACGCCGCTCACTTACAATGCGGCCACGCAGCAGTCGTCCAGCTTCGTCATTACCATCGTGGCTTCCGTCACGCTCACCGCGCACGACGGCCGCGTGCTCTACGAGAACAAAAATTACGTCTACCGCGAGCAGTACCAGTCCTCTACGGACCTGCCCACATTCATCCAGGAAGACCCTGCGGCCATTCAGCGCCTCTCGCGCGAGTTTGCGCGGCAGCTTGTGGCCGACATCCTCGAAGGGCTGTGAAATCGCACGCGCTTCGCGCAATTCGCCGCTTGTTCCCCATGTTTCTGTGATTCCTGCCCGGTTTTCCGCGCTGGTGTGTTCGCTCGCCGGGCGGTATTCTGGAGCCGCATGATATCGAAGCTCATGCAGCACACGGCCGGGAGCCCGCTCCTGTGAGCAGCGCGCGCTGGGGCGCGGGATTTGCCGCAGCCGCCCGCTTCGTCGCGGAGATTGAGGCCGCCCAGGCAGGCACGGGGAAGCTGCGGTCCGGTTATGTGCTCGCCGGCGACGAGCTATTTCTTCTCGACCGCTGCCGCGCCGCCGTACTGAAGGCCTTCGTTCCCGCCGATCTGAGGGATTTTTGCCTTTCCGAATTCGATCTCTCCTCGACTTCGATCTTTGAGGTACTGGATCGCGCGCAGACCCCGTCGCTGATGGCTCCCTTTCAGGTGATTTTTGTGCGCAACGTCCGCCAGCTTTATACGCGCGGCGCCAAGAAGGACGAATTTGCGGCGATCGACCGCTATTTCCAGTCGCCGAATCCCCAGGCTCTGCTTCTGTTCGTCGCGGATTTCCTGCGCATCCCCTCTGACGCGCGCCGCATGGAGCTCGACGACAAGAATCGCTATGAGCGGCTGACTGAAACTTTGGGCGAACACTGCGGCATGGTGGAACTGGCGCGCGTCAGCGAGGAAGATGCTATGCGCTGGGCGGTGGCCAAGGCACAGGAAGCCGGGAACCGCCTGGAACCCGATGCGGCGCGCGAGCTGGCCGACGCGCTGGGCGCGGACATGATGCTGGTTTCATCGGAACTCGAAAAACTTCTGCTCTACGCCACCGGCCGGGGCCGCATCACGCTTGGTGACGTGGAAACCATGGTGCTCAGCGCCAAGCAGCGCACTCTGTACGATCTCACCGATGCCATCAGCGCCCGCGATCGCGTGCGCGCTCTCGCTCTGCTGCACGGGCTGCTCAACAGCTCCGACGCCGGCGAGGACTCTGCCATCGGCCACCTCTACATGCTGGCCCGCACCTTCCGCCAGATGCTGGTGATCCTGGAGAAAAACGTGCGCGATTCGCGCGCCATCTGGCAGGCGCTGTGGCAGGGTTTCCGCATGCCGCCGTTTGCCGCCGACGACCTGATCCGCCAGGCGCGACGCTACAAGAGCCGTCGCGAGCTTACGCGCGCGCTGCGCCTGGTGGCCCGCGCAGACCTGGAGCTGCGCTCCTCGCCGCCCGACAAACGGCTGGTGCTGGAGCGGCTGGTCTACGAGCTCGCTTCGGAGCCCAAGCCCGCCGCGCCTGCGTGGGTCTCGGCGCAGTTGTCGTTCGAAAGCTGACGTCCGTTCCGGGATAAGCGTACCCAGCCTTTTTGCTTTCCCACCCTTTTCGCAAAGAGCGCGAAAAGGATCGGGCACGGGAAGGTTTCTCTTCAGCCGGTCAGGACACCGGCGGCACATGTTGTGCCGTTCGTGAGAAATGCGGGCCAGGGCCGCGCCCTCCTCTCTATTGCGTACCGGTCAAGGGTTCATCAGAAAGAAAGCTCGATCCAGCTTGCTCTTGCCGCCCGTCGTGCCCAGCCATAGGCCGTATGCCTGGTCTTCGCACTCTACATGCTCGATGTGCGACTCCCACAAGTACCCTATCGACTCTCGCATCAGGCCGCTTGGCTCCTTACCCCAATGCTCAGCAAGCCTTCTGATTTCCTCCAGCATCCATGCGTGACGCTGCCGGTGCAGAAACAGGCCAGGGTAATTCGTCGCGGCCATCATCCACTCTTCCAAAAGGAAGTGCGAGCGCGTTGCGCGCGCCAGATCGCGCAGGAGGAGGATCTTCCGGCCCGCATCCCCATCCTTTTCCGCATTGACATTGATCGCGACCAGCAGTTCGGAAATCTCCCGGTGATCGCGATCGACGATTTCGATGCCTATTTCGTCTCCGTAATCCGCCCCATCCATTTCGAGCTTTCTCCTTCAGGCTTTGCCGATGGAATGAATGACCGCGGGATAATTAATCATTCCGTTAGGGAAAGACTGCGATCTGCGCGGCCGAGGAATTGAGGCTGCACACGCCAATTCTCCGGCTGGCAACTGCCGGTAAAAGGATGATCGGAAGAAATGCGACAAACTTGAGGAGCACGCGAAGGGCCGTTTGCGAGAACAACCAGCCCGCAGGGCATTAAGCCGCGCTCATTTTGCGCAGCTTACGGCACGCGACCCACCTACTGGGTGGGTTCCCCGCTCTTGCCCTGATACAAAACCACTTGCCAAGCGAATTCTCTCGCAGCCCCCGGCGTCAGGAAACGCCGTGCTCATGAAGCCACGGTACATACTTCTGATCCATGGTTTCGATGTGATGCAGGAATCCGTGGTGCAAACCGCAGAGCAAGGGACGCAGTTGCACGCCTTTGCCGTATTGCAGGCGATGCGCGGATTGCAGAATGTCGGCCATCATGCGATGGTGTTCGGCGCGGTGCTCCTCAAGACCCGCAAAGCCGGTCTGCTCCATGAGCTGTTCCTCGCTCCAGAAGTGCATGCGGGTGAATTCAATGAACTCGTCCAGCAGTTCGCAGATCCTCTCGCGCCCGGCTCCGCGCACCAGCGCCAGGCGCAGTGCGTTGATGGCGTCCATAAGGATTCCGTGCTGGTCGTCCATGGCCCGCACGCCCACGCTGCAGGCATGGTTCCAGGTAAGAAGCGTCACATGAGCCTCCACAAATGACTGAGAAAAGTATCGGACACCCGTCATGATTCACTGCATGCAAATCGCGCCTATCGGTGACTAAAGTTTGCCCGCAGCCGCTGCCGCCGCATGGCGCACAATGGAGGAAATGGCCCTGATCACTCCTGCCAACGTCATTGCCGCGCTGCTCACCCTGGTTCCGTATCTGGCCGTGGCGTTTTTTCCGGATTTCGCGGCCGCGCGCGTGCGTGCATTGCCAGTTTGGGCTCGGTTCGTGTGCCCGGCGGCGTTGTCGATCCCGTATCTGCTGGTGGCCTGTGGGGCCAGCGTGTTCCTCTGGGGTTGGTTCGCGCTCTATGCGCTGCTGCCCGTTGCCATCGCCCTGCTCCTCGGTCAGGCAGCACGCGTGGATGCAGCCCAGCGCGGCAACTGGCGCGATTTTCTGGTGCTGGCTGCGCTGGGTCTGGCCGTCGATCTGCGCTGGTTCGAGACGGCGTGGCCGGCGCATCTGGCTGTCTTCAATAAAATCCTCCTGCTCGATGCTGGAATTTACGGCTTCGTGCTCATCCGCCAACTCGGCGGCACCGGCTTCAACCTGCGCCTGCGCTTGAAGGATCTGGGCATCGGGCTGCGCGAGGCCGCGTTCTACACGCCGCTTGCGCTGGCGCTGGGCCTGAGCCTTGGCTTTCTGCATCTGCACGGGGTGTGGCCGGGAATCGGGCCAATAGCCGGCGCGTGGTTCTTCACTTTTTTCTTTATCGCGGTCCCCGAAGAGCTGTTTTTCCGCGGCTGGCTGCAAAACCTGCTGGAGAAACGCCTGGGCCGGTACGGGGCTCTGTTCGTAACGGCGTGTCTGTTCGGGCTGGCGCATTTCAACAAGCGGGCTGCGCACTTCAATTGGCAATACGTGTTGATGGCCGCGCTCGCCGGAATTTTTTACGGCCGCGCTTGGCGTGCGCAACGGCGCGTGGGCGCGTCGGCGGTTACGCATGCCACGGTGGACGCCATCTGGTCGCTATGGCTGCGATAGGTGGTACGTGCGATGCACGTGACGGTGCGGGTCATACCTCAGATAGCCCAGGCCGACGCGCATGTTATGGTCCACCGGCCCGGGAATCGTCATGGCCACGGTGATGCCCAGGATGGCGTGGGCAATCATCAGGGGATAGATATTGCGGTAGCGCAGAAAGAGCAGGCACGCCGCGAAGCCCCAGATGAACGTGATCGGCATAAGCACGGGATTGGGCAGGTGCGCCGTCGCGAAGAGCACGGACGCCGTCAGCGCTGCCATGGTGGGCCTGGGAATGAGGCGTAGAAAGCGCAACAGAAAAACGCCCTGCAACAGGAACTGCTGCACGCCGCTCCAGACGGCATAGGCGCAATAGGTGGCAAGAAAGGCGAGCACGCCGCCGGGCACGAGGAGCGTGTGCATCCGGGCGGCAACCGCAATCGCCACGGCAGCCAGTACCAGCGCGGCTGCGGCGATCCACAGCGAGCGCAAGAAGTTGGCCGCGCGAAAGCCCATTGCTTGCCAGCCGTCGAACGATCTCCACAAAATGAGCGCCAAACCAACCGCAGCAACCAGCCACAGTACGCGTTGCAGCGGCCGCGGCGTCCATTCCACCGCCATGATGAGCCCGTAGGCAACGGCGATCTCGATCGTGGCGCGACGCCGGCTGCGGCCGGAGCCAGGCTGGGCAACAAGCTGGTCTGGCACATGCGGCAAAGCTGCGGGCGGTTCCATGACCCCGATGCTAGCGCAGGCAACCGCCGCTATTCCAGAATCACCGCTGGCTCAGGCTCGTGACCGCGGGTGGTAAGGGTGATGGCCGCGGCCAGAATGAGCGCTCCACCCAGCCACGCGTAGGGGCCCAGCCGCTCACCCAGAAGTTCCACGCCCAACACCGAACCGAGCGCTGGCTCGATGTTCAGAAAGACTCCGGCGCGCGAGGCCGGCACATGATGAATGCCCCAGTTCCATAGGAGCGTTGTGGTGGCCGTGCAGAACACGCCGCTGATGGCCAACGCGATCCATGCTGTCAGGCTGATGTGGGCAAACGGCATGGGCTCAACCTTCTGGTGCGTGAGCGGCGCCAGCAGCCACCAGCCTAGATTGCAAATCACCAGCATCAACGTTCCCGAATAGATGGTGTACGCGGTGACCACTGGAGCGCTGTGCGTCTGCAGCAGCTTCTTGCTGAGCAAAATCCAGGCCAGGGCGACCATGAGCGATGCAATCACCAGCAGGTCGCCGGCGAGCGTGGGCGTCTCGCGTCCCGTGGTTGCGCGGTCGCCGCCCAGAACCACCATGGCGGCGCCGGCCGTGGATGCGCACAGAGCCACCCAGCCAATCCAGTCGAGCCGCTCGCCGGCAAAAAGCACGGCTGCCACGGCCAGCAGCACCGGCATGGCGCCCACCATGAGCGCGGCATGGCTCACCGTGGTCAACGCCAGGCCGTGAAATTGCAACAGAAACTGAATGGGAATGCCGAAGAACGCTGCCAGCAGCATGATCCGCAATTCCCGGGGTGTCAGGCGCACGCGGCGGCCGAGCATCACAGGCGCCATGCCCAGGCAGGCAAACAGAAAACGATAGAGCACCATGTGCTCCACGTTCATCTCGTTCAGCGCGAGCCGTCCCCAGTAGAAACCGGTGCCCCACAGGGTTCCGGCCAGGGCGCATGCGCCGTAACCAAGAAATCTGAAGTGCCCGCTTGCCGAAACCCGCTCTGCCATTCCTTCTTTACTGTCGCATACGCAGGGGTAAACCGGCCCCGCAATTAGGCGCTCGCTTTCAGTGCTGAGGCTCAATCGGCGAGAATACTCTTCGATGGCGAAACGGCAAGGAATGGGGCAGGCGGGTGCGGCGCGGGGAATGGCAATGGCTTTGGCCGTGGCGGCGCTGGGCCTGGCAACGGCGGCCGCCGCAGCGCAGCGCGGCAGCGATCCCGAGTCTCATGCAGCGCCGGCGGTGAAAGCGCGATTCCTCTCCAATCATTTTCCCGAGCAACCGTCGCTTGCGCCCATCGCGAGCATTCCCGTCGTTCCGCTCGGTTTCACGGCGCCTAGCAGCAACTATCTAGGCGCGCGCAACACCTTCGTCTCGCTCGACTTCATCGATGAAGACCGGCTCCTGTTCACGTTTCGCGTTCCCGGGCTCATCCACCGCGATCTGAAGACCGGCGAAGAAAGCAGCGAGCGCGAGATTCGCGCCGTGGTGCTGAAGCTGCCGCAGGGCACGGGCGAGGCCCGGATTGAGGCCGAAGCGTTGTGGACGGTGCACGACCGTGTGCGCTACCTGTGGCCGCTCAAAGACGGCCATTTTCTGCTGCGCGATCGCGACAATCTCCTCCAGGGTGACGCCACACTTGCGTTGAAGCCGTTCCTCGACTTCCCCGGCGCCCTGCTCTGGGTGGAATTAGACCCCGCGCAGCAGTTTCTGGTTACGAATTCGCGCGAGCCCATCGTCGCGGCTGCAAAATCCAGGGCCCCCGCGGACAGGTCTTCGTCCACAGGGTCAATATCCGGCCAGCTGTCCGGCCCAGTCTCGAGCCCAGTCTCGAGCCCAGTCTCGAGCCCGGCGACAGCCTCGGCCACAGTCACCACCGACCAGGACGATGCGGCAGCCGAGGAAGGGCGTCCCGAACTGGTGGTGCGCATCCTGCGGCGCGAGTCGGGCGAAGTGATGCTGGTCAGCCGTGTCCGTACGGCCGTGCATCTGCCCATCAACTCTACGGGCTATGTCGAGAATCTGCGCAGCCGGGGCACGGAGTGGGTGCTGAACCTGAGCTACTTCACCGGCGGCGCCAGAATGCTGGGCAGCGTGGAAACGGTCTGCGATCCCGACGACGAATTTCTTTCCGAGGACGAGATTTTGATCACCGGGTGCAACTCCGATGGCGCGCGCAAGCTGGTGGCCATGACGACGGAGGGCAAAACCCTATGGATCGCGCAGGCGCCGTCGACCGAAGTCTGGCCGCATCTGACCGTGGCGCCCAATGGCTCGCGCCTGGCCTGGACCACACTCGACACCAGCCGGCTAGTCAGCATGTTTGCGCCCATGGACACTGAAGACGTGAAGGAACAGTCGGTTACCGTCTTCGATGCCGCCACCGGCGACATCGCATTCGTCTCGCCGCTCAGCCCCATTCTCGATGCCGGCGGTAACGTAGCCATCTCTCCATCGGGCCGGCGCGTGGCGCTGCTCAACGCCGGCGCCATCCAGATTTTTGATTTGCCTCCGCCGCCGGCGGTGCCGGGAGCGAAGTGAGGTTTCAGGATTCAGGTGACAGATGTCAGATGTCTGCGTTCAGTTTTCGGCCCTCAGTTCTCGGCCGTCAGCTTCCGCAGCTCGTTTTCGCCGATAGCTGAAAGCTGACGGCTGAGAGCTTGTTCCCTGTTCCCTCGTTCCCTCGGTGCCTCTTCTGATCCCTGATCCCTGACCCCTGTTCCCTGTTTTTAGTACACTTAGCCACGGGGGTTATTTCTTGGCCACGGCTGTTGCCCACTATGCGGCCGCGGCGGTCACCGATTGTGGCCGCAAGCGCCCTTCCAATGAGGATGCATTCGGCTTTTCCGTCGAGCACGGCGTCTATGTCGTCTGCGACGGAATGGGCGGCGCAGCTGCCGGCGAAATTGCCAGTTCCCTGGCCGTAGACGAAATGATGCGGTTGCTCACCGGCCGTGACGGGACCCACCCTCTGCTGGACGACGCCGAAGCGGCAGTCGCCAGCGCCAATGCGGCCATCTTCATGCGTGCGGAAAGCAGCCAAAAACTGAGCGGGATGGGCACCACGCTGGTGACACTCCTGGCGGAAGCCCAGCGCGGTTGGTTGATCAACGTGGGCGACAGCCGCGGTTACCGCATGCGCAACTCCCATCTTGAGCAGATCACTCTCGATCACTCGCTGGTGGAGGAGCAGGTGCGCATGGGCCGCATGGACCCGGTGGAAGCGCAACGCTCGCCCTTCAAGAACGTGATCACGCGCGCCCTGGGCACGCAAAGCTCGGTCACTCCCGACATTTTTGAGCTCGAAAACGAGCCCGGCGACCTCTTCATGCTCTGTTCCGACGGCCTCACCCGCGAACTCGCCGACCCGACCATCGAATGGATCCTGAAGCTCGACCTTCCTCTGCAGGAACTGTGCGCGCGGCTGGTGGCAGCCGCCAACGATGCCGGCGGCCACGACAATATCACCTGCCTGTTGGTGCGAGCCGAGAAGTAGGGCCGTCGAAAACGTAGCGCCGGCCTCCCGGCCGGCTGTACTGAGGGCCTCCTGGCCCTCAGAGACCTGGCCAGCATTCGGATTCTGCGCGGTCGCGCATTTGTGAGAAACGCGGTTTCATGATCTATTGTGCCAGTTAAGGAAGTGTTCTAATGGGTCTCAGCAAGGTTCTCCATCGGCCATATCCTTGGCCCATGCACGACTTCCGGACACCCATTCTTTTGGCCTTCGCAACGCTGACGTTTTTCGGAACGGAAAATGCCGCGCGTGCGCAGACGCAACCGGGTGGCGCCGCAGCAGCTCCGCCCTCGACCGGATCAGCGCAGGAGACTCAGGCGCGTGGCTATTGGACCGATCCTTCAACCGGATTCATGTGGGCAGCTAAGGACAACGGCAAACAGGTGAACTGGCACAAGGGGATGAAGTATTGCGGCACCCTGCTCTTGACGGGACACTCCGACTGGAGGCTGCCAGCGATCAATGAGCTGCAAGCAATTTACGATGGGAGCGGCTTCGCTACTCCAACCCCCAAAGGCGTGACGTGGGCTCTTGCCGGACGAGCGAAGGGCGGCTTGCTTCTGACGGGTGTGCGTGAATGGAGCAGCAGTCGGAAACTCGATGATCGGGGGCACGTTACGGGATATGCATGGCAATTTGATTTCCCCCATGGGCAACGGTGGGGCTATGATCCCCTCGGCTACAGCGGCAGCCTGCGCGCGCTGTGTGTGCGCCGTCCCGGAAAATGACGCCTACTACTCGCCCCCCACTTCGTGACGGCCTTGCGTTGCGTGGCTGGGGCGCTTGAAGAGGAACGCCAGCGGAATGCAACCCAGCGCGAGGTAGCCGAGCAGGCGGAAGTTGTCTGCATAAGCCAGCAACGCGGATTGTTGCTGCAGGCTGCCATAGAGAGCGCCGAGCGCCTGACGGTGCGCCAGAACCGCGTCGGCGCCTCCGGTCTGAAAACGGGTTGCTAACCCCCGAATGGCATTCGTGGCCACCGGATTATCGGCGGTCAGGTGGGCGCCCATGTAGTTCTGGTGGACCTGCGCGCCGCGCACCAGGTTGGCGGTGAGCGCGGCAATGCCGATGCTGCCGCCGATATTGCGAACCAGGTTGTAGATGCCGGAGGCGTTGCCCATCTCCTGCTTGCGCAGGCGGCCCATGGCAAGCGTGGTGAGAGGCACAAAGACAAAGCCTCCTCCAAAACCATTCAAGAAATTCGGCCAGGCCACATCGCTCATTGCAATGCCCAGGTTGATGCGGCTCAACATGAGGGTGGAGACACCGAAGATGGCCATGCCCACCGCCAGGAGAGCCCGGCTGTCAAAGCGGTTGATGAGCAAACCCACTACCAGCATCGCCACCATGGAGCCGAGTCCGCGCGGGCTCACCGCCAGGCCGCTGTCCATGGCCGAGTATCCCAGCAGTGTTTGCAGAAAAAGCGGCATAAAAGCCGTGACTCCATAGAGCAGGACGCCGAAGAGACCGGTGATGAGCGTGCCCGTGCGGAAGTTTGGATCGAGGAGCGCGTGCAACTGCACGATGGGATCGCGGCACAGCAACTCGCGCGCCACGAAACCCAGAAACATGGCCACGGAGAGTGCGGTCACCCAGCAGATCCAGGTGGCTTCGAACCAATCCGCTTCCTGGCCTTTGTCGAGCACCAGTTGCAAAGAGCCGAGCCAGACGGCCATGAGGCCAAAGCCGATGGCATCGATGGCCACGCGGCGCGCGTGCCGGAGATAGGGTGGGTCTTCGACAAACAGGTTGACCATGAAAAGCGCCAAGAGGCCGACGGGAAGATTGATGTAGAAGATCCAGCGCCAGGAATAGCTGTCGGTAATCCATCCGCCCAACGTGGGACCGATGACCGGCGCAACAACGATGCCCACTCCGTACGCAGCCATCGCCTTACCGTGTTTTTCCGGCGAAAAGCTTTCGAGCAGGATGGATTGCGCCAGGGGCTGCATGCCGCCGCCGCCCGCGCCCTGCAGGATCCGCGCAACAATCAGCATGGGCATATTGAGCGCCATGCCGCAAAGCATGGACGCGACGGTGAACGACAGGATTGAGAGCATCAGCAGCCGCTTGCGGCCGATGCGCCGCGCCAGCCAGCCCGAAGCGGGCAGCATGATGCCATTCGAGACCAGGTAGCTGGTCAGCACCCAGGTGGATTCGTCGGTAGACGCGGACAGGCTGCCGGCGATATGCGGCAGGGCGACGTTGGCGATGGAAGAGTCGAGCACCACCATGAAGGTGGCCAGCATCACGGAGAGCGCGACCATCCACGGGTTCACCGAGGGCCGCCACTCGAGGCTCGGGGGGCGCGGAGCCCCGAGGCTGTGCGCTGGATTGATGGCTGTGCTCATTCGCCAGTTTACTTGAATCAGTTTGATTTTTGTTCGCGGAGCCGGTTTTTTAAATGAAATTGCAGGCCCGGCTTAAGGGGACAGGCTGCTGCCACAGTCGCCGAGCAGCTTTCCTTGAGGAATTGCAAGATCGAAGTTGACACTTGTTCTGGGGGAAGGTATTCTCCTTGAAGTTAGCGTTAACTTTGATTCGCGTAAGGTAAATCAGGCATGGAACATTCAGCCCCACCCGCTTCCCTACCCGCTCCTATCGATCCGGCGGCGATTCCGCAACGCAAACTCTCTGGAGGCGCCACCATGCCGGCCATCGGGCTGGGCACGTTCGGCTCAGACCACGTTTCCGCGAGTGAGATTGCCGCGGTCGTGCGCGGCGCGGCGGCGGTCGGCTACCGGCATTTTGATTGTGCTTCGGTCTACGGCAACGAGACCGAAATCGGCGCTGCATTTGAGACGATTCTGCGTGGTGGCATCAAGCGCGAGGAACTCTGGATCACCTCAAAGCTGTGGAATGACAAGCACGGCGAGAACGATGTGATCGCCGCAGCCCGCAAATCACTCGCCGACCTTCGGCTCGAATATCTCGATCTCTACCTTGTGCACTGGCCGTTCCCCAACTTCCATCCGCCGGGATGCGACGTGAGCTCGCGCTCGCCAGACGCCCGGCCCTACATCCACGAAAACTACATGAAAACGTGGCGGAAGATGGAAGAGCTGGTGCGGATGGGCCTGGTGCGGCACATCGGCACGTCGAACATGACCGTGCCTAAACTCAGACTGCTATTGCGCGACGCGCACATCCGGCCGGCGGTGAATGAGATGGAGCTGCATCCTCATTTCCAGCAGCCGGAACTATTCAAATTCGTCGTGGAAAATCGCATCGAGCCCATCGGCTACTGCCCCATTGGTTCGCCGGGACGACCAGATCGCGACCGCACACCTGAAGACACCACGCCCACCGAGGATCCGGTAATTCTGGAGATCGCACGCCGCCACGGAATTCATCCCGCGGCGGTTTGCATTCAATGGGCGGTCGAGCGCGGGCAAACGCCGATTCCCTTCTCGGTGAATCACTATCGCGAAAATCTCGTCGCAGCAGCAGGTGACCCTCTGACCGATGAAGAGATGCGCGCGATCGCCGCCATCGACCGCAACTGCCGCTTGATCAAAGGCCAGGTCTTTCTGTGGAAGGACGGCCAGACCTGGGAGGATCTCTGGGACGTGAATGGGGAGATCACGCCGCCGTGAAGAACAGGGGTCAGGTTTCAGGGATCAGCGGGACTCGGGGCACACCCACATCGCTGTCATCCTGAGCGACCGGACCCTGAGCGAAGTCGAAGGGGTAGGGAGTCGAAGGATCTGCGGTTGTTTTTCGACGAACTTCGGATCCACCACACTGGCCTTCTCAGGCCAGACATGATGAAATTGGCAGTCGCAGAAATTAGCTAAAAGCTGACAGCTAGTTCGAGGAATTGGAGTACGAAATGATTCCGACCAAAATGTCCGCAGCCTATCTGCCCGGCAACTCCACGGTGGAGATGCGCACGGTGCCCGTGCCCGAGCCGGGTCATGGGGAAGTTCTTTTGCGCATGAAAGCCTCGACCATCTGCGGGTCCGACATTCGCTGCATCTATCATGAACATCTTGGCAAGGGCCCCGAGGGCTACCAGGGCGTGATCGCCGGGCACGAGCCTTGCGGCCAGATTATGACGACAGGCGAGGGCTGCCGGCGCTTCAAGGCGGGCGATCGCGTCATCGTCTATCACATCTCCGGATGCGGCGTGTGCAACGACTGCCGGCGTGGCTACATGATCTCCTGCACCAGCGAAAAGTATCGCCGCGCCTACGGCTGGCAACGCGACGGCGGCATGGCCGAGTTCATGATCGCCGAGGAAAAGGATTTGATCGCACTGCCCGGTGAGCTTTCCTACGCCGATGGCGCGCAGGTGGCCTGCGGATTCGGCACCGTGTACGAGGGCCTGGAGAAGATCGGCATCAACGGCAATCATGCCGTGCTGATTACGGGTCTGGGACCTGTGGGTCTGGCCGCGGGCGCGCTGTGCCGCAAGCTGGGCGCGCACCAGATCATCGGCATTGACGTGGTTCCGGAGCGGATGAAGATCGCGAAGGATCTCGGCCTGTGCGACGAGGTTCTCAAGTCGGGACCGGACAACGTGGCCGAGGTGAAGCGGCTGACCGCGGGCATGGGCACCGTAGGCATGGGTGTCGAGCGCGCCGTCGACTGCTCGGCAAATGATGCCGCGCGCGCCACGGCGATTCGCGCCACGCGCAAGTGGGGCAAAATCGTTTTTCTGGGCGAAGGCGGACGCGTCGAGTTCAATCCCTCGCCCGACATGATTCACGACCAGAAAACCGTGTACGGCTCGTGGGTGACGTCGACCTGGCTGATGGAAGAACT
>JBEKAS010000056.1:0-18909 GCA_050015795.1 Occallatibacter sp. | reverse complement strand
TGGCCCCCATACGGGGGATTCCCGAAACGGCCGTGAATGCTAGTCTGAGGGGTGAGCAGCACAGTGAAAGTGTAGGCTTCCGACTGGGATGCGGCCCGGGACGTGAGTGGAAAGGCGTGCTCGAACCTCACCTGAGGCGGGAAATCAGCGCCAATACGCAGGCGGCCGTGGCGCTCTGCGCGTTGCCCGGAGCAGAAACTTCCGCGGACGCGTTTGTTGGACGTGAGCAGGAATGAAAGTCATAGGGATCAGCGGGCTGGAAAACGCGGTGCCCTTCAAGAAGGCGCACTGGGCGGGCCTGGACGAGCGCGAGTACCGCATCGTTCAGGGCATGGACGCCGCGGCCGCGCTGGTGATCGACGGCAAATTGGTTGCCGCGGCCGAGCAGGAGCGCTTCAGCGGCAAGAGACACACGGGCGACTTTCCCATTGATGCCATTCGTTTCTGCCTCAACGCGGCCGACGTCTGCCTCTCCGAGATTGACGAGCTTGCGCATGGGTTCGACTACGCTCCCTACCGCGGGTTTTATAATGGCGACGAAACTTCGTCGGAGCTTTACGAGAAGGTCTTTTCGCGCCAAGCGCTGCTCAACCAGGTGCGCCGCGATCTGCCGGGCTTTCCACTGGATCGGGTTCACCAGGTCGGCCATCACCTGGCACACGCCGCCAGCGCCGCTTACACCTCCGGCTGGGACGAGTGCCTGATCGTCGTCAACGACGCCATGGGCGAGATGGAGAGCCTGAGCGTCTATGACTTTCACGACGGCGCGTTCGAAAAAATTCGCACTATCGCCGCCAACGATTCCATCGGCATTCTCTACTCGCTGGTCACGTTGCATCTCGGCTTCGATTTCAATTCCGACGAATACAAGATCATGGGGCTGGCGCCCTACGGCGATCCGGCGCGTTACCGCAATTTTTTTGAACAAGCCGTGGAGCTTTGCCCCGACGGATCGATCCGCATTCCCATGCTCAAGCTGAACCGTAACCGCGAAGAGCGCGAGAATTACACAGCGACGCGTGCGTTTCTCGACCAGCATCTGATCGCGCGCCGCGCTCCCGACCAGTCGGTGAATTCGAATCATGAAGACATAGCGGCGGCGCTGCAGGAGTGCCTGGAGCGCGTGGTAATGCATGTGTGCGAACACTTTGGCGAAGAGACCGGGCTGCGGCGGCTGGCACTGGCCGGAGGCGTGTCGCTGAACTGCACTGCCAACGGCAAGCTCATGCGCTCGCATCTTTTCGACGAGGTGTACATCCAGCCCGTGGCCGGCGACGACGGCGTAGCGCTGGGCGCGGCGCTCTATCGCACGGCACTCGCGGAGAAGATTCCCAACAAGCGTTTCCCCGCCCCGCTCTTCGGCCCGCAATATAGCGACGCCGACGTGGAGGCCGCGTTGCAGCGCTTCAACGGCAAAGTCCAGTGGCAGCGCTACGCGACTGTGGATGAAACCTGCGCAGCGGCAGCCAAACTCATCGCCGACGGGCGCGTGATTGCGTGGTCCCGCGGCCGCATGGAGTATGGCCCGCGAGCGCTCGGCAACCGCAGCATTCTCGCCGATCCCGGTCATCCTGAGATGCGCGACCGCATCAACGCCATGGTGAAAAAGCGTGAGGCCTTCCGGCCCTTTGCGCCGGCGTGCTCTATTGAAGAAGCACACCGCTGGTTCGAGGTCGCGCCAGGCGCGGAATTCCCCTATATGATCAGCCTCGTCAACGTCCGCCCCGGGTTGCGCGATCAGTTGCCCGCGATTACGCACGTGAATGGGTCCGCCCGCCTGCAAACCGTGAGCGCCAAAGACAATCCCGATTTTCACGCGCTGCTTCTGGCTGTGGGCCAAACCACGGGACGTCAGATGGTGCTGAATACCAGCTTCAATGTGAAAGGGCAGCCCATCGTCAACACTCCTGAGGAAGCCATTGCGACCTTCCTCGGCACCGGCATCGAGTATCTGTTCCTGGAGAACTTCCATGTTACCCGCGCAGCTGCTTGAGTGGAATCGGACCGAGGCCGATTATCCCCGCTCCAGCACCATTGCGGATCTTTTCGCCGCGCAAGCCGCGCGTACGCCCGATGCCGTCGCGGTGATTGCGCGCGGCCGCACGCTCAGCTATCGCCAGCTGGATGAAAATGGGAATCGGCTGGCGCGCCGTTTGCAGAGGCTCGGCGTGAAGCCCGATACGCTGGTGGGCGTGGCCATGGGCCGTTCGGAAACTCTTGTCATCGGCCTTCTCGGAATTCTCAAGGCTGGCGGCGCGTACGTTCCTCTCGATCCCACGCATCCTCAGGATCGCCTTTCGCTGGTGATTGAAGACTCCAAGATGCCGGTGCTGCTCACTACCGCCGCGTCGCGCGCGCATCTTCCGCCAGCTGCCGAAGATCTCACCATTCTCAACGCCGACGATGCGGACCTCGGGCGCGGAAGCGCGGAAGCCGTCGTCTCCTCGGCGACGCCGGCGCACATTGCGTACGTGATTTACACCTCCGGCTCGACAGGCAAGCCGAAAGGCGTGATGGTAGAGAACCGCAATGTGGTGAATTTCTTCACCGGCATGGATCGCGCCATCGGCTGCGGACCCGGCGTGTGGTTGGCCGTCACCAGCGCGTCGTTCGACATTTCTGTGCTGGAGCTGCTTTGGACGCTCACGCGCGGGTTTACGGTTGTTGTGCACGGCGACGAAGGCTCGGCGACGATTGCCGATGAGATCACGCGCCACCGCGTCACGCATCTGCAGATGACGCCGTCACTCGCGCGCATGCTGACACTCGATCCGCGGGCCTACGCCGCGCTGGGCTCGCTCAAACAGGTGCTGCTCGGCGGCGAGGCCGTTCCCGCGGCGCTCATCCATCATCTGCGCCAGGTCTTCAAGGGCGAGATTCACAATATGTACGGGCCGACCGAGACCACGATCTGGTCCACGACCTGCCGCGTCGAGGATGTGGGTGCGACCGTGTCCATTGGAAAGCCCATCGCCAATACGCAAATCTACATGCTCGATCCCGATCTCACTCCCGTTCCGGTTGGCGAGATTGGTGAACTCTTCATCGGTGGCGACGGCGTGGCGCGCGGCTATTGGCGGCGGCCCGAGCTCACCGCCGAGCGCTTCATTGTGATTCCCTCGCTCGCTCTGGATCGTATTTACCGCACCGGCGATCTTGCGCGCTTTCTGCCTGACGGCAACATCGACTTTCTCGGCCGCGCGGATTATCAGATCAAGCTGCGCGGGCATCGCATCGAGCCCGGCGAGATCGAGGCGCTGCTCGAGAAATGCCCCGGCGTCCGCCAGGCGGTTGTTGTTCTGCGCGAAGACCGCGAAGGCGATAAGCGGCTTGTGGCTTATCTCGTCGCCGAAGCGGCGGACTCCGCTGCCGCTTTGCGCACGGCGCTCGATGCCAAGCTGCCCGACTACATGGTTCCTTCCGCATTCGTATTTCTCGATGAGCTACCGCTCACCGGCAACGGCAAAATCGATCGCAAGGCGCTGCTCAAGCTGCCTCCATCGAACCCCGCTTCCGCCGCAGCCGCGCACGCTGCCGAACCCTCGAGCGAGATGGAGCGCACGGTGGCGCGCGCATGGCAGCAAGCGTTGGGCATTCCGTCGGTTGGATTAACAGAGAATTTCTTCGATCTCGGCGCGCACTCGCTCACCGTGGCCGAAGCGCATGCCAAGCTGCAGAAAGCGCTGGGCCGCGAGATCGCACTGCTCGATCTCTTTCAATTCACGACGGTCAGCGCGCTGGCCGCACATCTAGACGCACAATCCGCTACCCAATCCGCCGCAGGGCAGGCGGCCTCCAGCCAGCTCTCGGAGCGCGCCGCGCGCCGCAGAATCGCGCGCCAGCGGGAAACCACAACGCCATGAAGTCCTCCACTATCGCGATCGTCGGCATGTCGGGCCGATTTCCCGGCGCGCGCAACACGGCGGAGTTCTGGCGGAATCTGCGCGATGGCGTCGAATCCATTCGCGATCTTACGGACGCCGAGCTGCTCGCCGCCGGCGCCGCGGCTGAGGATCTCGCCAACCCAGATTACGTACGCCGCGCCGCCATTCTTGAGGACGTGCCGCTGTTCGACGCGCCGTTCTTCGGTCTCAGTCCGCGCGATGCCTCCATCATGGACCCGCAGCACCGTCATTTCCTGGAGTGCGCGTGGGAAGCGCTGGAAGACGCGGCGCATCCGCCGCAACAGTTCTCCGGCTCCATCGGCGTATTTGCCGGATCGGGGATGAACACCTACCTGATCCACAATCTGCTCGCCAATCGCCGCCTGGTTGCATCCGCAGGCCTCTTTCAGCTCAAGCAAACCGGCAACGACAAGGACGTGCTGGCCACGCGCGTCAGCTACCAGCTCGATTTGCGCGGACCCAGCATCAATGTGCAGACTGCGTGCTCCACTTCGCTGGTCGCGGTGCACATGGCCTGCCAGAGTTTACTCAATTTCGAGTGCGACATGGCGCTGGCGGGCGGCGTCACCATCGAAATTCCGCACGGGCTCGGCTACGTGTATCGCGAGGGCGAGATTCTTTCGCGCGATGGCCACTGCCGGAGCTTCGACGCAAGCTCGAGCGGCACGGTTTTCGCGAGCGGCCTCGGCATTGTTGTCCTGCGCCGGCTTGAAGATGCGCTCGCCGATCACGATCGCATTCATGCCGTCATTCTCGGCTCGGCGATCAACAACGACGGCGCGCGCAAGGTGGGTTATCTTGCGCCCAGCGTGGAAGGCCAAGCCGAGGTGATCCGCGAAGCGCTGGATTACGCCGGCGTTCCTGCCTCCAGCATCTCCTATGTAGAAACGCACGGCACCGGAACGCGCGTCGGCGATCCCATTGAAGTGCGCGCTTTGACGCAAGCCTTTCGAGACTCCGGCGCGAGCGGCACGACTGCCATCGGCTCGCTCAAGTCCAACGTGGGCCACCTCGACGCCGCGGCGGGTGTCTCCGGCCTCATCAAGACCACGCTGGCGCTGGAGCACGCGCAAATTCCCGCCAGCCTGCACTTCGAAAAGATCAATCCGCACATCGAGCTTGAGGGCAGTCCGTTTTACGTAAGCAGCAAGCTTGCCGATTGGCCCTCTGCGGGCGCGTCGCGCCGCGCCGGCGTCACTTCGCTCGGCATCGGCGGCACCAATGCGCACGTGATTGTGGAAGAAGCGCCTGCAGCCTCACTCGCCCGTCAGCAGAGGCCGTACCAGATCCTCATCGTCTCCGCAAAAACCGAAGCCGCAGCGGGTCAGGCCTTTGCGAATCTGGCCGCGCATTTCGCCGAGCATCCGGAACTGAACCTTGCCGACGCCGCCTTCACTTGCCAACTCGGGCGCACGCCATTTCCGCAACGTCGCGCCGTCGTTCTCGAAGACACGCGTGAATCCATTGCCGCGCTCGCCGGTCTCGACCGCAAAAAGCTCATTGCCGGGACCGCGGGGCGCACCTCGGCCGTGTTTCTCTTCTCCGGCCAGGGCTCGCAATACGCGAATATGGGCCGCGAACTCTACGAGAACGAACCGGTTTTCCGCGAAGCGCTCGACCTTTGCGCGAAACATCTGCGCGAGCCGCTGGGCATCGATCTGATTGCGGCGCTTTATCCGCCGGATTCCGAAAAAGATGCTTGCGCGGAGCGTTTGAATCAGACGTGGCTCACGCAACCCGCGCTCTTCGCGATCGAATACGCGCTGGCCCAGTGGTGGATGTCACATGGCATCGAGCCCACTGCGTTGGCCGGCCACAGCATTGGTGAATATGTGGCCGCCTGCATCGCTGGCGTCTTTTCGCTCGAAGATGCGCTCGCGATTGTCGCTGCGCGTGGACAGCTCATCTACGAACTGCCCGCCGGCGCGATGCTGGCCGTGCCACTTCCCGCCGCCGAGATCAAGCTGCCCAAGGATCTTTCTCTCGCCGCCATCAACAATCCCGCGATGTGCGTCGCCTCAGGCCCTACGGATGCGATTGCCGCTTACGAGGAATTGCTCGCGAAGCAATCCATCGCCGGCCGCCGCCTGTTCACTTCGCACGCCTTCCACTCTGCAATGATGGAACCCATTCTCGGCGCATTCGAGCAGCGGTTGCGCGGCATCAAGCTTCACGCTCCGCGCATTCCCTACCTCTCGAATGTCACAGGCACGTGGATCAAAGCGGAAGAGGCCACGGACCCGGCGTACTGGGCGCGCCACATCCGTTCGACGGTTCGCTTCAGCGACAATCTTGCCGAGCTTTTCAGCGCGCCTGAGCGCGTGCTCATTGAAGTCGGACCAGGCAATGTGCTCACCACGCTCGCGCGCCAGCAGGGCGGCCCTTCCGCCAGGGCATTTGCATCACTCCCGCATCCGCGCGAGAACGTCTCCGCATTGCGTTGCGCGCTGGAAACACTCGGCTGCCTTTGGACGCTGGGCGTCAACGTCGACTGGTTGAAGCTCCACGCAGCCGGCTCCGTGCAACGCGTTTCCCTCCCCACGTATCCTTTCGAGCACCAGAAGTTCTGGATTGAGCCGGACAAGAGGCCGCAGGACGCGCAGCCCGCGCCGGTGCCGGCCCCACCATCCGCCAGTGTCGACAGTGCCGACGAGATCGTCTCGCTCTATCGCCGCGTCTGGATCCCCACGCCTCTGCTTAAAACCACCGCAGCCGCGCCAGGCCCCTGGCTGCTTTTCCGTGACGCGTTCGGCGTTGCCGATGAGATTGCCCGTTATCTCAAGTCTGCGAAACAGGAATTCGCCGTTGTCGAACCCGGTGGCAGCTTCAAGCAACTCAGGGACGGCCGCTATGCGCTGCGCCCCGCCGCGCGCGCGGACTACGATGCGCTCGTTGCCGCTCTGCTCGAGTCCGGCGGAGCTCCACGCACAATTGTTCACCTCTGGTCTCTCGCGGCCGAAGCGAGCGACCCGCCGCTCGAAGAAACTCTCGACCGCAGCTTCTTCAGTCCTCTTTATCTGGCGCAGGCACTGGCGGCACAGGATCTCCAGGGCATGCAGTTGGCGCTCGTCTCCAACCACATGCAGAAGGTGACCGCGGAGCCTGTGCGCGATCCTGCTCGCGCTGTGCTTCTCGGTCCCGCGCGCGTAATTCACAAAGAGCTTCCGGGGTTCTACTCGAAAGCCATCGATCTCGACTTTGACGCCGGCAAAACCGCGGAGAGCGTGGCGCAACTCGTCGCGGAGATGAGTGGCGCCTACTAGAATTCCACGATTGCATGGCGCGGCGGCGAACGCTTCATTGAGACGCTCGAACCGCTCCAGCTTTCCTCCGCGCGCGAGCACCCGCGCCCCGATCACCCGCGTCTTGATCGTGGCGGCGTTTACCTGATCACCGGCGGACTCGGCGCGCTCGGCCTCACGGTGGCCGAACATCTGGCGCGCGAGTTTCAGGCATGCCTTGTGCTTGTGGGCCGCTCCGCGCTCCCGCCTGAAGCACAATGGGAATCTGCGCTGCAGGATGGCGCGCGTTCCGAGTCCGAAAAGGAACGCCTCCGTAAGCTTGTTGCGATTCGCTCTCTGGCGGGGGGTTTTCTCGTCCTGCAAGCCGACGTGACGAACCTCGGCGAGATGAAAGCCGCAGTCACACAGGCGCGCCGGCAATTCGGCACAATCAGCGGCGTCTTCCACGCCGCCGGCGTGCTCGACGACGGCCCTCTGATGCTCAAGACCGCGTCCAGTGCCGCGCGTGTTCTCGATCCCAAGGTACGCGGAACGCTCGTGACTGAAGAAGCTCTGCGCGACCAGCCGCTCACTTGCTTGGTGCTCTTTTCCTCGATCAGTTCCATTCTGCCGCCCGCGGGACAAGTGGACTACGCCGCCGCCAACGCATTTCTAGACGCCTTCGCGCTCAGCCGCAAAGGGCCCGTTAGCGTGATCAATTGGGGTGCGTGGCGCGAAATCGGCATGGCCGCGCGCGCCATCTCGCCGCATCCCTGGCTCGGAGAACGCCTGCTCGAAACGCTCAACGAAATCGTCTATGCTGACCGGTTTTCGCAGCAGCGCCGTTGGGTTCTCGCGGAGCATCGATTCAAGAACGGCATCGCACTCATTCCCGGGACAGGCCACCTTGAAATGGTCGCGGGCGCTTTTACTCACGGCTCGCTCAAGGGCGCCGTCGAGTTCCGCAATGTGTTTTTCCTTGCGCCGTTGATGTTTTCTCCTGACGAGTCAAAAGAGGTGCGCATGCAACTGCGGCGCGAACAAGGCACTGAGGCCGCGAAAGGCGCGTTCCGTTTTTCGGTCTTTGCGCGCAACGGTCAATGGGTCGAGCACTGCACTGGAATCATCGCGCCCTGCCGCGCCCATCCCGCGGCTCTGGTGGATCGCGCCGCCATCGCCGCCCGCTGCTGCGGCCGCGAAATTGTCTTTGATGAGCAGAATCGCACCCGGCAGGAACGCCAATTCGAGTTTGGGCCGCGCTGGCGCTCGCTGCGCCGGCTGCATCTCGGCAAAGGGGAGGGCCTGGCGGAAATTGAGCTCGACGAAAAATTCTCAGCCGATGTCGCCACGCTTCGCCAGCATCCGGCGCTGCTCGACATGGCGACCGGCGCCGCGCTCTACCTTACGCATGATTACGATCGTTGCGACGATCTCTTCCTGCCCATTTCCTACCGCAGGATGAGCGTCTATCGCACTTTTCCCGCGCGCATGTATAGCCACGTCCGCGGCCGGCAGGACAATCAGCGCCGCAGCGAAGTCGAGACGTTCGATGTCACCATCTTCGATGAGCAGGGACAGGTTCTGGCCGAGGTTGAAGGTTTCTCCGTGCGCCGCATCGCCGATCCGGAACGTGCCATGAAGGAATCAGGCCGGGCACATGAAGCTGCCCGCTCCGGTGGCGAGCAGCCCATTGAAATCGTTCCCCGGCCCGGCATCTCACCGCTCGAAGGCGCGCGAACGCTCACGCGCATCCTGCTTGCGGATGCACCCACCGCAGTCGTTGCCGTTCCGCAGCCGCTCGAAGCAACCGGGAGCCGTGCTCCAGCGCCGCCGCATAAGCCGGCAGCCGCGCCTGCTTCCGTGGCGGCCGCGGAGAGTATCGAGTTGACACTCGCAGGCTGGTGGCAGGAACTGCTCGGCATCGATCATGTCAACTCCGACGATGACTTTTTTGCGCTCGGCGGCCACTCCCTGATCGGCGTCCGCCTGATTGCGAAAATCAAAAGGACTTTTCACGTAGATCTCGAGCTTGCCGTGCTTTTCGAAGCCCGCACACCGGGCCAACTCGCTGAGGCGATTCGCAAAGCAGGCGCGCCCGCCGGCAGCGAGCAGAGTACATGGTCCGCGCTCGTGCCCATCCAGCCCAATGGCTCGCGCGTTCCTCTTTTCTGCATTCACGCCGTCGGTGGCGACGTTCTCTTCTACGAGCAACTGGCCAAAGCGCTTGGCCCGAGCCAGCCGTTCTATGCTTTTCAGTCTCCGCTGGTTGCCGAACCCGATCGGCGCGACCTCACCATCGAAGAGATGGCCGCGCTTTACATCAGGGAGATGCGCGCCTTCTTTCCGCAGGGCCCATATCTCCTGGGCGCGGCCTCGTATGGCGGCTTCGTGTTATACGAAATGGCGCGGCAGCTTCAGGAGCAGGGCGTGACTCCCGCCGCGGTCATCATGTTTGATGTGCGCGTTCCCGACAGCGACCAGAATTTTGGCATGGGCATCAAGCTCGCCAAGTTTTGGCGCAACATTCGCGAAGGCGGGGTGCGTTATCTCAGCAAGAAGATTTCGGAGAAGAGCGAATACTACTGGTCCAAGTTCATGGAGCACGCAGTGTTTCCCACGGGCGTAAATGCCTACAAGATGATGAGATGGCCGCTCTCGGCGCCCCTGCGCTTCTATTGGGTTTCTCAGGGGCATTGGTACGCGCTTTCGCGCTACACCTTCAAACCTTTCCCCGGGAAAATCACGCTGGTGCGCGCCACCGATCAAGGACCGGAAGTGCTTGGCCGCAGCGAGGACCTCACGCTGGGCTGGGGCAGCCTCGCCCAAGGCGGCGTCGAGATCATCGAAGTGCCGACCAAGCACATGTTCATGCTCTTCGAGCCTTATGTGGCAACCTTCGCGGAGACGCTCAAGACCATCCTGCCTACGTAGGTCCTGGTCGCAGCGCAATCCTCGCTGGTCAGGGCCTGGCTCAGGAAGGAAATCGCTCGCGCACCAGTTGCAGCGCTTCCTCCGCAGTCGCGATGCTTCCCTCCAACTGCGCATCCTCAGCCGCGCGCAGCATCTCGCGGAATCGCGCGCCCGGCGGGTATCCCGCGGCAATCAGTTCCCTGCCCGTGATCAGCGGCTGCGGCCTCATCGCTGCCTCCGGCATCGAGGAAAAACGTTCGCGCACAAACTCCCAGTGCTCCAGGTTGCCGCTCGCGGCCAGGCAATCCATGCGGTGCAGGGCCAGGTGCTCATCGAAGCGATCCAGCCGGAAGAAGCGCTTGAGCGTGGAAGCCTTCATGCGCTGCGCATCCATGAAGCGCATGTGATTCTCGATGAGCGCCAGCACTTGACGCGTCTCTTCGTTGGAAAAACGAAAGCCCCGGCAGATTTCCGCAGCCATGGCGACGCCGATTTCCACGTGGCCGTCAAAACGGATGCGGTCGGGAGCGCGACGGAAGGTTGGCGGCTTGCCCACGTCGTGCAGCAACGCGCCCCATGCGAGCGTCATGCTGCATCCCGGCGGCAATTGCTCGAGCAGCATCAGGGTGTGAATCCACACGTCGCCCTCGGGGTGGAATTGCGGCGGCTGCTCCACGCCCTTCATGGACGCAATCTCGGGCAGCACTTCGGCGAGCAGTCCGGTTTCGTCGAGCAACTCAAAGGCACGGCGCGCATGGCCCTCGATGAGCATTTTGGTGAGTTCGTCGCGCACGCGCTCGCGGCTGACGGCGTGAATGCGGACCCCGAGCGAGCGGATGGCGCGTTGCGTTTCAGGCTCAAGCTCGAACCCGAACCGCGCTGCGAAGCGCACCCCGCGCAACATGCGCAGATGGTCTTCTTCAAAGCGCAGTTCCGGACGCCCGATGGCGCGCACCACGCCCGCGTCGAGGTCGGCGAGACCGCCGACGCAGTCGATCACTGCGGAGCGGAGAAGCTTTGGATCGCCGATACACTCGTCCAAAGGTCGTCCCCCGCGTAGCGGGTCCAACAGCAGCCCGTTGATCGTGAAATCGCGGCGCTGCACATCCTCCTCGGCGCTCGTGGTGTAACGCACCGCATCGGGATGGCGGCCATCGGAATAGGCCAGGTCGGAGCGGAAGGTCGCGACTTCGGTCGTGAAGCCGGCATCTTCGGTCTCCGGCGCAACGAGAACGACCCCGAAGTGCGCGCCCACGGCAAAGGTCCGCGGAAACAAGTCCAGCACCACGTCTGGCGTCGCGTTGGTCGCCACGTCGAAGTCGGCCGGCTCGCGCCCCAGCAGCAGATCGCGCACGCAACCGCCGGCGAGATACGCCTCGTATCCCTCTGCGCGCAGCTTCTCAATGATGCGCAACGCCGCTTCGAATTGGAGTGTGCTGCCCATTGTCGTTGTTTCTATTGTCAACCCGTGTGGCGGCGCGAGCGAAGTGGCGATCTGACTTCGTGATCTCGTAATGATCTTCGGACGAGCGCGGGTCAGGAGACCAGCGCTACACAATACACTGAGATTATGCCCGGTTCCGGCCTGATTCTCGGCATTGAAAGCTCCTGCGACGAAACTGCTGCGGCAATTGTGGAGCGTGGCGCACGCACCGTTTCTTCTGTGGTCGCTTCGCAAATCGCGACGCACGCGCGTTACGGCGGCGTCGTGCCGGAGCTGGCCAGCCGCGAGCATCTCCGCGCCATTGTCCCCGTGGTCCGCGCCGCGCTGGCCGAGGCGCACCTTACGCTCGCCGATCTCGATGCCATCGCTGTGACCTCCGGCCCGGGCCTTGCCGGAGCGCTTCTGGTGGGCATCACATACGCCAAGGCTCTCGCCTTTGCGAATCATCTTCCGTTGATCGCCGTGAATCATCTCGAGGGTCACATTCACGCGGTGCTGCTGAACGAACGCGAGACCGAGGTCGCGTCAGGCGCTGACGTCGCGGGCGAGAAGAGCGTAACTTTGCGCAACGATGCGGCGCTGGCGCTGGTCGTCTCCGGCGGGCACACGCACCTTTATCTGGCCCGCCCGG
This sequence comes from Occallatibacter sp., assembly GCA_050015795.1. GTDB lineage: Bacteria > Acidobacteriota > Terriglobia > Terriglobales > Acidobacteriaceae > Telmatobacter. Next base: position 6,798 of record JBEKAS010000056.1, on the reverse strand, counting down.
CGCAAGGGACGTGGAATTACACGCTGGTGGGCCGCACCGTGGACGACGCCGCGGGCGAGGCCTTCGACAAGGTCGCGAAACTGCTCGGCCTCGGCTATCCCGGCGGTCCGTGGATCGACGCGCTGGCCAAATTCGGCAATCCCAGCGCCGTGCCTTTCTCGTTCGCGCAAATCAAAACCAAGGCGCACCTCGGCGGCAAGCCTGCGCGCACCAAGGCGGCGAAAACCGCGCCCATCGCGCGCCTCGATCCGCACTTTTTGTTTTCGTTTTCAGGAATCAAGACGGCTGTGCTGCGCTACGTGGAGCTGCATGGGTTGCGCGCCGAGGCAAGGGCGCGGGTGAGCCGCGTGCTCAAGAATTTTCGCCCGCCCCAGACGCGCGAAGAGGCTCTCGCCCTCTGCCCGCAGCCGACATTGGATCTGATCGCCAGTTTTCAGCACGCGGTGATCGGCGACCTGATGAAGAAGACCTTTGCCGCTGCGCAGTCGCTCGGTACGCGTCGCATCTTGGTCACCGGTGGCGTAGCCGCCAATCGCGAGTTGCGCGAGCGCTTCACGCGAGAAGCTGCGGCGCGCGGCGTGCGCATTTCCTTTCCTACTCTCGCTCTCTCCACCGACAACGCCGCCATGATCGCAGCCGCCGCGTGGCCGCGCCTGCTGGCCGAGGATTTCGCTCCGCCGGAACTCAGCGCCGACCCCTCGCTGACGCTGCGCTGAGTCAAAATCTGCCACCACATTCCGGCCGTTACAGGATCACGCGCGGCACGTGCCGGCGGGGCCTGAGGCAGCATCAATACCTGACACCAGCATGGTAAACTCGTTGGGTTTGGGGGCGTGCATGAGGAATTTGCTGCGCATGGTAGGGCTGGTTGCTTTCCTGGCGGTGCTGCCGGCAGCAAACGCGGCGGACGCGAGTGGAACCTGGAAGGGAGCCTTCGATTTTCAGGGTTCGAATGTACCGTTGACGTTCCACTTCACGGTTGCGAACGGCGCGATAACGGGGACGGTGGAAGGGCTGCCCACAACGCCCGCGGAGATTCACGAAGGCAAGCTGGACGGCGACACGGTGAGCTTCTGGGTGAACACCGATTACCAGGAACAGACCTACAAGCTGGTGTTCAAGGGAACGGTTTCTGCGGCCGGGGATCAGATTGCATTCACTTTTGGGACGGAGGATGGAAGCTGGGGCACGCAGATGACGGCGGCCAGGAGAGCGGAGACGGCGCCCGCGCCTGCCGGGATCGATGTCACCGGAACATGGAAAGGGAGCTTCGATTTTCAGGGCACGAGCATTCCGCTGACCTTCCATTTGACAAGCTCGGCCGGCGTAGTGACGGGAACGGTGGAGGGGCTGCCGACGACGCCCGCGGAGATTCACGAGGGCAAGCTGGACGGCGACACGGTGAGCTTCTGGGTGAACACCGATTACCAGGGACAGACCTACAAGCTTGTCTACACGGGCAAGGTTTCGGCTGGAGCGATCGCGTTCACCTTCGGAACCGACGATGGAAGCTGGGGCACGGAAATGACGGCGACGAAGGCGATGTGAGGGCAGAGAATCTGGATCAACCATCAGAAATCATGGGATGTTGGGCCGCGCACTGTTAATCTCTAGCTAGCTGGTTCCCCACGGTGCGGCTCAGGAGGTCGTCCATGCTTGACACCGGCGATGCGAGTGGTGTGTACGTGTCGAGCGATGCGCCGGCGCGTGCGGAGGACGAGGCAATCGGGCGGAGTGCGCAGCGCAAAGCTGCAGTGCGCCTTCTGCCGGTGCTCGCCGTTGGCTACGGCCTGTCCTACATGGACCGCATCAACATCAGCTTTGCCTCGCTGCAGATGAATCGAGATCTGCACTTCAGTGCATCGGTTTACGGATTTGGCGCGGGACTTTTCTTTATCGGGTATGCGCTGTGCGAGGTGCCGTCGAATTTGATGTTGTTGCGCTGCGGGGCGAAGCGGTGGCTGGCGCGGATCATGTTCACTTGGGGATTGCTGGCAGCCGCGATGCTGTTTGTGCGCACCCCGCTCGAGTTCAATGTGCTGCGGTTCCTGCTGGGCGTGGCCGAGGCCGGGTTCTTTCCCGGCGTCATCTATTACCTGACACTGTGGTTTCCCGCGCGCATGAGAGCGCGTGCGGTGAGCCGGTTCTATATTGCCCTGCCCCTGAGTTCGGTGGCGATGGGCTCGCTGGCCGGGTGGCTGCTGGGTCTGGGCGGCAAGCTGGGGCTCTCGGGCTGGCAATGGTTGTTCCTCTTTGAGGGTCTGCCCGCGGCAGTGTTCAGTCTCGTGATTCTGAAAATGCTTCCGGACAATCCAGCCAATGCGGCCTGGCTGACTGCGGAAGAAAAGTCGTGGCTCGCTGGTCAGCTAAAGGCCGACGGCGAAAAGGCGCATCTCGGACATAGCGCGGGCGTGGCGCAGGCGCTGCTTGAGCCGAAGGTGTGGATGATCGGTGCGTTCTTCTTTTTCGCGCTTACCACCAGCTACGCATACGGTTTTTCCCAACCGGCGATTTTGCAGGGAGCGACGGGCTGGAGCGTGAGGAATGTCGGGTTCCTGGTGGCGTGTTTTGGATTGGCGGGCGCGGCGGGAATGCTGCTGAACGGCGCGCACTCCGATCGACGCGGTGAACGGGCGTTGCATTGCGTTGTTCCCTGCCTGGTCATGGCCGCCGGCTATTTGACGGCGAGTTATGCCAAGGCGCCATGGCTGGTGGTTGCCGCATTGGCCGCGAGTTTCATTTCGTTCATGTCGATGCAGGGTCCGGCGCTGGCAGTCCCCACGCAGTTTCTGGCCGGCCGCGCGGCCGCGTCGGGAATTGCGGCCATGAACACGATCACCATGTTCAGCGGATTTGTGGGACCGTACTGGATGGGCGTGATGAAGGATTACACGGGGAATTATGAGGCGGGATTGAGAGGGCTGGTGCTGCCTTGCCTGCTTGCCGCGGGAACGATGGTTGCGCTGACGCGAAGCCTGGCGCGGCGGCCCGTGGTTGCGCCCGCGAGCTTGGCGGAGGAATCGGCGTAAAGCTTATTACGAGCAGTCTTCTGCCAGGGAGATGACCGAGAACAACACCACAGTGAATGATCAGCCCACGAGGGCTTCGACCGGAACAAACGCTGCCCATGAGTTGAGCGAGGCCTTCTTGCTGGAGCGGTTTGAGCTGGTCACCGAAGGAAAATCGCTGTAGGTCCTTCCATCTAGCACCCTGCCGGCCACTGCCTTTCGAGTACCGCCCCATTGCTTGAAAAAGAACGGAACCTTTTGGCGGCCACATTGCTTCTTGATTGACCGCACCCATTCCGCACGCATCGGACGTGCGCCTGGACCACTTTCTCCGCCAACAATTGCCCACGCAATCCCGGTCAGGTCAATTTCCCCTAAATCTTCAAGCAGAGGTTCAATCGACAAGAATCGTATCGCGATGGGAGTGCTCTGCAATTTCCGCAGCCTTGGAAGACCGTTTTTCCTGTTCTCGACGCTGACGCCCCACCAAATGTGCGATTCCTTAGCAAAATCGCACAGTGGTCCAGAGAGCAAACGGCACATGCGATCATGGCGCTTTGTCAATATCTGAAAGATGTGCCAATTTGCTTCTCGCATGACTTCGGCAACCTGAAGGATGTAACTGTCGGGAACTGATTCGTGGAACAGATCACTCATCGAATTGACGAAGATCTTCTTTGGGCTCCTCCATCGCAGCGGGTCCTGAAGCTTTTCAGGAACAAGGCGCACATCGAACCCCTGTTCAAAAGGATGGCCGGGAACACCGCGAAAACGCTCCGCGAATCGCTCCGCATAGCAATTCTTGCAGCCGGGACTGATCTTTGAGCAGCCGCGCACCGGGTTCCAAGTTGCATCCGTCCATTCAATTGATGTGCCTAGCGACATTTTGACCTCCTAGTTGAACAGTCCGCGTTGTGGGGTAGCGTACTTCAAAACTTGGTCCCAGTACTTGAAGGCCGTTGGATGCTTTGAGAAAAGTGCGAGGTAGTAAAGCGGCAAGTGCTTTCTCTTGATCACTCTCATGTCTGCAAGTTCCGTGTGTCTGTATCCCATGCCCTCCATCGAACGCGCGAACTCTAGCGCCAAAAACTTTGCAAGATCCGTGCCTTTCAATTGTTCCTGCGTCCATCGATCGCGCCAATCCAAGTTACCGAGCATTTCATCGATTTTTCGATTGTCGGGGTTCAAGTAATGAGTGATAGCTCGCTTTGCATCCATTTGAAACGCTAGGAGGCAGAGGAAATCTACCCCGCGGGCAGATTCAGAAAGCCTCTTCAGAGTTTCGTGACGGAGGCCGCAGTCATCGGGGTCAACGAAGCACAGAACCAGATTATCTTCGGGTATCAAATCGCAAATCTGCTTGATTTGCTCGTTACAATCGCGGTCAATCCAGCTGACGTCTTGTTCTGGGTGCATCCGCTTAACCCGTCCCTTGAGGGCCGTCATGCAGGTCGGGTCATTCTCACAGAAAATATATCGGTCAAACCGTGACTCGACGGACAATGCGATCAGAGGTGATCCCAGAAGGATCCTGTCCGACCCCTCGATGCGACAAAGGCCACTCCCTGCATAAAGATCCACATAGGTCCGTTTGCCCCTCCATTTGTATCGCATGCCGCTTGAAAACAGATCACAGTACAGCCTAATTAGGGCGTACTTGTCTTCTGTGTATGATCCGCGTTCCGGCATCACGAATTCATCGGGCTCGCCGAGGAGCGTCTCGTTCTTCATGGCTCGAATCATACGCCATAAGGAGGCGAATATAAAGCGAACATATCTTGAGAGCACATAATTGAGTAACTAATTGTCCTGGCAGGATTTGCCCGTCGTCCCGGCGCGCATCAAAGCGCGGCGGCAGCTGGCAGAATGTCTTCCACGTCCACCCATTGCGTGGGATAGTTGCCGGTGTAGCAGGCGGTGCAGTAGCCCACGTTGTTTTCGTCGCGCACGCACTGGAGCATACCGTCCAGTGACAAATACGCCAGCGAATCCGCCTCGATATAGTGGCGAATCTCTTCGACGGAGTGATTGGCCGCGATGAGCTCTTTCTTGCTGGGCGTATCGACTCCGTAAAAACACGGCGAAATGGTGGGCGGGCAGCTGATGCGAAGATGCACCTCAGTGGCGCCGGCGCCACGCACCATGCGCACAATTTTACGGCTCGTTGTTCCGCGGATGATGGAGTCGTCAATGAGGATGACGCGCTTGCCTTCAAGCAGATTGTGCACGGGGTTGAGTTTGAGGCGGACGCCGAAGTCGCGCACGCGTTGCTCGGGCTCAATAAAGGTGCGGCCCACGTAGTGGTTGCGAATGAGGCCGAAGCGGAAAGGGATGCCGGCCTCTTCAGCGTAGCCGAGCGCGGCGGTGACGCCGGAATCGGGCACGGGCACAACTACATCGGCAGGCACGCCGGACTCGCGCGCGAGTTGGCGGCCCATCTGGTCGCGCGACTCCTGCACCCAACGGCCGAAGATGCGCGAGTCGGGGCGCGCGAAGTAAACATGCTCGAAGATGCAGCTGGATTGCGGAATGCCGCTTGCATATTGGCGGCTGGTGACGCCGTCTTCAGAGACCATGACCAGCTCGCCGGGCAGAATGTCGCGGACGAACTCGGCACGGAGCAGATCGAAGGCGCAGGATTCCGACGCGAAGACGACGGTGTCGGGCCCGCCGGGATTTTTCATGCGGCCCATGGAGAGCGGCCGGAAGCCGTGCGGATCGCGCGCGGCAAAGATGCGGTCGCGGGTCATCATGACAATCGAAAAGGCGCCTTCGACCTGCGAGAGCGAATCGGCGATGGCGTCGACCAGCGAACCGGCGCCGGAGTGCGCGATGAGTTGCACGATGATCTCGGAGTCCGAGGTGGTTTGAAAATACGCACCGTCGCGCTCCAGGCGGGAGCGCACGTTGCCGAGATTCACCAGGTTGCCGTTATGCGCGATGGCGATGAGGCCCTTGGTGGAATCGACGCGAATGGGCTGAGCGTTGAGCAGCGCAGAATCGCCGGTGGTGGAGTAGCGCGTGTGGCCGATGGCCATGCGGCCGGGAAGCTTGGCCAGCACGTCGTCCGTGAAGATCTCAGAAACCAGGCCCATGCCTTTGATGTTGGCAAGACGCTGGCCGTCGGCGGTGGCAATGCCGGCCGACTCCTGGCCGCGATGTTGCAGTGCGTAGAGGCTGAGGTAAGCTTCGCGCGCCGCGTGGGGATGGCCGTAGACGGCGACAACGCCGCATTCCTCATGCAGAGCATCGCCGTCGGCGATGCTCTGCAGGGACTGAGAGACACAGGGACCAGGAGCTAAGGAAAAAGCTGCCGCAGGTCCTTCGACTGCGCGCCGCGGCTGCGCCGCAGCGCTGCGCTCAGGATGACAACTACTTGAAATGGTGCGCAGAGATTCAGAAGTATCGGCGACGCCGTCAACCCCCTGAAACAGCAGCCGGCTCATGCGGGGACCTCATCATGGAGATTGGCTTCAAGCGCGGAGGCCCAGAGTATGCGTAGCTCGGTGAGCGGCGCGGAGATGAAGGTCTCGCCGTCCACCAGAATTTCAAGGCGATTGCCACCTGTAGTTCCAATGCGTGCGGAGAGGAAGTTGTACTGGTTGGCCATGGCGTCGATTTCGGCGAGATCGCCATGATTCGCGGTGACGAGGATGGTGGAAGCGGGCTCTGCAAAGAGGCCGAAGAGCGGGTGAGCGAGGAGCGACGGATCCTGCTCGACGGTGGCGCCGATGCCTTTGGTGAATGCGGCCTGCGCGAGCGCAACAGCAATGCCGCCGTCGGAGATGTC
>JBEKAS010000055.1:0-18929 GCA_050015795.1 Occallatibacter sp. | reverse complement strand
CGTAGACCTCGGACTTCCAGTCGATGCCTGCAGCATCCGCTGTTCTTTGATGCGCTACACGCACGCCTTCAAAAATCGATTTCCGCAGCCTGCTGGCCGATCTTGCGTATCCCTCCGGGCAACGCCACTCTTTTCGTCGGTGTGAGGGTGTGTTGAAGTCAGGGCATGGGGAGCCAAGAACGGTTGTATTGAGACATCGTAGAAGCCAGGCGGAGGCGACGAGCCTGGTGCGGAAGTTTGAACGGAGCGGGCTGGCGCGGAAGCCGAAGACTTCTGATCAGCGTCTAATCAAAAATAATCAGTCCGAATTTCAAAATCCGATTTATCATAGAATATCTGCTAGACGCAGTATGGCGAATGTGATGAATCAAGGCAAAATGAACGGCGGGCAGCTATTCATCCAGACTGCTCCCCAGGCGGCGGCACAGGCGATCCGCGAGTCCATCATTTCAGGAGAGTTGCGGGGTGGCGATCGTCTGATTGAACAGAAGTGGGCAGCTCGTTTGGGAATCGGGCAACCGACCCTCCGTGAGGCACTGCACGAATTGGAGCACCAAGGGCTTCTGCGCAAAGTCCAGCAGCGCGGTACGTATGTGACACAGCTGAGCCCGGAAGACTACCGCCTCATCCAAGAGGTACGGATTCCGCTCGAGGCAATTGCGGTCGGGAAGGCCTCCGAAAACTTCACTCCGGAAGCGGACAAAGAGCTCACCGCCATGGTGGAGACCATGGCCTCGCCTGGGATTTCAAAGAGCGACGTGCAGCATTTTCACGAGAACGATGTCGCCTTCCACCGCAAGATCTGGGATCTCGCCAAGAACGAATACTTGCGAGAGACCCTGGAGGCGCTCACATTCAGGCTTTTCGTCTTTTCCGTCGTTGATCGCTGGCCGGGCAATCCAAAGGCTATGAGTGAGCGCTTTGCTGCTGCTCAGGAACATCTTGGGATTCTTGAGGGGCTTCGGAGTGGGGACAAGCACGTCGCACGGAAGGCTTTTATCAAACAGACTGTCCACTACTGGAATAATCAATATGGCCTCGCCCTCAATGAACAAGACCTGAATGTCGCCACTTGGGCCGCTGCCTCAGGTTGAGCTCAGAACATCAAACAAGCGCGCTAGTGCTACTCCGACTCTGCGAAGAAAACCGAGGGCGAGTAATACTTCATTTTGTGCAGTGTCGCATTAGATCCCACTAAGTTTAGGGCAACCTGCAACATGTCCGGTGACCCAACGTTGTTCACCATCATGTCGTAGTGACATGGAATGACGGTGCGCGGCCGAATGTGCTTGACGATCGTAGCCGCCTGCATCGGTCCCAGATTGTGGAAGCCGCCGTTGATACAGATCGCGCAGACATCCACCTCCTTTGGAAGCAGCGCACTCAGCCTTTCGGCATAGGCGGTGTCTCCGGTATTGTAGAACCTCAGTCCATTTTCAAACGTGAAGAGAATCCCAGTGTGGTTGAGGTCCGTATTGTCCGTCGGCAAAGCGAAGGTCGCCATTGCCGATACGGTCTCCAGCTTCAATTGCTGCCCCGGGTGAATCAATCTGCAAATCGACTGATCCACCCCGCACTCGTGAAACACACGGATCGAATCGTAAGGTCCAACGAACTCGGTCTTGCCTGTCTTCTTCATACGTCGGATTGTCTCGGGGTCGGTGTGGTCCATGTGGGAGTGGGTTGTAACGAAGAAGTCAACGTCCAGGTCTTCAGGCTCAATGAAGATCGGCAGCTGCCGGTCAAGTCGGAAAGGCAGATTCGCGAAGATGGCGGCACAGCTGTTGGTGAGATAGAGATCGATTGCTATGAGCGTTCCGGCTTCATCCTTGAGGATGAAGCCATTTTGCCCGAGGTACCAGACGGCGATCGCGTTTGGCGGCGTCACAAACGAACGAATGCTCGCCATAAATGCTCGGCTTTCCATGACTGCGGGCAAGACCAACTGAATGGGCGCACTGCGATCGCATGGATCGTTCCGCGCGAAGTCGTAGTGGCAGATGCCGGACACTTCGGAGTCGTCCTCCGTGTGGCGATCGACCTTTGAATCGTGTTCTCCTCTCAAGCCCCCTCCCTCATTTTCGACTCTGCGAGCACGCGCGCCACCAAGCGACACTTCAAGTTCTAAGACCCTTGCAGCAAATCCGGCTAAATTCTAACACCAGTCACCAGGACGGACTTCATCCCCGCCGCGGTTGCGGCCTGGATTCCCAAATCCGTGTCCTCGAAGACAAGACATTCCGCAGGTCGAACGCGGAGTGCCTTTGCCGCCAACAAAAATCCATCGGGAGCCGGCTTCCCGCATCTGTAGTCCTCCGCACAAATCAGTATTTCGAATTTGTCTAGAATCCTCAGTGTGCGGAGCGTACAAACAACCAAGTCCCTTTTTGCTACCCGATACGACTGCCAAGGGAATCTTCCGGTGCCGTTCCTGAACGATTTCGAGGATCTCAGGAATCGGCCTCAATTCGGGTAGCTGCTCCTTGTAATAGCGCTCCTTAGACTCGGCCACCGCCTCGACTGGCATTTCGAGTCCCTCGATTCGGTTCAGTTCCGCGATCACTTCCCGGACCGGTTTTCCTCCCCATCGGTAAAACAGCTCTTCATCGAACCGGCAATTCCATTCCTTCAACGCTCTAGTCCACGCGTTGTAGTGAAGGGGCATCGAGTCGGCAATGGTGCCGTCGCAGTCGAACAGGTAAGCCTGGTAAGCGCCCTGAGGTATCGTCAGATTCATTCGTTTGCTTTCTTCTCCTGGAACGGCTTGAACTGCGGGGAATGTGGCGCATCGGAACAGCCGAGCTACCATTCGGCGAAACTTCCGTCTTTGTGCCGCCAGATAGGGTTGCGCCAGGCTGTCCGCTTAGAGCACGTTCATGGATGTACTCCTCATTGAGCTCAATGCCCAGTCCGGGCTTGCGGGGGATGGTCACAAATCCATCGCTGTACGCAAACGCGCTTGGATCGAGAACGTAGTCGAGCAAGTCGTTCTCCTCGTTGTAGTGGATTCCCAGGCTCTGTTCCTGAATGAAAGCGTTGTAGCAGACAGCATCAAGCTGGAGACAGGCCGCCAGCGCAATCGGGCCCAGTGGGCAGTGCAGTGCGAGCGCAACGTCATAGGCTTCGGCCATAGCAGCGATCTTACGGACTTCGGAGATTCCGCCCGCATGTGACGCGTCAGGCTGAATGATATCGATGTATCCCTCATGGAGAATCCGCTTGAAGTCCCAGCGCGAGTAGAGTCGTTCACCTAATGCAATGGGAACTTTGCCAGCGAGTTCCTTGAGAACTTCCGGATATTCGCTCAAGACCGGTTCTTCAATAAACATCGGCTTCAACGGCTCAAGCTCATTCACCAGGATTTTCGCCATCGGCTTGTGGACCCTGCCATGAAAGTCGATTCCGATGCCTCGATTCGGGCCGAGCACCTCGCGCACGGCAGCAACATTGGCCAGAACCGCATCGACCTTTTCGTATGCATCGATGTACTGCATTTCTTCAGTCGCATTTAGTTTTACTGCGGTAAAGCCGGCTGCGACTGCTTTTCTGGCTGCCTCCGCAGTGTCATCCGGCCGATCTCCGCCGATCCATGAATAGACTCGAATTCTCTCGCGCACTCTACCACCGAGCAATTCACAAATCGGAGAGCCAAGCGCTTTTGCCTTACTGTCCCAGAGGGCCTAGTCGATTCCGGCAAGGGCACTCATGTGCACGCCGCCGCCGCGATAAAACCCGCCTCGGTACATGACGGTCCAAAGGTCCTCGATATTACGGGGATCTTTGCCGACCAGGTAATCGGCCAGTTCGTTAACCATTGCCGAAACGCTGTTCGTCCGGCCCTCCAGTACAGGTTCGCCCCAACCCGAGATTCCATCGTCGGTGTCGATCTTGAGGAATAGCCATCGCGGCGGGACCGCGAACGTTGTTAGTTTCGTAATCTTCATTTGTCGAGATTCTCCATCCAGAACAGCATCGAAATCTGTCTACCCTGCAATACACATCGCCTGCGCCGCCTGCCAGGCCCCGACCAACTCCCTCGCGCGCTCGTGGAGTACTGTTGAGGAGATCCCAGCCTTATAGAGTGAGGACCCGATTCCGAATCCCAGAGCACCAGCGCCGAAGAACTCGGCGATGTTGCAGGCATCGATTCCGCCCACGGGAACCAGTCCCACCTCTCCTGGAAGAACGGCCCGCCATGCACGAATGACTCCGGTTCCCAAATGATCGGCGGGAAACACATTTAGAACGGTCGCCCCGGCGGAGAAAGCAGAGAAAGCCTCTGTTGCGGCAGCCACGCCGGGGAGCACGTCGAGATGCAATGCAAGAGCTGCTTCGATAATCGCCCTGTCACCGTGCGGCATTACAATCAGGGTCCCTCCGGCATCTTTTACTTCGCTCACTTGCGAAACGCGGTAGACGGTTCCGGCGCCTACAACGCAATCCGCGGGAATGGCATCGCGAATCCTGCCAATGCTCACAATCGCGTCCGGCGAATTGAGAGGGACCTCGATTAGCCGAAAACCCGCCTCATAAAGAACGGAAGCAACATAGAGTGCTTCGTCCGGAAGCACACCGCGAAGGATTGCGATGAGTCCGAACCTGGTCAGCGTATCGTTCAACATCATCAGTTTGATCCTTTTTTAAGCCCTGAATCACTTAGCGCAGGCACGAGGTTGGCGCGGACGGCAATCTGCCACAGTCCAATCGCAGATGCATTTGAGATGGTCACCCCGTCGGCCATGCCGCACGATGCAAGCACACGATCATAACGCGCACACAGAGAGGCACTGCCGGCCAAGCGGATTTGCGGAGGTCGATCCCGATCAAATCCCTTCGACTCGATCCACCTTAGAACTCCCTGTATCTCGTGTCCGATCAGCAAGCCCGAAAGTAATCCGGTTGCTCTTCGAAAGTAAGTTGTCCCACGAGGTTCCGCGACCGAACGCTAAATATCGTCGATAGGTCGCCGATGAGCCCATTGGCGCTTGTTGCAACCTCCACACCTCTGTCGAACGCTGCTGAGATGCCATCGCTGCCGCCGTTCATGGTTTGGCCGATTATCGTATGTTGACGCAAAGCTGCGTAGAGTTCACCCGTGATGAAGGTTTCGAAATCCTCGATGCAGCCGCCCTGAAGGAAACACCACTTGGAATGCGTCCCGGGCAGCCCGACGGGCACATCTCCGTTACCTTCCGCACTCAAGATGCCAAGCACCTGTGTTTCCTCGCCGCGCATGACGTTGGGCAAACCGCACGTCCTTAGGAGCCCGGGCACGAGGTGAATGACTGTTCCGTCAGAGGCGCGGACTTTACCGAGGTGCGAACCCAGTTCGCGAACATCGAACGGAATCCTCAGGTACGGGACCTCCTGCCAGCCCTGCGCACTTCCAACCATCCCTGCCGCCACAATAGGAAGAGGACGGGCGGCGGCGGCGATCCACTCTCCAATTGCCCGCCCGAGCGCCCGCTCGAACGCCCGATTGATATCAGAAGGCGCGCTTGACCGCCTCACAGGCATGATTCCAAGCGGCAAGGAGTTCTCGGCAAGAACTTGTCCACCTTGTCCCAGCAGGTATGCCCTGAGAGAAGAGGTGCCCCAATCGAGGCCGATCACTTGCGCTTTTTGGTCGTCGTTACACATTTCTTTTGGGTGAGCGTGCAAATACATTCGGTTGTAAAGGCGAGCAAGCTCTGTGAGACCAACTAGAACGTTGCTAACCAGCCTCCATCGACATAGATCACCTGTCCGGTGATGAAGTCTGAAGCCGGGGAGGCGAGGAAAACGATCGGCCAAGCGATATCCTCGGCCGATCCCCATCTTCCCAACGGACACCTCTTTTTGACCCATCCGTCGAATTCAGGATCTTCACGAAGGCTCTTGCTCATTTCGGTATCGATGTAGCCGGGCGCAATGGCATTTACGTGAATACCGTGGCTCGCCCATTCGATCGCCAATGCTTTGGTCAACTGGCCTAGTGCTCCCTTGGAAGCGGCATAGGCAGAGGTGCCGCGCCGCGCTGCCGCAGTCATCAAGGACGCTATGTTCACGATCTTTCCGCGCGCTTTAGCTTCGATCAACGAACGTGCGAAGACCCGGCTCAGTTCAAAAACTGCTGTGGCGTTAATCGCGAGTGTCTCGCTCCAGTCTGCCAAGTCGAGGTTGATGGCGTCGCCGCGACGGGTGATCCCGGCAGCGTTCACCAGAATCTCCGGTCTGCCATGCCTACAGACGCATTCTTCGTACCAAGTCGAAATCTCACCGGTACGGGCGAGATCGAATGCTGCACAATTGACGTCGATACCTGAAGCGCACAGCCCAGTAGCCGACTGTTCGAGCGCGCCTTGGTCGCGCGCCACCAAGATCACCTTCGCGCCGCTTTCCCCAAGCGCTTTTGCGGCGCCCAACCCGATGCCCCGGTTGCCTCCTGTGATGAGAGCGATCTTTCCGGAAACCAAGAAACGGCTCATCGACGCGCCTCATTGGGAACAATCAGGACCTTGCAGACGTCAGCTCCGTTTCGGAAGCAATCGAAGGCAGCCTGCACTTCTATCAGCGGGAAAGAGTGCGTCACAACTTCCCGGACAGGGATGTTCTCCGCCAGATGAATCGCAGACTCAAAGTCCCTTCTTGTGTACACTCGCGAGCCGCGAAGGATGATCTCCTTGAAGTTCACTGCCTGCATGTCGATTTCAACGGGCCTTTTGAAGACTCCCAAGTTGACAATCGTCCCGCGTGACCGCACGAGTTCCGTCATCGCTTTTCCGGTGGCGGAGTTTCCGGCGCACTCGAAGACGAGATCGGACCCGTCACCCGAGGTTTCCTCGATCACTGCATTGCGCAATTCCTCGCCCGCCGCAACGGCTCTCAGGCCAAGTTTCCTTGCCAGTGCAAGACGGAAGGGAAGAACGTCGCTGATCAGAACCGTGGGTACGTCGCGCGACTTCGCGACCAGCGCGGTGAGTAGTCCGATAGGCCCGGCTCCCATGATGACCGCTGTCCTTGCCATGTCGATAGGCGCAAGAGAGACGCCGTGGACGGCCACCGCCAGCGGCTCAATCACCGCCCCGGCGAAAGACGACATGGTTGGGGGCAGCTTGAGGAGACTGCTCACGGGCAGCCGCACGAACTCCGCCATCGCCCCATCCACATCGAAGCCATATAGCTTGAGCGTCCTGCACACGTGAGGCATCCCGTTGCGGCACGCATAGCATTGGCCGCAGGAGATCAGAGGGATCGCGGTGACGAAATCGCCTCTTTGAAAAGATGAACTCGAACTGTTTATATCGGTAATCGTCCCGCAGAATTCGTGTCCCAGCGTCAAAGGCCCCCGGGCTCGCGGGTGCACGCCCGCCACAATACTCAGATCCGATCCGCAGAACCCGCATGCTTCCACCTTTACGAGTGCTTCGTTCTCGCCGAGCGCGGGAAGCGGCACATCGACCGGCTCGATTTGATTTGGCGCTAGATATCTGGCCGCCAACATATTCATCATCCTCCCAGACCTCACTGTGCCGTGAATCCCCCGTCCATCATGAGAATGGAGCCGGTAAAGAAGCTTGCACGGTCGCTTGCCATGTACGCATAAAAAGAGGCGACCTCTTCGGCCGAAGCGATACGCCCTATCGGATGCTTACTCTTTAGCATCTCAAGGTAACCGTCCGGATCGCCTGACTCCTGCGCCGACGAATAGACAATTGGCGTATCTACTGTTCCGCAGGCAATCGTGTTGACGCGAATGTTGTGTTTCGCGTATTCCACCGCCATCTGGCGCGTCATCAGGTGTAGCGCCCCTTTTGACGGGCCATACGCGCCTTGGGTCGGGATTCCGACTTCACCTGAAATCGAGCCGCTGATCAGAATCAGCCCGCCGCCTTGGCGAATCATTTGTGGAATGACGTAACGGCTCGCCCAGTACACCGCCTTTACGTTCGAATTGAAGACGCTATCCCACTCTTCGGGCGTGTGCTCATGGATTGGCTTTACGACGCTCACCGCGGCGTTGCACACGAGGACATCGAGACGACCAAAATGGTCCATCGCCGCCTTCGTGAAGGCTACCGCTGTCTCTTCGACCGCAACACTGCCACGGACGATCTGAAGTTTTTCTCCAGATCTCTCTTTCAACGCAATCAACTCGGGTGGATCGGAGCGACGTCTGAAGACCGCAATCACCCCGGCCGCATCGCATTCGAGATATTGCCGGACGACAGCCAGGCCGATTCCCGACGATGCGCCCGTAACAACCATAACCTTGCCGGACAGGGAAATATTCACGACGACTCCTAAGACCTCATTTCACTTCGATGTCGATGCGGGACACAGAAGCCGCCGGAAGGCCAACTCGTACGAGTCTCTCCGAAACTGTGGCCTCAAGCTTTTCGGTCCGCACGTTGTCGGGCCGATCGAACGTGTTGTGTTCATGCACGTCACGCGCTGAAAGAACGCTGCCCGTCGCGTGATCGATGCGCGCCCCTGGAATTGCAATCTCCGTCAATTTCGCGTTCGCAAGGTCGGGATTTACCACAGTCACTGTGACAGTGTCTTGGTTTCGGGAAGCGGACCCTTCGAGGCCCCAGAACGTTGCCGGCTTGCCGTCCCTGTGATAGTTAACTGAGGGCGCTGAGAACTCGGCGCGGACTGCCTGTGCACCCTGATGACTGGCATACATTCGAAACACATCAAAGTTCGGCGTAGCGATGAAGTGATCTTCGTGCACCAGGAAGAGCGCATTCAGGTTGTTGACCAACTGGGCGCAGGTCGCCAGACTCACTTTATCGGCATTACGGTTGAACGTGTCGAGCGTCAGCGCAGTTGCCAACGCATCCCGCATGGTAATCTGCTGACCAAATATGTGCGCGGGATCCACCTCCGACCCCTCCCGGTACCATGGCCCATACTCGTCGACGACCAGCTTGACACGATGTTCTGCGTCAAATTGGCCCATTGCCGCCCACTGATCGCCGATGATCTGCTCGATGCGGTCGCTTTCCCGCAGCAGTTCGTAGAAATCGACATCGTCAAACGCGAGAGCATCGCCTTTCGCTTGGATCCAGTCCTGCGTTTTTCCGCGACTGAGGTTCCATGCGTAATGATGCACGGACCATCCGGCGAAATTCGGATTGAAGTATGGACGCCCGGAGAAGACCTCCTCGAAGAACCGATGCGTCCAATCGATGTCGTTTCCGTTCGGGCCGGAGCCGATGAATTGCAGGTCGACTCCGTAGCTCGGAACCCACGTCGTGAAGCGGCGAAATTCTGACGCATAGTCTTCGGGTGTAAAGTTGCCGCCACAGCCCCAGCTTTCATTGCCCACGCCCCAATAGCGCACATTGAACGGCTCGGGAGAGCCTTGTGCGCTGCGTTTTTCAGCAAGGGCAGTGCTCCCTGCCGGAGAATTGCAGTATTCCACCCAATGGTCGAACTCAAGAGCTGAGAGGCTGCGCAAGTTGGCCGCGATGTAGGGCTCTGCTCCACTCAATCTGCAAAACTGTACAAACTCATCGGTACCGAACCTGTTGGATTCGAAGACCTGCGGGCCTCTCTCGTGGAGCCGCGCTGCGTCCGATTCGGTTTCCCAGAAGTTCGTCCGCTTCGGCCGTTCATTGACGGGGCCAATCCCATCCTTCCAGTCGTAGCTGTCGGCAAAGCAGCCGCCCGGCCAGCGAATAATTGGCGCCTTTATTTGCTTCAGGTGTTCAAGCAGCGCGCTGCGGATGCCGTTCTGATTGGGAATCTTTGAATTCTCTCCGACCCACACCCCGTCATAAATCACACCCCCGATGTGCTCGGTGAAGTGACCATAGAGGTTCGGCGAGATAGTCGCGATTGGCTCATCAAGCAAAACTTCGATTCGAGCATCGATCGACTCTGCGAACGATGGCTTTCGGCTGAACGCGAACATCGCGCCCGCCATTACTGAAGACTTCAAGAACTCCCTGCGATGCATCCCTTAACCTTTCCGAACGACGATTCCTCAATGAGACCCACGCCATGGCCCCGCTCAGACTATGCAGGGCGGTCGATCATCAGTCACTTCCGTGTTCCCGCCAATTCCTTGCCTGGCGTGAACAGTTCCAGCCG
Source organism: Occallatibacter sp. (assembly GCA_050015795.1). GTDB lineage: Bacteria > Acidobacteriota > Terriglobia > Terriglobales > Acidobacteriaceae > Telmatobacter. The sequence continues at coordinate 8,849 of JBEKAS010000055.1, read as the reverse complement.
AACCTTCCACGTGACCTCGTGTCCTGGCTTCAACGTGACCATTCCTGTATCCATGCCCTTCCACACCCCACTGAAGGGATCGGCGAAGTTGAATTGTTCCTCGATCGCGGCGAATGGCTTCTCCGGCGGCGCATAGACCTGAATGGTTCTGATCTTGTCGGAAAGGCCCTTGATGTGGAGTCCATACGATGCGGCCGGATCGATGACATCGACTATGACATTGCCGTCTTTGCGCGTCAAGCTGGAGAAGTTGTCGTCAAGGAAGATGTCGTCCAGTTGCTTCCCTTGTGGCGACGTGAAGTCATATTTGGTTCCTTCGACCGGGACAAGCTTCCCAGTCGGAAACACATCGTCGTAGTTGTTCACTTCAGCCAATTGGGAAGCAGGGATGGACAGGCTCACCTGTTTGCGGTCGCCACTGGGAAACGCAAAGTACGGATGCCAGCCAATTCCCATTGGCTCATCTTCTGCTCCGACATTCTTGACGGTGATTGCAACTTCAATAGCATCGCCTGCGAGAGAAATGGTGATTCTGGCGTCCGTTTTTGAAGGCCAATGCCCATCGAAATCGCCCGCGTGAATGATGCCCGTCAGGATTTGGCCATCCGAGGTTGTCTTCACCGTCACCGCGTCGGCCTTGCGGTTGAGAATCAGGCCGTGAATGGCATGCAATTCCGCGCTCGGATTGGTTTTTCCTTTCCACACTGCCGGAAGAGTCAGTGTTTTCCCATTCCATTCTGTCCGAATGTTCTTGCCGTCCGGCGTCAGAGTGCCGCGTATGCGGTTCGCGTACGGGAGCAGGAAAGCGCCACCGAATGTGAAGCTCAGGACACCTTGCGAGTTCTCGGGTTCGCTATTCAGAGTCTTGGCAGCCTCTTCAATGGGAGGAGTTGCAAAGATCTCCACTTCTCCCTTGCCAGGCAGGTTCGCGGTGATTTGAAGGAGGTTCATCCCTCGCCCGGGCAGGATAGTCGCCGACAGGAATTCCGGCCGGGTGCCGTGGGATTTGGGCTTACGCGATAGCTGGATCACAGGCTCCCCGCCAACCTTCAGTTCGCCATCCGGCGATTCCAGCGACGCCCGTATACCTGTAGAAGAAAGGATTTCGGCACCGAGCGCCAGCGAAGAGGATACGGCGTGCCTCGGAGCTTCGAGCAGCACAAATGCGGCGAAAGCAAAACAGAGTATTGCGCTACGCTGGATCGAGAATGGCATGGCAGACTCCTTGCGAAATAGGTCGAATCATCACGGCGCGTCCTGCCTTAATCAGACAATGCCGAGTTTCTTTTCCATTTGCTCCAGGGTGATTCCCTTGGTTTCGGGAAAGACGAACAAGACAACAAAAAACTGGATGACCATCATGGCCGAGAAGAAGCCAAACGGCACGGCGGCCGAATGCGCGCTCAGCAGCGGGAAGATCCACGACAATGCCGCGGTCATGAACCAGTGTGAGAAACTGCCCAAACTTTGCCCCTTGGCCCGGACGCTGGTTGGGAACACTTCACTGATGTAGACCCAGATGACCGCTCCCTGGGAGAAGGCAAAGAACGCTATATAACCGATCAATGGGAACAGGAGCAGGCGTTCGTACCGGCCCGTCTGAAACTGGTAAGCCACGACGGCAAGACACACCGACGTTCCCACTGAGCCGATCAACAGCATCGCCTTCCGCCCAAGCTTGTCGATGACGGTCATGGCGATGGTCGTGAACAGCAGATTGGTTGCGCCAATGATCACCGCCTGTTTGTCGCCCGAAACTTTAGTGAAACCGGCACGTTCGAAGATGTCGTTGAGATAATACAGAATGGAGTTGATTCCCGCCAACTGGTTAAACATCCCAACCAGCACGGCCAGCAGGACGGGGTAGCGATATCGCCTCGAAAAGAGGCGCTGCTTCGACTGCTCGCACTCCGCCTCGATGGATTGAACGATCTGACGCAGATCTTCTTCCGCGTCGCCATTTCCGGCTTGCTGAAGAACCAGTCTGGCCTCCTCAATCCGTCCCTTCTTTGCCAGCCAGCGCGGACTGCGGGGGATATAGAACAGCATGAAGAAGAACAGGACTGCAGGCGCTGCCGAAATACCCAGCTTCCAACGCCACTCACCGGCTCCAAGCGACAGCGTTCCAATCACGTAGTTCGAGAAGTATGCGAGGACGATTCCGAGCACGACGCTGAACTGGAAGAACATGACGAGCCGGCCGCGCCACCTGGCCGGGGCAATCTCGGCGATATACATCGGGGCCAACACCGATGACCCTCCGATCGCCAGCCCGGCGAGAAACCGGAATGCAACGAAAGAGAACCAGTTCCAGGCGGTAGCACAGCCAATAGCAGATACAAAGAACAGAATGGCGAGACCGCGCAAGCTATCACGCCGTCCATACAGGTCTCCCGGAATCCCAGCCACCATTGCACCGATAATCGTGCCCCACAGAGCAATTGACACAGTAAGGCCGAGACTTGCGGGCGTGAGGCTGAAGAGGCTTACCAGCGCCTTGGTGGCGCCGGCAATGACCGCCGTGTCGAATCCAAATAGGAGGCCGCCCAATGATGCCACGACGGTGCTCTTTATAAGGAAAGCACTTAAGTTGTTCTTCCGAAAGGAGTTCGTGGTTTGCTCCCTGAGGCCCAACGATGGTTCAACAACGTTGTTCACAGTATCTCCTAATGCGAGCAGAAGTTTATAGACTATAGATTGCCAGTGTCAACTCTCTTCTTGATCTGCGCAAACGGAAAGGGATCCATACATCCCACAAATGGACAGGTGTGTCGGAAATCACAGCGGGTTGATCTCGTTAATCTATTATCGTTTATAGATGTTTCGTATGGAGAGTCGAATGCCGCCCTCATTTTCGGAAGTTTTGCCTCGGCCTACGTCTGTTTCCTTCGATACAACGCGTCTCGACGAGCAGAAGCGGCGGGTTCGCGCCCTCGAGCACAAGGATCTGCGGGGCGCCCAAACTCCAGACCTGGTGGAAGAGTGCAATCGGGAGGCGCTTTCGTGGCCGCGGCGGGCTGCTCGCTTAGTCCGCCGCATGTGTGAAGCGGAGGACATCGTTATTGCGCCGGATGAACGTATCGTCTTCACCCGCACCGTTTCTCAAGTACCCTCCGTCTACTCTCCAGAGCAGTGGGCAGGTTTGACTCACGGCAGAAGGCTGCACGAGCTTGGACCCATCAGCAATATCTGCGCCGATTGGGAGATGGTGCTCTCGCAGGGTCTCCTCGAACGGAGACGCGTGGCGGAACAAACGAAACTGCGCGTGGCCTCCGACCCGGAAGCTGCTGAGTTCCTAGATGGCGCGATCGAGACGATCGATGCCGTCTTCGAACTGGGCGCGCGCTACGCTGAGAGAGCTCGGCTATTAGGACGCACGGAAATCGCGACGATCCTGGAGAGAGTTCCGGCCTTGCCCCCGGCCACGTTTCACGAAGCACTCCAGTCATTGAGGCTGCTTCATGCCGTGGTCTGGATGGGCGGGCATTACCACGTGGGATTGGGTAGGATCGATCAATACCTCTGCCCCTATCTGAAGGCCGATCTTGAAGCTGGGCGTCTGAACCTTACCGCGGCCGAAGAACTGCTGGCCGAGTTCTTTATTTCGCTTAACAAGGACAGCGATCTCTATCCCGGCGTGCAACAGGGAGACAACGGCCAGACCATTATGCTGGGTGGAGAGACCAAAGATGGCGCAGACGGGGTAAACGAATTAACCGAGATGGCGCTTCGCGTGGCGCTGTACACGAACATGATCGATCCAAAGGTCAACCTTCGGATCACGCCCCGCACCGACCTCTCTTTGCTGACCCTCGCCTCTCAACTCACCCGCAAGGGCCTTGGATTCCCGCAATACTCGAACGACGAGGTCGTCGTTCCCGCGCTGATCGCCAACGGCTACGAGCCCGAAGATGCCCGCAGCTACACAGTAGCTGCCTGTTGGGAGTTCATCATTCCTGGCAAAGGAATGGAGGTCGTCAACATTGGCGCCGTTTCCATGCCGCTTGCCGCGGATCGGGCAATTCGCGCCGGGCTGGTCGCCGGGGATACTTTCGAGGGGGTTTTCTCGCGGACTGCGGAGGACATGAGAAATCAGGTAGACCGCCTCGTGCAGAGCTACTCAAATCTGCTTTTGCCGCCAGCTCCGTACTATTCGGTTCTCATGGACGGATGCCTTGAGGCGGGACGCGATCTCTCGAAGGGACTCAAGTACAACAATTTCGGCATTCATGGAGCAGGATCTTCGAGTGCCGCCGACTCACTTGCGGCAGTGCGGAAGTTCGTCTTCCAGGAGAGGTCCGTCAGTCCTCGAGTGTTGTTTGAGGCGCTGGATCTAAACTTCGTGGGACACGAAGAGCTTCAGAAGAGACTCATGTACGATGCGCCGAAAACTGGAAACGATCCGGAAGCAGACGAGTTGTTGGCCAAACTCTTTGACTCCTTCGCATGCTCATGCGCTGCAATCGCGGATAACGGCCGCGGCGGACACATCCGGCCAGGGACAGGATCTGCGATGTACTACGTCTGGCTGACCCGGGGCGAGCCCGGGGATTACAGTGGAACACCTATTGGCGCCACCGCGGACGGCCGAAAACGGAGTGAGTTCTTCAGTGCGAACCTTGCCCCGTCTCCCCAGGCACAAGTGCGTGGGCCGATCAGCGTGCTGCAAGCCTTCAGCAGGCTGGACTATTCGCGGGTCTGCAACGGCGGCCCAATCACAATGGAACTTTCCGATTCCGTCTTTTCTGATTCTGAGGGTCTTACGAAATGCGCCATGTTGGTACACACATTTGCTCAACTCGGATGCCAACAACTGCAGCTCAACACGATTAACTTGGACACCCTTTTGGACGCCCGCGAGCATCCCGAGCGCCATCGGAATCTTATCGTACGAGTTTGGGGATGGAGCGGTTATTTCTGTGAACTGGCCCCGGAGTATCAGGAGCACATCATCGCACGGCATCGCTATGGGAGCTAGGTATTGGGGCTGATTCACAACATGGCATGATATTCGATATCCGTGAGTTCACGGTACACGACGGCCCCGGCATCCGTACGACTGTCTTCATGAAGGGATGCCCTCTTCGATGCGCATGGTGCCATAACCCCGAAGGAATCTCCAGACTTCCCGAAACAATAAAGAGCGACGCTGGCGAGCGGGTTGTCGGAAAGGAATACACCGTCGAGCGATTGGCGGCTATCCTCAATCGCCAAGCCGCCATTCTCTCACTCAATGAAGGCGGAGTAACGTTCTCTGGAGGAGAACCTCTTACGCAGGGACAGTTCCTCTCTGCTGTGATCGATCGACTGAACGACGTGCACGTTCTCCTCGACACCTCCGGTTATGCGCCAGAGAACGATTTCGCAACCGTCGTGAGGAAATGCTCGCTCGTCTATTTCGATTTGAAGATTATGGACCCTTCTGCCCATCGGCGCTATACAGGGCTCGACAATACACGGATCCTCGGAAACCTGACGGCCTTGTCCGCGATGAAAGTCCCTTTTGTCGTCCGGGTTCCGCTCGTGCCAGGGTTAACCGATTCCCATGGGAATCTCGCCTCAATCGCGAGCTTCGTCAAGGACCTGAAGGGCCTGGTTCGGGTTGATCTGTTGCCGTACAATCGTGCGGCCGGAGGCAAATATCGTTCGCTGGGGATGGAATTCTGTCCTCCGTTTGATGAACAGCAGCCGGTGAATGCAAGTCTCAAGGCGTTTGAACGCCTAGGCGTTCCAGCGCATATATCAGGTGGGCCCATTGCGCCTTCCTTGAAGTCCTGAAGCGGAGCTTCGAAGTGCATCTTGAGGGGAGGGGCCACTTCTGGGGGACGGGGACATGGCTTTGGTATCCACAAATCGAGTTGAGACCCATCAGTGGTTTCGTCAACTTGACTTGGCCCCTTTTGATGGTCTGATCTGGCCCCACCCTGAAGGCATGTGATTTGTCATTCCGTGTTGGCCTTGGCGGAAGGAGCCCGTAGGGCGACTGGAGCCAAGGCCAACACGGGGCGGCGCCGCGGGCCTTTTCAGGCAGTGTTAAAACGGCGACTCGGGCATATGCTCCTCCGGTTTGAAGATGTAATTGAAGGGCAAGCGTTCGCGGGCTTTGCTTGATCCGAGCCTGACCTCGAATTGGGTTTGGTTGCTGCCCAGGCAATGGAGTCTTACGACCTCTGCCAGCCGAGTTTCCACCTCCCGCCGGCCTTCGGTATGGACATCCTCGCCCAGGCGTCCGATCTCCAGAGCTTGTTGGAAGGCCGTCTGCTGGTCTTCGCTGAGGAAGATGTGGACTGCCTCTTTCCACTCCCGCAGTCCCTCTTTGCCTTCTACCATCACTGCCCAACGCAGTTGCGCGTAGTACCACTGCTTGCTCGTCATGCCTTGCCGCCTTTCCGTGCCATGGTTCTGCGGAACCTGTAACTCTCTGTGCCGGTTTCGATGATGTGGGCCCGATCGGTTAAGCGGTCGAGCATCGCCTTGCATAGTCGCGCGTTGGGGATCTTGGTAGGCCATTCGGAAAACGGCAAGTTCGTTGTCACGATTACGGCCGCTTGTTCGGCGCGTCCGGCGATGACCTGGAAGAGTAGCTCTGCGGCGGCATCCGGCATCACCACGTAACCAAGCTCGTCAACCACGACAAGTTCGTAGCGCATCCAGCGACTTCGCACCCGCGTCAGTTGCAGTTGGCTCTGAGCTTCGATCATCTCCGTCACCAGTTCTGCTGCCGTGGTGAAGCGCACTCGCTTGCGCTGCCGGCAGGCGGCCACTCCAAGAGCGGTTGCCAAGTGACTCTTGCCGGTTCCCGTTTCGCCGAGAAAAATGACTGGTTCCCGGCGCTCCAGATACTCGCCCTCGCTCAGCTTCTTCAGCAGGACCACGGGGATGTGTTGAGCGCTCTGAAAATCGAACTCTTCCAGAGTCTTGACCGCCGGGAAGTGGGCCTCCTTGATGCGCCGGATCACCGCTCGGCGGTCGCGTTCATCGACCTCGGCTTCCAGCAGCGCTTCCAGATAGCTCAGGTGCGACTGCTTCTTGCGCACCGCTTCCTCGGCCAGGCTGGCGAACTGATCGGCCACCGTCGTCAGATAGAGTTGCCGCGCGTACTGCTGAATGGCGGCCGCTTGGATCGGCTGGGATGTGCTCACTGGACCACCTCCGTTGCCACCGGGAAGATCGCCATCCGTGAAGGTGAGTCTGGTTGTGGTGTCTCGGCCCAGCTCGGCCGCAACTGCTCGTAACCTTCCATGCTGGGTTGCGGCCGGTCATAGCGGCTCAACTCGCCTATCTCTACAATCGCTGCATCGGAAGATGTCTGCCGGCAGTCCACGTTAAGCAAATAGCGGATGGCGCTCAGGCTGGAAGTTCCCATCTCCAGCGCCTCTTCCACTGCCTCGCGCACGCGGGCCGCGCCATAGGTGCGGCTCAACAGAAGAACCTCGATCATCGCTCGCGTTCCGGCCTGGCGGCCATTTCGTTCGCTGGTTGTCGACCAGAAGCGGTCGTAGCTGGCCGGCCAGCGGCCTTGAGCGCGGCACTGTTCCAATGCCGTCGAGCCGGCCATGGCGCCGGGCTTCTTCATCAGCACATCCAGATAGTGATCCAGTTCCAGTACCTGCTGATGGCGTTCGTAGCAGCGTTCATGCCGGGCCACGCAACGTCCAGAGTGCCAGATCTCCACGTAGGCTGAGTAGACCTTGGCCTCGGCCGATGTTGCCACCGGCAATGGCGTCGAGTAGAAGTTGGTGAGCACCTTTACGCAGCCGCTCTGGTTGACTCTGGGAAAATGCAAGGCCGCCAGATCAAAGCCTTCAGTGGCCAGCGCCAACAGATGGTCGCGTTCGGCCAGCATCGCCGTGCCGATCGTCTGGCTGCGGCCGCTGATCAGACGGTTCTGCTCCTCGACCGAACCAGACTCCAGAAGCCTGTTCAGTTCCTCCAGGTTGCCTACCTTGGGCACGGGAACCAGATAGTTGCGCCGGTACTGACCGCCTTCTCCTTCGACGCCTCCCTTCTCGTGACCTTCGCCCGGCGTGCAGAACTCCGCGCTAAAGCCCCAGTGCGATCGAAACGCAATGAACCGCGTGGTCTCTTCCCGCTGACGGCCACGCAGGATCTTCTTCACCGCGCTGGTCAGGTTATCGAACCTGAGCAGACGAAAGACCCCACCAAACCAGGCGAAGGCTAACTCGTGCGCTTCAAGAAATGCCTGTTGCGTGGCGTGCGGATAAGCCCGGTGAAAGGCCGCGCCCGATGCCATCGAGCGCATGCAGAAGATGTAGATCTTGCGCGGCTGGCCGTCGAACTCCGCCCAGATCTCATACCAGTCCACCTGCGCCTCGCCGCCAAACTGGTAGGACTGGGGAACGAATACTTCATGCCCCAACAGCCCCATAGTGTACTTGCGCTGCCGCACGTACTCGCGCACCGTGGACTCGGCCACCAACACTTCCGGCTTCTCCTGCCGCAGTCGAATCCATATGCGATGTGCCGTATGCCGCTGCTTGCGCGGGGCGCGTCGATCGCCTTCCAGGATCGCATCGATAAACGACTGCGCCGGCGCCAGCTTCGGCCGCTCTCGCTCCGGCTTCTTCCGTTCTGGAGGCACTGCGCTGGCCAAAGCCCGGCGTACCTCCCGCCGATGCACTCCCAATCTCCGCGCTACCGCGCGGACCGTCCCGGCGCCATGCTCGTACTCCCGCCGAATCTCCTCGTATAGCTCCACCTTGCTCCTCCTTGTGGCCAAGCCGTCCTCGCTTCCGGGGAAAAATCCCCCAGAACAAGTTAACGGGCTCCGCCTTCAGGTGGGGCCAGATCAGACCATCGAAAGGGGCCAACTCAGAGTAGCGAAATCA